>CALXFK010000020.1 GCA_944387575.1 uncultured Clostridia bacterium
ATAACCGCGCTCTATTGCTTTATCATATATACGAAAAAACATCTCAGAATGGCGAGAACCGAGGTACACCGTGCGACCACCGTCCGAGTCATCCTCCCTATGCCACTTCGATTTTGAAACGTACTCACGTTCTTCGAGCGCATACCAGAGACGATCAAGGTCTATCAAATTATCATGGTCATCAAAAGCGACGTCGAGACGAGTCAAGTGACGGTCATCCGGCTCGGTAAAAAGCCAAGCGAATATACCATCATAATCTCCATTGCCATACTGCTCAAAAGCACGGCAGCCTTGTCCACTCATCTCACACCACACATTTTGGTCTGGATTATCGGAATCAAAATGTATGGAGATACCCATAAAGTAAAGCCGATGAAGATAGCCCTTTGAACCAGTCACCATTTGCCAGGACACATCAAACCCGAGACCAAGTAAGTCTATAATATCCTCTTTACTATCGCACTTCGACGTGAAGGATAGAGCATCATAAAGGTAACAAGATTCGTAACTTTCTACGCTCATTATGTAGGATGTACCCCCCTGTTAGCCGAGGGGGGTTAAAATTCCGCGAACTTTAACCCCCGTATTACAATGCCTATCTCACGACAGTCCGAACATCATAAACCATACGCCTCCGGATCTCCGCCGAGCTGACGAATTATCCGTATCGCGCGACCCAACCGCAAAAGAGTACTGGTCAGATTATAAATAGCAAGATGAAAACGTTCATGCTCTTCCTTGAGAGCTGCGTAGTCCTTGCGCAGCTTAATCAACTCAGGAGGATCTTCAAGGGTAAGCAAAATACGTATAGGCTTGTCCGGCTCAATCTGCATACTGTATACCGGCAACCTTCCCGTACCTGTTATACGAAACGCATATCTTATCGCCGAGCATAGGTGCATAGCCACCAAGAGCAGACGTATTAACAGACAGCTTTATACAAGACTCACCTGTAACGCCAGACATCTCATAGCTGCAATACAGATTCATGCCGTTTATATCGCGACCATCTGTTCCCCTGAAGCTGTATGGACGGTATCCAATAACGGTATATGTCTCCATTACGCATGACCTCCCATCATCTTATCAATTGACCGACAAGCAAGCTCAAGCGGACACTTATTGCAGTTACCTTTATAAGCTGCATGTGCATCGTCAATCTGCTTTGCATTCTCCTCCTTGAGACGCTGAAAATGTTCCTCGCTATATACTTTCTTACTCATATTTCCTCCACCGTTTCACCCCGGCACGGGTTTAGAATAATGTATCCAAACGAATACATTTGCCTATATTATAGTATTCGTTTGAATACATTACAAGCTCAAAAAGCAAATATATGATACTTTCGTCTTAATAACCAAAATAGAAGGTGAAAATAATGTACTATTACCAAAGGATAAAAGACTTAAGAGAAGATAACGAATATACACAAGAAAAAATATCAAAAATTCTAAACATAACAAGACCACAATATCACCTATACGAAACAGGCAAACGTGAAATGCCAATGCACCATTTCATTACACTTGCACGGTACTATAATGTCAGTCTCGACTACCTCGCAGGCTTAATACCACACCCGAGGAAGCTATTTTAGCGCGCTGCGCGCGGTTGTTGAAAGCGGAATTGCTGGAAAAATATACAAGCTGCAAGCTCCCCCACAATATGCGAAAAGCAAAATACTGCGGGCGCAGAACAAGGATGGAAACGTGGCAAATTAAAATAGCAGGCATTAGCCTGCTATTTTAGCCACTCTATGCGAGCCGCTTCGCTCTCGCATCTCGTTAAACAAAATTGACACCCAATTCTAAAATAGAATAGGGAGCTCTCCGATCGGATTATATGACATAAAAATTTTGTTGAACTCAGGGGAGGTAAATACACGCTTTGCTCCGTGTATCAGTCTGCGAGCGTTAGTACAATGACTATAGTTATTGCACGTTGTTATTTGCCGGTTTCTATGACCGGTAATATTGAGCCTACGTCGAAGCACGGCAGATCGGTAAGCCACACCGGTTCGACACCATGGGTCTCAAGAAACCTCAGTATTTGTTCAATGTCTGGATGATTGTCAAGTCTTCCCGTGAATGCGAGTTTGTGTTTTGAGATTTTCCCTGATGCGCCGCCTATAAATCCGTAGTTGCATCCCGGCAGATCTATTCCTCCGGCAGATATTTTGAGGACTTCAGTACCTGTGGCTGCCAACGCCGTTGCAATACCTGAATCCGCAGTTATGACCGCGCTTTCGGTCACTATACATACCGAGCATTTTGCGTAACCTTGACGAACTCTGCATTCCTCAAATCCATGCCGATTCAAGTGCTTTACAAGCTCACTATCAGCCACGTCACCGCGTCCTATGTATCTATTGCCGAATACCAGCAGATTATATGAGACGTCGGAAGGATACTCGTTTCCTGTATGCGCACTCCCCTGCACAAACAAAAACCCAAAATCTGTATATTTAGAAACAAAACTATCGTATATTTCACCACATAAGGCTAGTTCGCGTCCTTTTAAGTGGCAGACAAGCATGTCGGCATGACTGTTTTCGTATTCGGACAATATTTGCGAATTTGGAACATAAATAGGTGTAATGCCAAGATTTGCAAGTGGTTCTGATAAAATACTGTATTTCTCTCCGACTATTACCGCTTTGACGGGGCTCTGCGGAAGGTTTGGAGTTTCAACGAACATGTTTAGTTCTCCCTCAGTGCGTCGATGGGGTCAAGACCGGATGCCTTGATCGCGGGTGCGACGCCAAATATTATACCACAGGCGACTGCGGATGCAACGGTCAAAATCATTGCTTTTAGTGATGGAAAGATATTTATTTGTATCTGGTCGGTGACAAATGCTGTTGCGAGGCAGGCGCACACGACTCCTATGGTTGAACCTATGAGGGAAATCAGAGCAGATTCTACAATGAATTCGAGTGCGATATCACGGCGATGCGCGCCGATGGACATATACACGCCGATTTCGCGGCGGCGTTCGTTTGCGCTTGATAGCATTGTTGTCATGATACCTATACCGGCAACAACCATCGACACTGCCGCAATCGCGGTGAGAAATGCGGAGGTAAAGGTCAGCGCACTGTCTATGTCGCGCCGCAGTCCGCTGATGTCTTCGAACGTGAAACTGTTGCTGCGTCCGTATTTACGGCTGAGGTATTCTACGGCACCGACAGCAGAATCCTCGTCGTTTCCGGAAATGAGAAGCTGGTCGACCCAATTCTGACCTGTGGCAGCTTGGGAGGAGGTGTAAGGGATATACACGAACATTGGAAGTGCATCCCCGACGAGCATTGAAAGCCCGGTGCTCTGCGGGCTGATTATACCGATTATTTCATAATCGCTATAATTTCCGTTGATTGCGAGAGATATATTTTTTCCGACGATGTTTGAGCGACCGTACACCTTTGACGCAAAGTCACTATCTACAACCGCTACTTTTGCTGCTGACCTCACCTCGCGTTCGGTCGGGTATCTTCCAAAAAGCAGTTCTACATCCAGCATTGAGCTTATTGAGTCGTCGATGCCATAAATGACAGAGTTGCCCTGCCAGTTCTTTATTTTATAGGTTCCATATTTTACGATTAGCGGCATTGCATTCTGGATGTCGCTGACCGACGCCATCACCGCGACGGCATCCTCATCTTCGAGATGGATACCGCTCGAGGAGGCGACCTTAGTCGGGTAAATGAGGGTGCCGGATATGCCGAGAGAGTCGAGCTGCTCCCCCACCGTTTCTACGGCGGCGTTTCCTGTTGAGGCGATGAACAGAGTGGCGAAAACGCCAATGGATACCGCAGTTATCACAAGCGTGCTCCTGAGTCTGCCGCGAAGGGTATTTCTGAATGCCAGGCTGATCAAGTCAATTATCTTCATACTTTCTCACAGGTGTTCCGGTTTTTAATGTTTCGGGCGATTCGGTGATGACCGTCTCTCCCTCGTGCAGACCTGAGGTCACACGCACCCGGTCTCCGAGGTCTTCGCCGGTCGTTATCACACGTTTCACGGCAAATCCGTTCGAGAGGACATTTACATACTCAGAACCGTTTTCGTCCTGACCGATAGCGGAATATGGTACGAGGATGGCTCCGCTTATGCGGCTGGTGGAAATTTTTGCATTGACAGATGCGCCGGGCAGCAGCCCGTCGAGGTCAAGAATTTCAACGGTAATTTCGCCGTATTTCTCGCTTGAGCCGGTGAGTGACATCTTTGTCGTAACTACCGGAGATACCTCGGTGACTACCCCCTGACGGGTCCCGGTGAATGTGTCGCCGGTGATCTCGACCGGCATACCCACACTTATCGACGTAAGTTCGGATTCATTCACATGCAGCACGGCAAGCATGCGTGATAAGTCACACACCTGTACCGCCCCAATGAACGGAGAGAGCTGTTCCCCTTCCTCTATGCCTATGTCGGTGACTACCCCACTGAACGGCGCCTCGATATACCCCTGCATATATCCGCCGCTCAGCATCGAATCCACCGCGACGATTGCGTCGGAATTCAGCAGTTCATATTCATCAAGAAGGTTTGCGTCTATCGAGAAATCCTGTGCGGCTGAGTATGTCATGAGAAGCTGTCCCTGTTTTACGGTGTCGCCGGTACTGATGTATATTTTGTCGACGACCGCACAGCCGGCGACACCGAGCGTTCGGGAGCGTATCGCCTCTATTTTGCCGGAACAATTTACGTAGTTGAGAACGGTCGTTGTGGTGAGTTCTTCGGTCATAACATAAGCCGCCTCGGTGCCCGACCGAAAGAATGCCTTTGAAACGGTAAAAACCGATATGGCTATCAGCGGCAGTAGCAGAAATTTTTTCAATGGAATTCGGCCTTTCTGATTTTGTAGGTTGGGTGAGTATTGCGCGAATTTTCGGTTATATTAAAGCAGCGGCGCTAAAGAGAGGGCGGATCCATATGATAACTTGCCTCAATTGTTGTATATATCAGCGTGACGGAGTTTGTACTCTCGACTATGCTTCGAACGCCAACTGCACCGGAACTCTGCCGGGTGCGGACTGCATTCATTATGTCCCATATGCTGCGGATAAACACGGTCAAACTCATAAAAAAACTGTGAAGCCATCCTGAAATGGCTTCACAGCTGTATACGGGTATTTTACAGATAAGCCCGCAGGAATTTTGCCACAACGTCGAGCACTTCCGGAGTCCAGAAGCGCATGCTGTGACCTCCGCCTATGACAGCGTACAGACTCACCTGCTTTTTGAGTTCGCGTAGCTTTTCGTACATAAGCGTACTTTGCAGGAACGGTACTGTCCCGTCCTCATCCCCGTGCATTATCAGGAAAGGCGGATAGTCCCTGTCCGCGTATATATAGTTAATCGGATTTGCGGGAGCGCAGACCTCCGGGTGCTCGGACACCTTGGTTCGGAACAGAATGTCCTCCGGGGTCGTGATCCCCGGTGCGGTGTTCATCGGATCGCGCGGCGCACCGTTTATCTGCGCAATGTCCGATAGTCCGTAGAAGTCTATCGCGGCTCTGACTGCGCTGGAATAGCCTGAATACCTGTCGTCGTCAAACTCGTCGGTCCATCCAGTTGCCCCGACAAGTAGCGCCGCATGACCGCCGGAACTGTCCCCCCACACTGCTACGCGGTCCGGGTCTATTCCAAACCTGTCTGCGTTTGCGCGCAGGAAGCGGATAGCCGCCTTGACATCCTGCAAAAATGCGGGCCACGGATCCGTCTTACTCGGGCGGTACTCGACCGACGCAACAACGTATCCCATGCGCACGATCTCGGTGAAGTTCGGCAGCATCAACCTGCACTCCTGCTTCATCCACGCCGAGCCCTGTACAAACACTACAAGCGGCAGAGGTTCGGACGCGGTGGGAGCAACCGGAGGTGCTTCCCTGTTTTCACCTTCGCTGCGAGCAGGTTCACGCTTCAGCATCATCGCGCCCATCGGCGGCATACCTGGGTAGAGCATTTGAAGGTGCAGGTCGACGCCTTTGCTCGAGTCGTAAACTATGTCAGGAAGGTAAGATACTGTGTATTTGTCCCTGCGATCTGCATATATAAACTGTGTCCCATCCGGAAAATCGGTGCACGGCTTTATAAGTGGGTCCTTCGGTCTTGACATTTGGGTCACCTTCACTTTCACTGCATATTTTCATAATTTATTATATACAATGCCCCCGTGTTGTCAATAAAATAAACAACACATTTGAAACGTTTGCTTTTAAAACTTTTTCTGATATAATGAGGTAATTGGAGGTGAACTGAGTGATAGTACGATCTCGACCTGAAGATGCGGGATTGGTGACCTCACTTGCGCTAAAACTATGGGATGGTCATGATTTTGAAGAGTTGAAAGCGGAGATGGCGGAGGTAATATCAGGCGAGGATTCGGCAGTGTTCATGTTTTTTGACGGCGAAATACCTGGAGGATTCGCGCAGTGCTCACTCAGACGTGACTATGTCGAGGGCACAAGCACAAGCCCTGTCGGTTACCTTGAGGGGATATATGTCGATGAACAGTACCGCAGACGTGGAGTAGCCGCTTCCCTGCTCAAAAGTTGTGAGGATTGGGCAAAAGAGCGCGGATGCACCGAATTTGCAAGCGACTGCGAGCTGAAAAACGCCGAGAGCCTTCAGTTTCATCTCAAATGCGGGTTCAGTGAGGCAAACCGGATAATTTGTTTTAGAAAAGAGTTGGAAGATGACAAACGACGAAATATTGCAAGTGGCAATGCGGCAATCTGCGATAGATAGCAGTTGTTTTCCGGATGATTTCATGGCGTCGGAGAACCGTGTGGTGATTTCAAAGCCGAGCGCGGATGCGCGCAAATACCTCGAACTGCCGTTTCTCTGCGACCTAACTTCATATGGCGGAAACATTGTCGCTTCGGTATCGGAGGAGCTCAATGAGACGGTACGTTCATACATAGACCGGTTTCCGGTCGAGCGATGTTTTGAAACTCCCAATCTGCATGTCTTGATGGATACGCTCCGTCCACTCGGCATGAACGTATGCTTTATGGCGGAGTACTTTCTTCCGGACGTCGGGAAGCTGGAGTCGTTGGGCTGTGGCTTCAGAACAGAGCTACTCTGCGGTGAGGAATTTGCAGGGCTTTATCTGCCGCAGTGGAGCAATGCACTCTGCGAGAAGCGTAAGGAACTCGACCGTCTTGCGGTAGGTGCATATGACGGGGACAAGCTTATCGGACTTGCGGGCTGCTCGGCGGACTGTCTCACGATGTGGCAGATAGGCGTAGACGTCCTGCCGGAGTATCGCAGGCGTGGGATCGCGTCCGCGCTGACAAGCAGGCTTGCGCTTGAAATATTAAGGCGAGGAAAAGTTCCGTTTTACTGTGCCGCATGGTCTAATGTTCGCTCGGTACGAAACGCGATACGAAGCGGATTCAAGCCGGCGTGGGTTCAGCTCACGGTCAAAAGTCAGGCATATATTGAGGAAATGCAAAAATAAAGCTGCCGAATGGCAGCTTTATTTTTGCATTTAATATGGTTTTTAGTGGGAATTGCGAAGCGCAGCCTGCGCCGCCGCAAGGCGAGCGATCGACACACGGTAAGGCGAGCAGGACACGTAGTCGAGCCCTTCCTTCTCGAAGAAATCGATGGACATCGGGTCTCCGCCGTGCTCTCCACAGACGCCGAGTTTGATGTCGGGACGGACCGAACGACCGAGCTCGGAGGCAATTTTGACGAGTTTTCCGACACCAAAGCTGTCGAAACGCGCAAATGGATCGCTCTCGTAGATCTTCTTGCTGTAGTAGTCGCCGAGGAACTTTCCGGCGTCGTCACGGCTGAAACCGAAGGTCATCTGAGTAAGGTCGTTTGTACCGAATGAGAAGAACTCAGCCTCGCGCGCAACCTCGTCGGCGAGCAGCGCGCCACGCGGAATCTCTATCATCGTTCCGACATGGTAGTCGAGCTTGACGCCGGTCTCATTCATTATCTCGTCGGCGGTACGGACGATTATACTGCGGACGTAGTGGAACTCTTTCGGGTCGCCGACCAGCGGGACCATGATCTCGGGTACGATGTTAAGCCCTTCGCGTGATACGTTGATAGCAGCCTCGATCACAGCACGGGTCTGCATTTCGGCAATCTCCGGGAAGCTGACCGAGAGACGGCAACCACGATGACCCATCATCGGGTTGAACTCATGCAGGCTCTTTACAGTCGCCGTGAGCTCCGCTACGTCGAGACCCATCTCCTCTGCGAGCGCCGCGATATCCGACTCCTCCTGCGGAAGGAACTCGTGGAGCGGCGGGTCGAGGAAGCGAATGGTGACCGGGTGACCCGCCATGACGCGGAATATGCCCTCAAAGTCGCTGCGCTGCATCGGGAGCAGTTTTGCGAGAGCCTTGCGGCGCTGCTCAACGGTGCTCGAAACTATCATCTCGCGAACCGCCTTTATGCGGTCTGCTTCGAAAAACATGTGCTCGGTGCGGCAAAGACCGATGCCTTCCGCGCCGAACTTGAGCGCGACCTCTGCGTCGCGCGGGTTGTCCGCATTTGCACGGACCTTGAGACGGCGTATCTCATCCGCCCAGCCCATGAATGTGGCGAAGTCACCGCTGACGGTGGCGGCGACGGTCGGAATGACCCCGATATAGACGTTGCCGTTCGAACCGTCGATAGAAATATAGTCGCCCTCGTTTATGCGGGTCCCATTTATAACGCAGTAACGCGCCTTCTCGTCTATGATTATATCTTCGCAGCCGGAAACGCAGCACTTGCCCATTCCGCGCGCGACGACGGCAGCGTGCGAGGTCATACCGCCGCGAACGGTGAGCACGCCCTCTGCGATGTTCATGCCTTCAATGTCCTCTGGCGAGGTTTCAAGGCGGACAAGAAGCGTCTTCTCTCCCCTCTCGGTGGAAGCCATGACTGCGTCCTCTGCGGAGAAATAGACCTTTCCGCACGCCGCTCCAGGGGATGCGGGTAGACCGGTCACTGCCGGAGTTGCGCGCTTCAGCGCTTCCGGGTCAAACTGCGGATGGAGGAGGCTGTCAAGCTGCTTCGGCTCGACCTTCATTATGACCTCTTCCTTGGTGCACATCTTTTCAGCTACAAGGTCGACCGCTATCTTGATAGCCGCCTGTGCAGTGCGCTTTCCGTTGCGCGTCTGGAGCATGTACAGCTTCCCGTTCTCAACGGTAAACTCCATGTCCTGCATGTCGCGATAGTGCTTCTCGAGGGTCTGCGCTATCTCGGAGAACTGCTTGTATATCTCAGGATGCGTGTCGGCAAGAGTGTCTATGTGGCTTGGTGTACGCACACCGGCGACAACGTCCTCACCCTGCGCGTTCATCAGAAACTCACCGTAGAGCTTCTTCTCGCCGGTGACCGGGTTGCGGGTGAACGCGACGCCGGTGCCGCTGTCCTCACCCATGTTTCCAAATACCATCGACTGAACGTTGACGGCGGTGCCCCAGTCGCCGGGGATGTCGTTAAGGCGGCGGTAGGTTATTGCGCGGGGGTTGTTCCAGGAACGGAAAACAGCCTTGACCGCAGCCATGAGCTGATCCTTAGGATTTGACGGGAAGTCGACTCCCTTGCACTCGCGATAAAACTCCTTGAACCTCGCGACAAGCGTCTTCATGTCCTCTGTATCGAGGTCGATATCCTGCTTTATGCCCTTTGTCGCCTTGACCTCGTCTATTATCTCTTCAAAACGGCGTTTGTCTAACTCCATTGCGACGTCCGAGAAGGTCTGTATCAGACGGCGGTAGCTATCGTAGACAAAGCGAGGATTGCCGGTGAGTTCGACCATTCCGGCAGCGACCTCGTCATTTAAACCGAGGTTCAGTATGGTGTCCATCATGCCAGGCATGCTTGCTCGGGCTCCGGAACGCACAGAAACAAGCAACGGATTTTTCCGGTCACCAAACTTCTTGCCGCAGATGCCCTCCATCTTCTCCATGTACTCATCTATCTGACGCTCGATATCCTCGCCTATAGTCTCACCATCGCTGTAATAGCGCGTGCAAGCCTCGGTAGTGATGGTGAATCCCTGAGGCACCGGCAAACCAAGACTCGTCATTTCGGCGAGATTGGCGCCCTTTCCCCCCAAAAGTTCGCGCATCGAGCCGTTTCCTTCGGAAAACAGGTAGACGTACTTTGTCATTATAAATCCTCCAATTAGTTGCTTTTTACATCTTATTTCCATTCATTTAGTGCATTATACCACATTTTTCGGAAAATGGAATAACTTTTTTAAAAAATTCTAAAAACATCCAATTAAGTTTTTTCAAAGGCTAATGAATTCTCGATGAAGTGCTCCGGGTATAGGTTCCAGTATTTTCTGTATGTTCGCCCTATGCTGCCGTCGAGGTTTAACTGGTACAAACGGAAGGTCACAGGATAGTTTTTTGGCTGCCACAGTTCAACGTACGAATACTGGTAAGTCATACCCAATCGCCGCATTACTGCGCCGCTTCGTGGATTATTTACGTCGTGTGTGGCGGTTATGTATGGCACATGGTATTGCTTAAGTATTTCGATCACAGCTCTGCCCGCTTCTGTGACCAGTCCCCTGCCCCAGAACTCGCGTCGGAGCGCGTAACCGAAGTCATGACCATCCCCCGTTTCGGCTTTCAAGTAGCCCACCGGGTACGGGTGGTTTTTGGGGCAGATGGCGTAAAAAGAGGAGTGACCGCATTTGTATTCCGAATAGATACGTGATGTGTAAAATTCAGCCGCCTGAGAGATGTTCTGCACAGGAAACCAGGGAAGAAAGGTATTTACCTCCTTGTCGGAGAGGAGAAGAAACAATGCTTCAATGTCATCTTCTGTGAATTTGCGGAGGAGCAGCCGTTCGGTCTCGATTGTTGGAGTGTTCATGGGCATATCGCTTGCTTGATTAGATGCGGGAATATAAGATTTTGGCATAGACAGCAAACCTCCGTGTGAGTATTTACATTTTAACAGAGTTTATGATGGCTGCGAAATCGGGATTTTCCGCTGCCGTACGGCAAAACGCCGTTTTGGAAAACAGAGGACACAACAAGTCAAAGGGCGCCAATTCCCCGGGTTTCGGCATTGAATTGGCGCCCTTTAAAAGGCTCTTGTATTGTTAATAATTCTCGCAGTTGATCTCAAAATAGCTCTGAGGGTGGTTGCAAGTTGGGCATACCTCTGGCGCGGAGGTGCCGACTACGATATGTCCGCAGTTCCGGCATTCCCAAACCTTTACCTCGCTCTTCGCAAAAACCTCCGCCATCTCCACGTTGTGAAGCAGGGCACGGTAACGCTCCTCGTGATGCTTCTCGATCGCGGCGACCAGCCTGAATTTTGCGGCGAGTTCAGGAAATCCTTCCTCTTCTGCGGTTTTTGCAAAGCCATCGTACATGTCGGTCCACTCGTAATTTTCGCCCTCTGCGGCGTGGAGCAGGTTTTCGGCGGTGTCTCCGATTCCGTTCAACTCCTTAAACCACATTTTGGCATGCTCCTTCTCGTTGTCGGCGGTTTTAAGGAACAGAGCTGCTATCTGCTCATACCCCTCTTTTTTGGCAACGGAAGAGAAATATGTATATTTGTTGCGTGCCTGGGACTCGCCCGCAAACGCAGCCTCCAGGTTCTTTTCGGTCTGGGTGCCGGCATATTTATTTGCCTTCGGTGCATCCTCTATTTTCTCAAACGATGATGCGGGCTGTTTGCACACTGGGCAGGTGAAGTCGGCGGGAATAGACTCACCCTCATAAATATAACCGCACACTTTGCATTTCCATTTACTCATTTTTTTACCATCTCCTTTTTGATTTATTTCGTTGCATTCTATCAATTCCAAAAGCTTTGCAGCCGCATCGACTGGGAAATCGGAGGAGGGCGGATTTTCCACCCATTCGCGCAGCAGGTCATGAGTGTTTCCGCTCTGTGGCAGCATATAGCCTGCTTCACGGAGAATATCCTCGTTTACCAGCCTGACCGACTTTGCCACGGCGGTCATAAGACGGCGGAGGTCGTCATTACTGGTAGTTTCGGCTATCTGCGTGGCGATTTTTTCCTGTTTTGACTTACTCTTTGAAAGAATGTTTGAGAATGCGGTGACTATCTCGGTCTTTTTTTGCTGGGGCGGATATTCTAGCGGCACCATCGAAATGGCACCGCTGGGACAGGCATCGGCACACACGCCACAGCCGACGCACTTTGTCACGTCTATAATACTGTTTTCAGTATCGCTTGCGCCGGTCGGACAGACGTAAAGGCACATGCAGTCCTTGGTGCAAAGCCGCAAATTTCTGACGGCTACTCGTTTCATGCAGAAGCCCTCCTCTCGATTTTTTCGAACTTCCATGTTGGAACTTTACAGACAGGACAGAGCTCCGGCGCCTTATCGCCTATATAAACAAATCCGCAGACACTGCACACCCACACCTCGGTGTTGTGTAAAAACGCATCTCCCTCGGCAGCCCATCGCTGCATCAGGGTGTTGAGCATATTCGTGACCTTCTCGCCCCAGACGCAAATTCTCTGGGTGCCACGGTCAGAGTCCTCTACCGCGGCGGAGCGCAGTGCTGGATACCCTTCGTTCAAATCACGCTGCATCAGGTCTGCGAGGAGCGACATTTCACCATTTTCAACTGGAGGTGTTGCTGCTGCAAAGTAATCCGCGATTTTTTGGAAAAGAGCTGACTCCTCCGGTTTATACTGCTTTTCACAGCCGCGCGCCAGGTTGGAGCACAGCGCGGAAAGCTCTCCTGCGGAAAGCTTTTTCATATCATCCTCAATTATAAACGATTTTTTCGGTGATTTTACTGTTTCCGGCTTTTGTTCCGGCGTAAACGCCACCTTTGTGGCGCCGCAGACAGGGCAAACCCATGAATCGGACAGGTCGGAAAACGGTGTGTCTTCCCTGTCCTCGTCATAGACGTATCCACATATCGAGCAGATATATTTCATAGCATGATCTCCCTTCTATATCAATTTTAGTTTACGGAGCTCTCTTTACAACATTCGGGACAAATATAGTACACTCGAAGGTCATAACCAAGAAAGTTTTCGCAAAGCTGCCCTCTCAGCGTTGGCGTCAGATCTTCCAGAGTAATGTCTGATAGCCTGCCGCACCTCTGGCAGACGAGATGGTCATGTCTGACAACTCTGTCATAGCGGTCGGCAAAACCTTCGACCGACACGCGGTGTATCAGATTTGCTCTACACAATTTATTGAGGTTATTGTATACAGTGGCAAGAGAAACGGTGGGATAAATTTCACGGAGCTTATCATACACCTGCTCCGCAGTCATGTGTTCCCTCGAATTGTTTATGCTCTCATAGATTTGCTTCTCGTACTTAGTTATATAAATACCTCATTTCAGTAATTAGTATCATTCTAAAAAGATTATATATATTGCAAAACTAATTGTCAAGAAAAAATATGCCAAATTCTTAAAAATGGAGGAGGAAAGCTGTTGGCGCACGGCACACTGCGTAAAAAAGAACACCGACTATATGAAAGTCGGTGTTTTCGGTATAAAAGAAACGGACACCGAACTGATACAAACTGTATCAAAATCGGTGTCCATCGTGGCGGAGAAGGAGGGATTTGAACCCTCGCGCGCTTTAACACGCCTACGCCCTTAGCAGGGGCGCCTCTTCGACCTCTTGAGTACTTCTCCAAAGCCGAAATGCAAAATACATATTACCTTATCGCCGGGGAAATGTCAAGTGAAAAGTTGGTGTATTGCGCAATTTCTTTCGCGCTACCAGCCAGCCGCCTTCGATGAAGCCGGAGTATTGGCGGAGAGGGTGGGATTCGAACCCACGGATGCTCTCACATCGACGGTTTTCAAGACCGCTCCCTTAGACCACTCGGGCACCTCTCCACGCCAGCATAGAATACCACATCGCGGTAGCATTTGTCAATCAAAATCAAGTGCTCCCCTGCCATGTGACTCAGTAACGTAAAACGAAATAGATCACATATACCCAGCTCAGAAGTCCGTGAATGATCGCCCATCCGACCGAGTGCCATGTCGTGTAACTGATAACCATTGCAAGCGCGCTTCCGAACGTGATACCGGTTTTTACCGTCTTTGTTACGATGGTCTGTCTATTTTTGCCCACAGGTCAATCTCCTTTACTGCTGCCAAGTTCCCTTCCACAGTGGGTACAATACTTTCCGACTCCCGACTGGTATTTTCCGCAGTGCGGACACCTGTTGCTGAATCTTCTGAAAATGAACGATACAATTATGACGATCCAGCACGCAAGACCGATGTACGCGCCCACGGTAATATCATACTCACCGCTGAGCAGTTTCAGTCCTACGACGCCCCAGTCTATGACAAAGACTGCTGCTGCCGTCACCAGAAGCCAGAACATGAACCTTTTCACTGCTCGTCCTCCCACGCGGAGCGCACCGCTGCGAGCAGGCTTTCGATACCTGACTTCTTCTTTGCGGAGTATGGCAGCACAGTTACGTCGTCATCAAGCTCGAGTACTTCGCGTACGCGCTCGATGGCGGGATCAAGTTCGCTCTTCTTGAGGCAGTCAGCTTTGTTTGCGGCGACTATGAACCGGTGTCCGGTGGCTTTGAAGTAGTTGCACATCACGACGTCATCCGCGGTGGGCGGGTGGCGCAGGTCGACTATCAGCACGCATAGAGAGAGCAGCTCGCGCTCTGCAAAGAAATCCTCCATAAGTGAGCCCCAGCGTTGCCGTTCACTTTTGGAGACACGCGCATATCCATAACCGGGAAGGTCGACAAGCCAGACCTTCCCGTCTATGAGAAAGTAATTTACGTGTATAGTCTTTCCGGGACTTTCGCTCACGCGGGCAAATCCCTTGCGGTTGAGCAGGGCATTTATCGTGGAGGACTTACCCACGTTTGAACGTCCGGCAAATGCAATAGCCGGACGTCCATCCCTCCTGAACCCTGCGCGCGAGGCAGCGGAGGAGACGAACTCGGCGTTATGCAAATTTACTTTCATTGGAGCACCTTCCGATCTGAGTGTTCATCAGTGGACGGATAGTCCACCTGTGTGATGACCGGAGCGGTGGGTGCGGTCTCCGCGACAGGAGCGGTGTTCCGGATCAGTGGGACCGCCTCGAAGTCTATTGCAGTGCGGAGAACATCGCCCACATCGTTTGCGAGTACAAATTCGAGAGCAGAATACACCGTTTTATCGATCTCGGTGAGGTCGCTCTCATTGTCGGCGGGGACGATGACGGTGTGTATCCCGTGGCGGTAAGCTGCCATGGTTTTTTCTTTCAGACCGCCAATCGGCAGGACGCGACCGCGCAGAGTGACCTCACCGGTCATCGCGACGTCTGAACGCACCGGTGCGCCGGTGAGTGCGGAGACGATCGCGGTGACTATCGTCACGCCGGCGGACGGTCCGTCCTTCGGTATGGCACCCTCAGGGAAGTGGAGATGGACGTCTTTCGTTTTATAGAAGTTTGGGTCGATGCCGAGCTCGGTGGCTTTACTGCGAATATAGGTTATAGCCGCCTGAGCTGATTCCTTCATGACGTTGCCTAGGTTGCCGGTAAGCTCAATTTTTCCGGTTCCGGGCACGATACTTGCCTCCGCCTCAAGGATCTCACCGCCTACTGCTGTCCATGCAAGACCGCACACGACGCCAACCTCGGGAGTTGTACGGCGGCGTTCCGGCTTGTACTTTTTTGGACCTATCATACCCTCTAGTGAGTCCGCTTTCACCTGAACAAGTTTCGCCTCTCCCGACGCAATACGCTTCGCGGCTTTTCTGCACACCGCCGCTATCTCCCTCTCGAGCGTGCGAACTCCGCTCTCGCGCGTGTAGCAAGCGATCAGCTCACGCAGCGCGTCGTCGCTTATGCGCATGGTTTTACGTGTGAGACCGTGACGTTCGAGCTGCTTGGGAAGAAGGTGGCGCTTTGCAATGTTCAGTTTCTCCTCGTCGGTATAGCTCGAGAGCTCGATTACCTCCATCCGGTCGAGAAGCGGACGCGGAATGGTATCGGTAGTATTCGCGGTGGTGATGAACATAACCTCCGAAAGGTCGAACGGAATCTCTATATAGTGGTCGCGGAACGCATAGTTCTGCTCGGTGTCCAGCACTTCAAGCAGCGCGGACGCAGGGTCCCCACGGTAGTCGTTTCCGAGCTTGTCAATCTCGTCGAGAAGGATTATACAGTTTTTGCTGGCAGTCTGCCTCAGCGAGTTTATAATGCGCCCTGGCATTGCGCCGACATAGGTTTTGCGGTGTCCGCGTATCTCCGCCTCGTCACGCACGCCTCCGAGCGACATGCGTGAGATCTTGCGGTTCATCGCCTTTGCAAGCGACATCGCTATTGACGTCTTTCCGACGCCGGGAGGACCGACAAGACAGAGCACCTGCCCCTTTATGTCGGGCGCGAGCTTGCGCACCGCGATAAATTCGAGCACACGCTCTTTGACCTTTTCGAGTCCGTAGTGCTCCGAATTAAGGATAGCCGCAGATTTCTTTATGTCGAGCCGCTCCTTGGTGGAACTGTTCCAAGGCAGTTCGAGAACCGTGTCGAGGTAGGTGGTTATGACCGAGTATTCGGCAGAGGACGGGTGCATGTTCCGCAGTCGGGAGACCTCTTTGAGCAGTTTGTCCTCCCACTCCTGCTCGAGTCCAAGTTTTTTTATCTTGTCGGTATACTCCTGCGTATCCGAGGTGTCGGAGTCGTCCTCCCCGAGCTCCGCGCGGATAGCCTTCATCTGTTCACGCAGGTACATCTCGCGATGGCGCATCCCGACGATCTCACGCACTCTGTTCTGAATAGCGCCCTCGAGCTCGCTTACCATGCGCTCGCGCTCGAGCAGCTCGCAGAGCTGCATGAGTCTATCTGTGACGTTGATCGTCTCCAAAATCTTCTGCTTATCCTCGACATGTGCCGGAATATTCTGTGCGATATAGTCGGCGAGATAGCCAGGATCAGATATGCCAAGCACCTCTGTCATTATCTCCGGCAGTATACGCGGTGCGCTCTCTGCGTACTTACTAAAATCGTCTACCACGGAGCGCATCATCGCGTCTACCGTCTCTTCTTCGCGTGTCCGGCTTATCTCCTTTATCTTACTTATTTCCACCATGAAAAAGGGCTCGCCCGCATCCACCGACACCCGGCGCGCACGGTATTTGCCCTCTACGAATACGCGCATATTCTCGCCCGGTAACTTGAGTATCTGCCGCACGCGCGAGACAGTGCCAACCTCGTACACATCCTCTATGTTGGGGTCGTCGTCGAGAATGCTTTTCTGGGAGGCGAGAAATATGAGCTGACCGTCGTTTATTGAGCTCTCAAGTGCCTTTGCGGACTTTTCGCGCCCGACGTCGAAATGCATTTTTATTTTCGGGAAAATCGTAAGACCGCGCAGCACAAGCATGGGCATACGCAATATGATACCTTTATTTTCTCTATTTTCAGCCATCAGACAGACCTCACAAATCTTTTCACACGTTCGCGCCGCGCGCGAACGCTTTGTAACGGTTGGAAAACCTGAGTATACGGCTTATTTTACGTCATATTGCGAATAAGTGCAAGACCGTTTATTGTGAATTTACATCATTCGTGCAATTTCTTTTTTTAGTCTTCCGATTATTTTCTTTTCGAGTCGGGATATGTAGGACTGTGAAATGCCCATTGCATCCGCAACCTCCTTCTGCGTCTGTTCTCTGTTGCCTTTAAGCCCGAAGCGCATGTTTATTATGTTTCGTTCGCGCTCGGAGAGCTTTGTCATTGCTGCGTAAAGCAGATTTCGGTCAGCCTCCTCTTCCAGTCCGCGCATGACCGAGTCGCCGTCGGTGCCGAGCACGTCACTGAGCAGAAGCTCGTTGCCGTCCCAGTCGGTATTCAGAGGCTCGTCGATGGATATTTCACCACGCCGCTGTCCAGCTTTTCGCAGATACATCAGGATCTCGTTTTCAATGCAGCGGGAGGCGTAGGTCGCTAGCTTTATCTTTCGGGACGGGTCGTAAGTGTTTATTGCCTTTATCAGCCCTATCGTGCCAATGGAGACCATGTCCTCGATGTTAACGCCGGTGTTGTCGAATCTCTTTGCGATGTACACCACGAGCCGGAGGTTGTGTTCTATGAGGGTCCTTCGAACCTCCTCGCCGTCACGTTCGAGACGGCTTATCAGTTCTGCCTCCTCCTCAGCTGTGAGTGGCGGCGGCAGCGTCTCGCTTCCGCCTATGTAGTGAGCCCTGCCGGCGCCCGGCATCAGCAGACGGCGTATCCTGTCAAAAAGCCAATTCATCAAACTCGTCATCCGAAACGCTCCTTTTACCATATACCATACAGCCAATAAGTTTATGTAAGCCTTCCCACAAGCGCGGCAAAGGTCCCACCCTGCCCCACCTGTGCGTCGGACACCGCGATGAGCGCATGGGTCTCTTTTCCCCCGAGCTCCACTCTATCCGGACGAAACGCGGGTAGCATGCCCTTGCCGGACACAGTGACGCAGGGCACCAGCCGGAACCGGCTACCCTCCGCTTTGCCGGACAGGCTTGCGAGAAACGTCGCCGCGTCTCCCCCGCTTTTTCTTAGCGCACCCGCCACATCCTGCCTGAAAAGTGTGCTCACCGCTTCCAGCTCTGCCACTATCACCGGTAGACCGCTCACCGGATCGCGCAGAGTGTTGCCGCTGTCCACAAGTGCGGTGAATTCCGCCTCTCGCCCGCCGTATGAGACCCGCACCCGAACCCTCTCTTCCGCCGCGTGAATTGCCGCACCTCCAAGCCACGACGATGCAAGCAACATCAGTCCAAGTGAAAACGCCACCACTGTAAGCCCTGCAGGGTGCAGCGCCGCATACCCGTCGCCAACGCTTCCTCCGAACAGTGCAGCCGCTCCGAGCACTGCGCCGCCCGCAAGCACGCTCATTATCCAGAATGCTGTGAGTCGGCGTAAAAACGCACTGCGAGACAGGTACCCGAATGCACACAGTGGTATCAGTACCCCCACTAGCACCTTTACCGCAGTCCACGACACCGGCGTTCCCTCAAACACCTGCACCGCCACCGCATACACACCGCCAATGCCTCCGCCTGCGAGCACGCGTATCCGCCTGAACGGAAGCCCGCAAAGGTTTCCTGCTGCTATCAGCAGTATGCTGTCGACCGCCGCGTTGAATATGAAAACCTCATCCGCGTATATCGTCCGCACCCGCTTTCACCTCCCTCAGTGAATTATACGAGGTCATGCCGGTAAAAAGGCACGAATTTCAGCACGCCTGTGCGAAAGGTTATGAATTATTTGAGTATCCCAACTTGCAAAATTGCTGCTGATTTTTCATATTGTTTCGTATATATATTTGACAGGGCGTAATATATATGGTAATATCATTTTTATATAGGAAATAAATATGCAGTACAGATACAATTATATGCATATGAGATGGAAAGGGATAAAATGTCAACAATACGAGACGTAGCAAACCGAGCTAATGTTTGTGTGGCGACCGTGTCCAGAATGCTCAACAAGCCGGAGATGGTCAGCCAGAGCACCCGCAAACGCATACTTGCCGCCATGGAGGAGCTTAACTACCACCCCAACGAAATGGCGCGGTCGCTCTCCACCAAGCGCACACATATAATAGGGGTAATAATCCCGAACACGAGTTTGCCGCTGTTTGGAGCGCTTGCAGACGCGATAGAGAGCAGCTGTGCCGACAACGGGTACAAGCTGCTGCTTTGCGGCTCGCGGGGCAATGCGGACAAGGAGAGCTCCATGATGGCGATGCTCCTTGCAAACAAGGTGGACGGAATAATACTCTGCGCAAGTCTGCGCAATCCGGATGCGTATATGAATATCGACCTTCCGATAGTGAGCGTAGACCGCATAATTCCAAATATCCCGTCGGTGTCCTGCGACAATTTCAAGGGAGGGGTTCTCGCGGCGCGCGAGCTCATCGATAGCGGTTGCCGCTACCCTGTGATAGTAAATAATGTGCCGGGCACACAGACCACTGCGATAATGCGCAGCAAAGGCTATAAATACGAGTGCGAGCGGCTCGGATATGAATACCGGGAGATCATCCTCACCAATGAACAGTTTTTTGACTGTGAGTTTGACGCGATAACCGACGCGATGAAAAACCCGGACTACCCCGTCGACGGAATTTTCATAACCGGAGATACCCACGCCGCAAATCTCAAGCGGTTCTGTGCCAGGCGAGGGCTGGAGACCCCGCGCGACTATAAGCTTATCGGTTTCGACGGAACCGACCTCATGGATTACCTTGACCTGTCCACAATCTCGGTGCCTATCGTAGAGCTTGGCGCGCTTGCCGTCGAGCTGCTCATAAAGAGGATTGAAAAGCAGTCGGTGCCCGAGCGCTCGCTGCTTCCCGCCTCGCTCATACGCCGCAGCAGCACGTCAAAAGATGCATGAGACCTTTTACATAAATTCACACCGATTCACACGGACGCATTTATATATTTTATATTTGTCATATACACGGGCTGTCTCCACACAGACGGAGACAGCCCGTGTCATGTTAGAAGCCCGTTCTTTCGCTGTGTACGGGGGAAATTTAATTGAAAAGTTAGGTTATCCCTGAGAATTATGCGCAAAGACGGCGCTTTGCCTGCCTCGCACTTCTCATCCAGTATATTTGCGGCATTGCGCCTTGAGGTTGTTGGCACTCTCGCCGTTTTTCACAATTTGATAACCGCTTGACAAGCGGAAGTATATGCATGTATAATAGAAGAGGTGAACATTTGCGTGCCGTTCAGATTTGCGGCGGAGGTGTTCACGATAACCGAACGCTTTAAGCAAGCGGCAAAATAATTGCGTTAAAGGATGGTATGGAATGAAGAAAATAATTACTATTCCGGCGGGCACTCCGAACGATGAAAACCGCGACTATCTCCCGCTCGCCATAAAGGGCAGCGACATGGTCGTCAACGAAAACGGAAACAATTCCCGCCCATACCCCGAGCTTCTGCGTGAGTACCACGGGGTTGTCGCAGACGGAATCGAGGACGTGTGGTACGAGTATGTTCCCTCTACATATGACCCGTCGCAGAAGACGCCGCTTGTTGTGTCGCTGCACGGTGGTATGATGACCGGCTGGGGTCAGGCGATATACACGAGCTGGACCGACGTTGCGGAGCGCGAGGGATTCATCTGCGTGTTCCCCGATTCGAGCGACGGCGCGTTCTGGACGGTCGAGTGGGACCCGGCAAAGCTCAAGGGCGGTCTCCAGCCCGGACTGCACGGCAATCCCCCGTCGGCTAAGGAAAACCACGACATCCAGTACATCCTCGGGCTCATTGAGCTCATGCAGAGCAAGTACAACATCGACGAAGGTCGCATATACATGCAGGGCATGTCGATGGGCAACATGATGACCGCGACTTTCTCGCGCCACTGCGCCTACAAGCTCGCCGGAGCCGCAGGCTCGGGTGCAAACTCGGGCTACGGGCTGCTGTTCGATGAGAACGGAAACACGCTCGGCGAGGGCGGTCCGGTCGATGCGTGGCTCTCCCGTCCCGAGCTCAACGGCTTTGAGGGCGACGAGCAGTCGAATAAGTACAACCTCCGCTACTGGCTGAAGATAAACGAAGGTGAGGGTCTGCCGATGATAAGTGTCGTGGGCGAGGACAACTTCGCGTTCTTCCCCGGCAAGAAGGCGGACACCGTTTATCTCGACATCAAGAACCGCGACCATGGTCAGAGCTTTGACGATGCCGAGCTCGTCTGGAGTTATCTCTTCAGCGGTTCGCGCCGCGAGGCAGACGGCACCATCACCCATACCAAGTCAAACATCGAGCGCAAGGGCGACGACATAAGCATTGCCATTGCGAAGGACTGTTCGAAGGCATGGCTCAACGGGAAGCCGGTAGAGCTCACCGGTCCGACCATCCTCTGGCAGAAGCTCAAGTACCACG
>CALXFK010000021.1 GCA_944387575.1 uncultured Clostridia bacterium
AATATCTGGGCTTGGAAGCACCCGCACAAGGCGGACGGCACCGTGACCTATACGAGGCTTGAGGGCGGGGTCGTGTTCGACGACGTCGACTTCGGCTATGACGAAAGCAAGCTCGTGCTGCATAATATCAGCCTCTGGGCAAAGCCGGGGCAGAAGATAGCGTTTGTCGGCGCGACCGGCGCGGGCAAGACCACGATAACCAACCTGATAAACCGGTTCTACGACATCGCGGACGGCAAGATCCGCTACGACGGCATAAATATAAACAAGATAAAGAAGCCGGAGCTCCGCCGGTCGCTCGGCATAGTGCTCCAGGACACGCACCTCTTCACCGGCACCGTGCTCGAGAATATCCGCTACGGCAACCTCGACGCGACCGACGAGGAGTGCATCGCCGCCGCAGAGCTCGCAAATGCGGATGACTTCATCCGCCGCCTGCCCGACGGATATGACACGATGCTCACCGGCGACGGCGCGAACCTCAGCCAGGGTCAGCGCCAGCTCCTCGCGATTGCGCGCGCCGCGGTCGCCGACCCGCCGGTGCTGATACTCGACGAGGCGACAAGCTCCATCGACACCCGCACCGAGAAACTGGTGCAGAGCGGCATGGACGCGCTGATGACCGGGCGCACCACCTTTGTCATCGCGCACCGCCTCTCCACCGTCAAGAACGCAGACTGTATAATGGTCATGGACCAGGGTCGCATCATCGAGCGGGGTACGCACGACGAGCTCATCGCAAAGAAGGGCAAGTACTACCAGCTCTATACCGGCAATTTTGCAGAGGAGAGTGCCTGAGAATACAGGAAAGCGGAGGAACCCCCGGAGTAAAATCCGGGGGTTCCTCTGCGCCGCGCTTACCAGAACCGTGCGTAGTCGCAGGGCGTCTCAGAGTACCGCTCGAGGAATGCGCGCATACCGGGGCGCGGCTTTCCCGACTTCGTGACGCTTGCGGAAAACGCGGATAAAAACAACATTCCCGGCGGTGCACCGCACCGCCGGGAAATTTATTATGTATTGCGGGAGCGGAATGCGTCACGCCACAACTCTCACCACGACGCACCTCTCAGAGGCTGGGTCGTCCGAGACCTCAACGGTCACTTCGGTCTGATTGCCAATCTCGTCCATCGGCGGAGTCGGCTTGTCCGACGGGGCTAAACCGAAGTTTTCCCACGCATACCATCCCCACGTTGAGCCGTCCCTGTACTCCCGTTCGACGCTCTCCGCCGACCAGAAGCGGGGCAGACCGTACAGTTCGAGCATCTCATCGATAACCATGTTATAGAAATCCATGAGCTCTTCCTCGCTCTCACCGTAGTATTGCAGGGCGACGACCGCCACGTTGTCGGTTTCGGTCGAAACCGTGAAGCTGATTTTAACCGGCTTTCCCATGAAGGTGGCTGGGTTTGCGACGTCATAGAGCTGCCACACCGCCCCTTCGGCTGCCTCTTCCCGGGCTTTATATGATACGCTCTCCGAAATCGTCTCCTCGAAATCGCCTCCGAACGGGATCTCGGGAATCTCGAACTTCTCGGTCTCTTCAAAGTACAGCCCTTCACAGGTGTAGTCGAGCTGCTGAAGCTCCGCAGTGGTGCATGAGGCAACAAGAAAACTCATCAGCATTGCCATACAGAGAAGTCTACGTCTCATTTTAAACACCCCTCTCCGCAAAATGTATCCTGTGTCCGCCTGAATATTCCGGGGCGGGCAGGCAGTGTGGCAGGTCTGCCGCCCGAACAGGGTTTTCGGCGTTGAGCCGGCACGCTTACCTTCTTTCAAATTGAGTCGCAGGGTAGTTACACCTTTATTATATGGAAAATGTACCCAATTGTCAATACCTGTATTAGTACAATGCATGTGGAAAGCTGACAAATGGGTGGGGTCTGATTCAGAAGAACTTTTCGTAGTCGTCGAGCATGTCCGAGTACCGCCCGAGGAACTCGCGCATACCTGGGCGGCGGAGCAGTATTTCAAACGCCGACTGCACCGAGCGCGCAAACTCCGGGTCGGCGTCGGCGCGCTCGCCCGGCGCCTTCGCAATCGGGCAGACCGCCCGCGCGCGGGGGTCGGGTATCACCTCGAGCGCGCCGTCCGGCGCGAAGTGGGGCGCGTATGGGAATATCCGGCAGCTCAGCGGACGCCGCGCGCGCATTTCGGGGTGGCGCAGGCAGGCGCTGCGGCAGAGCGCGAAGCGGCAGGGGATGCCGCGGAGCTCCGCGCGCTTCAGCCGCATCCCGTAGAACCGGCGGAGGAGCAGTTCCTCGCCGGGAAACACGATCATTCCGTCATGCCTGCCGCCGTGGCAGCACGCGGCATTGCAGAGTGCGCCGCAGTCGCCGGTAAGCGGCGTGTGCGCGCCGAGCGCGGCGTACGCCGCGCGGTAGAGCTTTATATCGGCTGCCTGCCGTTCAGTTATCCGCAAGAAAATCCCCCATTCCGTCGCTCATATACATCTCTCCCGACTGGTCTATCAGCAGCACTTCCACACCGTCCATTTCTTCGATGAGCTCGAGCGCGCGCTCCGCGCCCGCAATGAGGCAGGCGGTGGAGAGTGCGTCCGCCGCGGTCGAGCTTTCGCAGACCACCGTCGCGCTCACAAGCCCGCTCTCGCTCGGGTATCCGGAAAACGGGTCGAGGACGTGGTGCCACCGCACCCCGTCGAGCTCGAAGTACCGCTCGTAAGTCCCGGAGGTCACGACGCTGAGCCCGTCCGCCTCGATTACCGCGGCGTACTCGCCACCCGTGCCGTCCGGGTCCTGAACCCCGACCCGCCACGGGCTGCCGTCCGGCTTCGAGCCGACGAGCAGGATGTTGTGACCGAGGTCGATAATCGCGTGCTCCACCCCCTCGCCCTCGAGCAGCTCCGCTATGCGGTCGGCGATGTACCCCTTGGCTATCCCGCCGAGCGTGACCGCCATGCCCTCGCGCCCGAGCCGCGCGCACATGTCGCCCACCTCGAGCTGCGACCCGTCCACCAGCGCGAGCGCCTCCTCAAGCTCGTCCGCCGTCGGGACGTGACCGCCCCCGGCGATGTCCCACAGTTCGACGAGCGGCTGCACCGTCGGGTCGAAAAGCCCGTCGGTGAGCTCGTAGAAATCGACCGCGCGCTCAAGCAGCTCGCAGGTCTCGTCGGAGAGCTCGACCCAGTTCCCGGCGTTCGCGTTCAGGCGGTGGAGGTCGCTTTCCGGGTCGCCCACCGAAAAGAGCCGCTCAAGCCGCTCTATCTCGTAAAAGACCCGCTCCAGCGTCCCCTCGTCCGACCAGTCACGCAGCGTGACCGTGACCACCGTGTCCAGCATGTAACCTGTGCGGCTGAGCGTCCGGTCGCCGCGCGGAAGCAGGAGCACCGATATGAGCAGCGCGGTTATCACCACCGCGGCGAGTGCGAGCAGCGGGACGGCGCGGGATCGTCTTGGAAGTGACATTTGCTCCTCCGATCGTCGTTTTCCCAATTATACCGCCCCGCGCCGCCTTTTTCAATAAGGGTGTTTTAACGAGCGCCTTTGCTGACGTATTTACAGAATTATGCAGATGAGTCCGCCCGAGCCCTCGTTTATCACGCGCTCGAGGGTCTCGCGGAGCTTTTCGCGCGACTCCTCCGGCATGTGACCGAGCTTTGTGTTTATAGCCTCGCTGATAAGCGAGTGGAGCGACTTGCCGAAGATGTTCGAGTCCCAGATCTTCTCCGGCGAGTCCTCGAACTCGCTGAGAAGGTAGTGTATGAGCTCCTCCGACTGCTTCTCGCTTCCGACGATGGGGCAGACCTCTGTCTGGATGTCGGCGCGCATGAGGTGGACCGACGGAGCGGATGCGCGCAGCCTCACTCCGTAGCGACCGCCCTGACGCATTATTTCCGGCTCGTCGAGCGTGAGCTCGTCGAGCGATGGCATGACGATGCCGTACCCTGTCTGGCGCACCGACTGGAGCGCGCCCTCCAGCTTGTCGTACTCGCGTTTGACCTGTGCAAGCTCGCACATGAGCCGCATGAGGTCGCCGTCGTCCGAGACGGCAAACCCGCTCTGTTCGGCGAGGGTCTGGTAGAACAGCTCGCGCGGGGCGTTCACCTCGCAGAGCGCGACCCCCGACCCCATGTCGATTCCCATTATCCGCACGCCGCTTACCGACGTGCACCCGCCGAGCCGTTCGAGCGCGCCGTCGAGGTCGCGCACCCTTTTCAGACCGTCCGCGCCCGCGAGCATTGCGGCGTAGAGGTCGCGCTTTATCGGGTGGGAGGCGGGCAGTGCCTCTATCCAGGACGGCAGGAAGATGCCGAGCTCGCTCAGCGGGAACTCGGCGAGCACCGTGCGGAGGATGCGGCTTATAGCGGCTTCGTCGAGCGCGAGGCAGTTTATCGGTATGCAGCCGACGCCGTGTGCCGCGCGCAGTTCGCGCGCCGTCGCCTGTGCCTGCGCGCCCTCCGGGTCGGCGGAGTTCAGCAGGATTATGAACGGTTTACCGAGCTCTTTGAGTTCCGAGATCACCCGGTTTTCCGGCTCGATGTAGTCGGCGCGGGGGATGTCGGTCACGCTGCCGTCGGTCGTGATTACGATGCCGATGGTCGAGTGCTCGGCGATGACCTTGCGGGTGCCGGTCTCGGCGGCTTCGGTCATCGGGACCGGCTCGTCGAACCAGGGGGTGGACACCATGCGGGGCAGACCGTCCTCGAGCTGTCCCGCCGCACCGTCCACCATGTATCCGACGCAGTCGATGAGGCGGACGCGGAAGTTCACCCCGCCGTCGAGCGTCACCACCGCCGCCTCCTCCGGCACGAACTTCGGCTCGGCGGTCATTATTGTGCGCCCCGAACCGGACTGCGGCAGCTCGTCTCGCGCGCGCTCACGCGCGTATGCGTCGGTTATGCCGGGAAGTACCAGCGTCTCCATAAACCGCTTTATGAACGTCGATTTTCCGGTACGCACCGGACCGACGACCCCGATGTATATATCGCCGCCGGTGCGCCGCGCCATATCCGAGTAGATGTTTGTGTTTTCCAAAATTCAGTCAGTCCTTCCGTGTGTGGATTTTTCCGGCTCAGCGCCGCCGTGGTATCAGCAGCATACGGTTTTCCGGTGCGCCCGCGAGCGGGTCGGCGTCCTCGAGGGAGTTTGCGGCGGCGATCTCCGCGACGGTCGCGCAGTACCGCTTTGCGGTCTGCCAGAGGGTCTCTCCGCGCTCGGGAACGCGCAGCACCACCGACGGTCGCGCCGGGGCATCCTCCGGTTCCGGTTCGAGCTGTGCGCCCGCGACCGCGCCGATGACGAGCGGACGGAGGTGGGTCACCTCGCAGACCACGTCGAAGCGCAGTTCCGCGCCGGTCCCGGCGGAGGGGCTTGCCGCAAAGTTCTCCGCGTGCGCATCGACGAGAAGCGAATCGCCCCGGTCGAAATCCACCTCCAGCCCCCCGGCGTCCACCTCCGCCGGGACACGGCAGCGGAGCTGGCAGAGCTCGCCCGCGTCGTCTATGTAACCGAGCCGCGCCTCCGCTTCCCCGCTCAGCATCAGTTCGCCCGAATCACCGCGAGAGAGACGCATCTGACGGAGACCCGCCTCGCATCCCCGCGTCTCGAGCACCTGCCGCGCGGTCTCCGCAGAGCAGCGCGCCTGCGCGCGGAGTACGCTCCGCCCGTAGAGGGTGGTAAACGTGCAGGGACGCACGTCCACCGCCGCCCGCATGGAGGTCGAGTAGAGGTCGGTTATCGCCTCGAGACGGCGCTCGGCATACGCCTCGAGCTGCGCCTCCACCCCCGCGGTGAACTCGACCGTCCGCCCCTCGCCGTTCTGCACGAGGCTCGCCTCAAACTCGGACGGCGAGAGCCGCACCACGCACTCCGCCCCGTCCTCAAGGTCGTCGAGTTCCGCGACCTGCGAGAACTGCGCGGAGGTGGAGTAGCCCGCTATCTCCCCGCCGGTGGTGCGGTAGGTGAGCGACAGGTGCAGAGTCCCCCTGAATATCACCCGCCGCCCTATCACGTTGTAGTCGCCCGCCTCGACCGACACCCCGGTGTACAGCAGTTCCGCCGCCGCCGGGCGGGACGCCGGGAGGTCAAACGTGTCCTCCACCGCAAATGCGCGCCGTCCCGCCGAGCAGAGCAGCCGCGCCGTGTAGCTCTCGCGCAGCAGCTCGACGGCGAGTTCGGGAGACGCCGCCGCATCGGTACACAGTTCGAACTCGACCCGCTCCGCCCGCGCTGCCCACAGCTTCAGTTCGGCGCGCACCAGCACTTTGCGCGGGTTGAGCACCTTCGCTTCGATGCTCACGAGCTCCGCTCCGCCGTGCAGGACACTCCCCGCGCCCTCCCCGTCGCGCGGGGATTGTGCAAGCTCTATGGGATAGCTGAACTCCATTTTGACCGGGATGCAGCATACGTCCCCGCCGTCCTCCGGCAGATAGAGCACCGCCGCATGGACGCTGCCCCCGAGCAACGCGCCGCGCGTGTCCGCACGCGGAGCGGTGCACATTGCGCAGCCGTTCGCACCCGCTATGCGGAGGATGTCCGGCTGCGAGTCGCTTACGATCACCTCGCAGGTCTGTTCGTGTATGACCGTACTGCGAGCGGTCATGTCGTAAAAGACCTGACCGGTTTTCTTCAATTCAAGCTCCAAACCTGTTCACTCCCTGTTCCTTTAATCGGTGGTCAAGTCATGTATATGTGCGTGTGTGGCGGTGTATGAGCGATTTGCGAAATCGAGGTAACAACCGCGCGAAGCGGGGCATATACTGCCATGAGAAAGCGGGAAAGGCGGGGTCGCCATGAAGAGCCGGATATGCGGCGTGCTGCTGCTTGCGCTCGGTCTGGGCATACTTATAAGCGCTATACTTCCGGCGGGCGTCCTTGTCGTCCTGTTTGGACTTGGGGCGGTGGCTGCGGGACTGCTCGCGTGCAGACGCTGCTGAAACCGTCCGCCGGAATGCTGTCTGAAAGGAGCTGTGACCTTGAGAATAGTGGTCTGGAAATCTCCGCGGGCACTTGCGGGGGTGCTCCGCCGGTTGTTCGGGATACGCCGGGAGGAGCAGTGAACGGTCGCGCGCCCCGCAAACTGCGGTTTGCGGGGCGCAGCTATTCCGCGTACCCTACGTGCGCACGCGCTGCGCAAACGTAAACATTCTGTAAATATGCCGCTCACACGGTGGGAGTGTACTTGTGCGCCCGCCGAAAAAATGCTATAACAGAGTGGTACAAGCCGCGCCCCGTACCGCGTCCCGATTTTGGGGCGGGGCGTGAGAACAGAGGAGTTTTGATGATGAAGAAGTTGTATTACGCGGCGGTCGCCGCGGCGATGGTGGCGGTGATGCTGCTCGCGCCGGGGTGTATGATGACCGAGATAGTCACCTCCATGCAGGCGGAGGGGGACGCGACGTTTATGTTCAGCGACAGCGGCACACTCTATCGGTGGGGCGACGGCTCCACCTTCGGCGGCGAGGACACCTATGCCGCGCTTCCGTTTACCGATGTCCCGGGCGCGATAGACTTCGCGTTTGGCGATGGGTTCGCGGTCTGGCTGACAAGCGACGGGGTCGCGGTCAGCGGTGCGGCGGACATGCTCCCGGTCGACACAACCGACACAACCGATACAACCGGTACCACAGACACCGGTACCGTCCCGCCCACCCTTCTGTGTACGCTGAACAGCACCGGGCTTGAGTCGTCGTTTGAGCATTACAGTCTCGTGGACGCCGACCTCTCGACGGCGCGCCAGGTGGCGGCGGGGGACGACTTTGCGCTCGTGCTGCTCCAGGACGGCAGCGTGTACGGGTTCGGGGCGAACGCCGGCGCGCTGCTCACCGATGGTGCGGCGGACGGCGTAGTCGCGCTCGGCGCGCTCTCGGATGCGTGTGCGCAGAACGGGGAGGAGACGGTCGCGCAGATAACCGCGCGCGGCGGTCTGTGTGCCGCGGTGACAAGCGAGGGTCGGCTGCTCTACTGGGGCGAGGACCTGCCGCTCGCCTCTGCCGCGCCGGCGGTGCTGGTGCAGGCGGAGAGCACGGGGGAGTTCATAGTCGCGCTCGACGCGGAGGGCAGCGTGTGGCAGTTTGACATCGTGAAGGGGGAGGCGACCAAGCTCTCCTCGCCCGCGAACGTCATCTCGCTTTCGGCGGGGGATGGGTTTGCGGTAGCGGTCGATAAGGACGGTCAGGTCTGGTCGTGGGGCGTAAACGACAGTATGCAGCTCGGTCGCGAGACCGGGGAGGCGGACGCGGTCCCGGCGATGGTCGAGGGCGTGGACGGCGCGATAGCGGTGAGCTGCGGGCGCGCGCACTCGGTGGTCCTGCGCAAGGACGGGACGCTCTGGGTCTGGGGCGCGGGGGAGAGCGGTCAGCTCGCAAGCGTGGTCGACGCGAGCGCCGAGCCGATAAAGCTGCCCGAAATCAGCACCCGCGTCGATGTGCGCTGAAACGGTAATGGACAATAATACAGACCGCCCGCGAGGGGCGGTCGGAAAAGGCGGGAAAACATGAATGTTCTTGTCACCGGCGGAGCCGGATATATAGGTTCGCACACCTGCGTGGCGCTGCTCGAGGCGGGTCACTCGGTGGTGATAGCGGACAACTTCTCGAACAGCAGACGCGACACGGTGGAGCGCATCGAGCGCCTCGGCGGAAGGAGCGTAAAGCTCGTCGAGGGCGATGTGGCGGACGAGCGCACGGTGCGCGAACTGTTCGAACAAAACGCTATAGACGGCGTCATCCACTTTGCGGGGCTGAAATCGGTGCCCGAATCGGTGGCGCAGCCGCTGCGGTACTACCGCAATAACGTGTTCAGCACGGTCCTGCTCGCCGCGGCGTGCATCGAGCACGGGGTGGGGAAGTTCGTGTTCTCCTCCTCCGCGACGGTGTACGGGTCGAACGACGTGCCCTACCGCGAGGAGATGGAGCTGCGCACCCCGACAAGCCCATACGGCTCGACAAAGCTCGCAAGCGAGCGGATACTCACCGAGACTGCCGCGTCCGCACCCGGCTTTGCGGTGACCCTGCTGCGCTACTTCAACCCGATCGGCGCGCACCCCTCCGGTCTCATCGGCGACGACCCGAACGGCGTGCCGAACAACCTCATGCCGTATATAACGAGGGTCGCGCGCGGCAAGCTGGAAAAACTCAAAGTCTACGGAAACGACTATCCGACCCCGGACGGCACCGGTGTGCGCGACTACATCCACGTCTGTGACCTCGCAGAGGGTCACATTGCCGCGCTCGAGCATGCAAGACCGGGCACGCAGGTCTACAACCTCGGCTCGGGCAGCGGTGTGTCGGTGCTCGAACTTGTGGAGGCGTTCGAGCGGGTCAACGGCGTGAAGATACCGTACGAATTTGCCCCGCGCCGCCCCGGCGACCTGCCCGCATACTACGCCGACGCCTCCAGGGCTGAACGCGAACTCGGCTGGAGCGCAAAGCGCGGCGTGGACGAGATGGTGCGCGACGCCTGGAACTTCGAGCGGAACCTGTGACCTCCGCCCCGCGCACTTCTGAGCCTGCCCCCGCGCCACATATCCCGCATCCCAGGTACCCCGTAGCGCACTCCCTGGTACCCCGAAGCGCACCCCCCGGCGCCCCGGTCACTCGCCACGGTATTTTCTGCGTGTGGCTTCACCGCCGCGGAGGTGGCGTTCGGCTTTGTTGGTCTCAAGCACGCTTTTGACCCGGCTGTAGAGTGAGCGGTCATAGTGCTGGAGCCGCTCGGAGATGTCTTTGTGAACGGTGCTTTTGCTGACGCCGAAGCGTGCGGCGGCGGCGCGGACGGTGGATTTGTTTTCGACTATGTAGAGCGCGAGGCGGCAAGCCCGCTCCTCGATGTTTGTTCTCACCCGGCAACACTCCCCAATTCTTTCTCACGGGGCATGTATATGCGGTGGGAAGGGCGGTTATGTTGCGGCGGAGCGGGGGAGCAGTTTTAAAAATGTAACATGAATCGTCGTACTACTTGACGATTTGCGTCAGATGCCGCATGATTATATGTTGGATAAAAACCAAACTTTTGCTGAATAAGGAGAAGACAAGATGGCGACTCGTATTCTGTTCACCGGCGACTCGATAACCGACGCTTCGCGTACCGACCAGGTCAAGGCGATGGAGGAGATGTTCACCCGCATGGGCGAGCGTCTGAAGATGGACGAGCGTGCCGAGCGCACCAACACCGCGCTCGGGACCGGGTATCCGCTGCTCGTCGCGGCGCAGCTTGGCGCCGAGGAGCCGGGCAAGTATGAGATACTTAACCGCGGCATCGCAGGAAACCGCATTGTCGACCTCGACGCGCGCGTGAAGGTGGATCTCATAAACCTCAAGCCGGACGTGCTGAGCATACTCGTCGGCGTAAACGACATCGCGCACGAGCCCACTCTGCACAACGGTGTTGACGAGGTCAAGTTTGAGCGTGTTTACGACTACATGCTCGCAGAGATTCTCAAGGCGCTGCCGAACCTCAAGCTGATAATGGTTGAGCCGTACGTGCTCAAGGGCAAGGGCACCGAGGAGTTCTGGGACATCTTCAACGAGGGCACCGCGCTTCGCCGTGAGGCAGTGCGCCGCCTCGCCAAAAAGTATGGCGCTCCGCTGCTGCCCGCGCAGAAGCTGTTCAGCGACGCCGCGGCGGCGACTTCGGTCACCGACTGGACGATGGACGGTGTCCATCCCACTCCCGCCGGTCACTGGATGCTCGCTCAGGAGTGGCTCAAGATCTTCCGCACGCTGTAAGCAGTGCGGCAGTACCGGTAAAAACAGAAGCCCCGCCCGCGTAACCGCGCGGACGGGGCAGTTTTTTGCAGGTGGAGCAATGTCTGTGGTTGCTGCGCTTTAATCGCTCCAGCGGTCGATGAGCGACTGGAGCTGGTCGGCGAACTTTGCGAGTTCCTTGTTTGCAAGCCCGCGTTTTTTCGCGATGAGGTCGACGAGGTTCTGACCGAGCGAGACGAGACGGCGGTAGACCGGGGTGTCGCCGCGGACCTTTGCGGTCTTTCTCGGGGTGCGTCCCTCGCGCTCGACGCGGCACGCCGCGAGGTCGTACACCTCGGAGAAGCGGGGCGCGTGTGCGGAGAGACCGAGCCCGCGCAGACGCTCGGCAAACGCGGGCGCGACGTCCGCGTCTCCGTGAACCACGAACACCTCTTTGGGGCGCGGGGAGAACCCCTCCGCCCAGCGCACCAGCTCGTCCAGCCCCGCGTGCGAGGACAGACCGGGGAAGTTGACTATCTCGGCGCGCAC
>CALXFK010000022.1 GCA_944387575.1 uncultured Clostridia bacterium
CACTTTGCGTTCAGGCTTGCGGACGGTTTCTCGGAGGAGGAGATAGCGGCGAAGCTCGGCGACCCGGTGTCGCTCGCAGGTCAGTTTGCCGCAATACCCGCCGGAGGCAGGTCGCAGGGCGGTCGCGGCTGGCTCGCGGCAATCGGGCTTGGGTTTGCCGACCTGTTTGTCGGATGTTTTTTCGTGCTGTTCGCGTGCCCCGCGATACTCGGTGCGGTCCTGTCGGTCTTTGCCGCCGGCACCACCGAGGACGGGTGCGAACATCAGTTTGCGCTCAACTACCTTGCGGGGTACATGCTCACCCACCGCCTGCTCGATCACCTTCTGAAATGCGGAGGCAGGGTGATAATGACCGGCAGCGGTTCCCACATCGGCGCGAAGGTGCACTGGGACGACGTGATGCTCAGCCGGAGGTACAACCCGCTCACCGCGTACAAGCAGTCCAAACTGTGCGACATCCTGTTCGCGCGCGGGCTTGCCGACCGGTACGGTGCGGACGGTCTGCACGCATACACCGTCGACCCCGGGCTCGTGAACACCGACACAGGCAACAAGACCGGCGGCATCGTCTCGCTCGTCTGGGGCATACGGAAGCACCAGGGCGTACACCCCTCCGTCCCTGCCAAAACCTACTCATTCCTCTGCGCGCGGGACAAAACCCCGCCGGGCGGGCTGTACTACTACATGTGCAGGGAGCGGCGGTACAGCCGGGAGGTGACTTCCGAAAACGCCGACCGGCTGTTTGCACTTAGTGAAAAGCTCTGCGGTCTCGGCTACCGCAGTGAATGCATCCACAGGGAGGCGAGGTCATGAACGTACTTATCACCGGAGCCGCCGGCGGGCTCGGACGCGCGATGGCGGTCGAATGCGCAGGCAGGGGTTACAATCTGTTTCTCACCGATCTGAACGGCGGCTCGCTCCGGCTCATAAAGGAGGGGCTCGAGCGGCGGTTCGGGGGGCGGGTCAGCACCGAGGTCTGCGACCTCACCGACAGCGGCGCCGTTGACAGGATGTTTGAGCGGTGGGACGGCGAGGGGATATGCTTCGACATGCTGCTGAACATTGCCGGAATAGATTTCGAGGGGAGCTTCATGCAGCGTGACCACCAACCCCCTCGAACTGGTCGCGCGCAGGACTCTCGACCGCGCGCTCCGCGGCAGGGGGTGCTACACTCCCGGTCTTGTGAACCGCACGCTCGCAGCCGCCGGAAGGGTTGTACCGCAGGCGGTCGCCGCCTCGGTCATCTACCGCCGCTGGCTCGGCTCTCAGCGGCGCTGGCTCGAGGTGCAGAGGTGACGGCAGCGCTTGCAAAAGTGCCGCGGCACAGTTATAATATGGGTACGGTGTTTTTATGCACCGTACCCATTTTCTTTACGGAACGGACGCAGCCGCGTCCCCGAAAAAAGGAGGGCGCGTATGACCCTTTCTTCCTTTTTCCGCGAGCACCCGAGGGCGGCGGTGGCATTCTCGGGCGGCGCGGACTCCGCGTACCTGCTGTACGCCGCGAAACAGTGCGGCGCGGAGGTACACGCATACTATGTAAAAACGGAATTTCAGCCGCGCTTCGAGCTTGAGGACGCCGCGCGGCTCACCCGCGAGCTGGAGATACCGCTGCACGTGCTCGAGGCGTGCGCGCTCTGCTCGGAGGCGGTGGCGGAAAACCCGCCCGACCGTTGCTACCACTGCAAGCGGCTGATATTCCAGACCATAACCCGCGCCGCGCGCGATGATGGGTTTTCGCTGCTGCTCGACGGCACCAACGCCTCGGACGACGCGGGAGACCGCCCCGGGATGCGTGCGCTTCGCGAACTCTCGGTGCGCTCGCCGCTTCGCGAGTGCGGTCTGACAAAGGACGAAATACGCCGGCTCTCGCGCGAGGCGGGTCTCTTCACGTGGGACAAGCCGGCATACGCCTGCCTTGCGACCCGCATCCCGACCGGCGAGAAGATCACCCCGGAAAAACTTCGCGCGACCGAGGCGGCGGAGGACTTCCTGTTCTCGCTCGGTTTTTCCGACTTCCGGGTACGGCAGTCGGACGGCGTGGCGCGAATACAGCTCCCGGAGGGACAGTTAGGGCGGCTCATCGAGCACCGCAAAGAGATTGTGACCGAGCTGAGGCGCTACTACCGCGCCGTTCTGCTCGATATGGAGGTGCGATAAATGCAAAACGACGTCCGCAGTATTCTCGAATCGTTGAAAAGCGGAGAAATATCGGTCGACGACGCACTGCTCAGCCTGAAAAAAGCGCCGTTTGAGGACCTCGGCTACGCAAAGGTGGACCTGCACCGCAACGTCCGCCAGGGCGCGGCGGAGGTCATCTACGGAGAGGGAAAGACCGCCGAACAGATATCCGGCATAGTCCGGCTGATGCGCGGACGCGGCGAGAACACCATCCTCATCACCCGCCTCTCGCCCGAGTCCGCCGAATATATCGCCGCCGGGCACCCGCTCGACTACCACCCCGAGGCGCGGGTCGGGATAATCGGCGACATCCCCGAGCCGCGCGGCATCGGGAACATCGTCGTCGCCACCGGCGGCACAAGCGACATCCCGGTGGCGGAGGAGGCGGCGCTCACCGCCGAAGTCCACGGCAACCGCGTTATCCGGCTGTACGACGTCGGGGTCGCCGGTCTGCACCGGACGCTTGCCCATCTCGACGAGATAATGAGCGCGAGCGTAATTATCGCAATAGCCGGCATGGAGGGCGCGCTCGCAAGCGTCATCGGCGGGCTTGCCGACTGTCCGGTCATCGCAGTGCCCACAAGCGTGGGGTACGGCGCGTCGTTCGGCGGGCTTTCCGCACTGCTGTGTATGCTCAACTCGTGCGCGAGCGGAGTGTCGGTGGTCAACATCGACAACGGCTTCGGTGCGGGGTATCTCGCAAACATGATAAATCACATGGGCAACACGAGGTAATCGGTATGAAAACACTGTATCTTGACTGTTCCATGGGCGCGGCAGGCGACATGCTCTCCGCCGCCCTGTTCGAACTGCTCCCCGAAGACGAGCGCGGGCAGTTCATCGCAGAACTGAACTCGCTCGGCATCCCCGGCGTCTCCGTCTCCTGTGAACCCTCCGTGAAATGCGGAATCACCGGCACCCATTTCACCGTCAGCGTCGGCGGCGAGGAGGAGTCCCCGGACATGCACGAGCAGCCTCATCACGACCACAACCATGACCATGACCATCACCATCACCACCACGAACACCATGACCACCCCGGACATCACCACGAGCACAGAAGCGTTGCGGACATCCAGCAGATAGTTGAGGGGCTGCCGCTGAAAGACTCGGTAAAGCGGGACATCCTCGGGGTGTACTCGCTCATCGCCGAAGCGGAGAGTCACGCGCACGGGGCTCCGGTCAGCGACATACATTTCCACGAGGTGGGCACGCTCGACGCGATAACCGACGTGACGGCGGCATGCATGCTCTTTGACCGGCTCTCGCCCGACTTTGTGACTGCTTCTCCGGTGCGCGTCGGCAGTGGGCAGGTGAGGTGCGCGCACGGGATACTTCCGGTCCCCGCGCCCGCCACCGCGTACATACTGCGCGACGTGCCGATATACGCCGGAGACATCGAAAGTGAGATGTGTACTCCAACCGGAGCCGCGCTGCTTCGGCACTTTGTCCAGGCGTATCAGGACATGCCGGTCATGCGGGTATCGTCCATCGGCTACGGCATGGGAAAGAAGGACTTCCCGACAGCCAACTGCGTTCGCGCGATGCTCGGCGAGACCGAAAACGGCGGCGGCAGCGTCGCCGAGCTCTGCTGCAACCTCGACGACATGACGCCCGAAGCCATCGGGTACGCGATGAACAGCCTTCTCTCCCGCGGCGCGCTCGACGTGTACACCGTCCCGATACAGATGAAAAAATCAAGACCGGGCGTCATGCTCTGCGTGCTCTGCCGTCCGGACGACAGGGACGATATGGCGGAGCTCATCTTCAAGTACACCACCACCCTCGGGATACGCGAGCAGACCTATAAG
>CALXFK010000023.1 GCA_944387575.1 uncultured Clostridia bacterium
AAACGGGCTCACCGATTACTGCCACCCCTGCCAGGTGCTCGCAGACCTCATGACGATACGTGAACACAAGGGCAAACTCTCCGGTCTGAAGCTCTGCTACATCGGCGACGGAAACAACATGGCAAACTCGCTCATCGTCGGCGGAATAAAAGCCGGCATGAGCGTGAGCATTGCCTGCCCGGATGAGTACCGTCCCGACGCGGAGATTATGAAGTGGGCTGAGGCTTCCGGCAAGTTCGAGTGCACAAGCGACGTTCTCAAAGCGGCGGCGGGAGCTGACGTGCTGTACACCGACGTGTGGGCGTCGATGGGTCAGGAGAGCGAGGCAAAGGCGCGTGCAGAGGTGTTCCGTGGCTTCCAGATAAACGATGACGTGCTCGCGGTTGCTAACAGCGGCGCAATGGTGCAGCACTGCCTGCCCGCGCACCGCGGTGAGGAGATAACCGCAGAGGTGTTCGAGACGCATGCAAACGAGATATTCGATGAGGCTGAAAACCGCCTGCATGTGCAGAAAGCCGTGCTAGTTTACTGCATGGCTTGAGAGGAGGAACGTTTATGAAGAAGGGATATCTGATACTCAGCAGTGGTCAGGTCTTCGAGGGCGAGTGCTTCGGAGCCGATATCGATGCGGTGGGTGAGCTGGTGTTCACCACCGGCATGGTCGGCTATATCGAGACCCTGACAGACCCGAGCTATGCAGGGCAGATCATTATGCAGACCTTCCCCCTCATCGGCAACTACGGCATAATCGAGGAGGATTTTGAGGGTAAGCCGGCGGCAAAGGGATACGTTGTGAGAGAGTGGTGCGACACTCCCTCCAACTTCCGTTCCCAGTATTCCGTCGACGAGTTCCTCAAGCGGAACGGGATTCCGGGGCTCTGCGGGGTGGACACCCGCGAAATAACCAGGATAATCCGCAATCAGGGTGTCATGAACGCGATGATTGCGTCAAAGCTCCCGTCCACGCTCGATGACATACGCTCTTTTTCAATCAGGGATACCGTCGCTGCAACGAGCGATATGAGCACCACCGAGTACCCGGCTATCGGGCAGGAGCGTGCGAAAATCGCGCTTATTGACTACGGAGCAAAGAAGAATATAATCCGCGAACTTCAGAAACGGGGCTGCGCCGTCACGGTGCTGCCGTACGACACGTCCGCCGAGGCGGTGATTGCACTCCGCCCCGACGGCGTCGTGCTGTCTAACGGTCCCGGAGACCCGGCGGACAACGTCTATTGCATCGAGCAGATAGCCAAGCTCGTGGGCAAGCTCCCGATATTCGGCGTCTGCCTCGGGCATCAGCTCCTCGCTATCGCAATGGGCGGAAAGACGATAAAACTCAAGTACGGGCATCGCGGTGCAAACCAGCCGGTGCGTGAGATCGCAACCGGCTGCACGTATATTACGAGCCAGAACCACGGTTACGCCGTCGTCGGCGAGAGCATAAAAGGCGCGGGCAACGTGAGTTTTGTCAATGCGAACGACAACACCTGCGAGGGTGCAGAGTACCCGAGTGTCAACGCATTCTCGGTGCAGTTCCACCCGGAGGCGTGTGCCGGTCCGAGAGATACGATGTTCCTGTTTGACAGATTTGTCGATTCGCTGACTCGCTGATTCGGAGGTAAAGAGTATGCCGCTTGATAAATCGATAAAGAAAGTTCTTGTCATCGGCTCCGGTCCGATAGTTATCGGACAGGCTGCCGAGTTCGACTATGCGGGCGCCCAGGCGTGCCGCGTGCTGCACGACGCCGGAGTGGAGGTCGTGCTCGTAAATTCCAACCCCGCTACAATAATGACCGACAAGGCGCTTGCAGACGAGATATACCTCGAGCCGCTCACCGTTGAAACGGTAAAGCGCATAATAGAAAAGGAGAAGCCGGACAGCATCCTCGCGGGTCTCGGCGGTCAGACCGGTCTTACCATCGCAATGCAGCTCGAAAAGGACGGGTTCCTCGAGCACTGCGGCGCGCGCCTGATAGGCACCAATGTCGACGCCATTGACAAGGCGGAGGACCGCAAGCTTTTCAAGGATGCTATGACCGAGATAGGGCAGCCCACCATCCCGTCCGACATCGCAGAGACGGTGGAGGAGGCGCTAGCGATAGCGGAGAAGATAGGGTACCCGGTCATCGTTCGCCCTGCGTTCACCCTCGGCGGCACCGGAGGCGGCGTCGCGTATTCCGCAGAGGAGCTCAACACCATCGCAGAGACCGGACTTGACATGTCCCCGATAACCCAGATCCTCGTCGAGAAGTACATTTTCGGCTGGAAAGAGATAGAGTTCGAGACGATGCGCGACTCGATGGGCAACGTCATCGCGGTCTGCTCGATGGAGAATGTCGACCCGGTCGGCGTCCATACCGGCGACAGTATCGTCGTCGCCCCGGCGCTGACGCTCGCAAACAAGGAGTACCAGATGCTGCGCAGTGCGTCTCTCGAGATAGTGTCCGCGCTCGGCATAGTCGGCGGTTGTAACTGCCAGTTCGCCCTCGACCCGGAGAGCTTTGAATACGCGGTCATCGAGGTCAATCCACGCGTTTCCCGATCCTCCGCGCTCGCAAGTAAGGCAACCGGATACCCGATAGCGAAGATAACCACAAAGATAGCCCTCGGGTACACTCTCGACGAGATCAAAAACGATATAACAGGTAAGACCTGTGCCTGCTTTGAGCCGACGGTCGACTACGTCGTCGTCAAGCTCCCGAAGTGGCCGTTCGACAAGTTTGTCGGTGCGAGCCGCCGCCTCGGTACCCAGATGAAGGCGACCGGCGAGGTCATGTCTATCGCGCCGTCGTTCGAGATGGCGATAATGAAGGCGGTCCGCGGTGCGGAGATCTCGCTTGATACGTTGAACGCCGCCCCCCTCGATTCGCGTCCGGTGCGCGAGCGTCTCAAAGACTGCGACGACCACCGTCTGTTCACTGTATTCGAGGCGCTGAAAAGCGGAGTTTCCATCGATGAAATATACGACATCACCCGTATCGACCGCTGGTTTCTCAACAAACTTGTCAATCTCGTAAATTACGAGAAGGAACTCGCAGAACAGGGCGTCACAAACGAGCGCTACATCCGTGGCAAGAAGCTCGGGTACACCGACGAGGCGATAATGCGCATATCCGGCGAGAAGCGTATCCCGCACATGAGCGCCGTCTACAAGATGGTCGACACCTGCGGCGCAGAGTTCGACGCTGAGACACCCTATTTCTACTCGAGCTACGACAGCACCTGCGAATCTCGTAGCTTCCGCCGCAGCGATAAGCCGGTCATAATAGTTCTCGGCTCCGGACCGATACGTATAGGTCAAGGCATCGAGTTTGACTACTCGTCCGTCCACTGTGTGTGGACGCTGAAAGACCTCGGTTATGACGTTGTCATAATAAATAACAACCCCGAGACCGTCTCCACCGACTACGACACCGCGGACAGGCTCTACTTCGAGCCGCTCTGCCCGGAGGACGTGATGAATATCATTGAGGTAGAGCAGCCGGTCGGAGTGGTTGTCGCATTCGGCGGTCAGACCGCAATCAAGCTCACGAAGTTCCTCGACTCTCACGACATCCCGATTCTCGGCACCTCCGCCGAGGGCATCGACCTTGCGGAGGACCGTGAGCGCTTCGACGAGCTTCTCGGCAAGCTTGGCATCAAGCGACCGCGCGGAGCTGGCGTCATGACCATGCAGGAGGCGCTCGATGCCGCTGAGGATCTCGGGTACCCGGTGCTCCTTCGCCCGTCCTACGTCATCGGCGGTCAGAACATGCGCATAGTCCACGACGCAAACGACGTCCGCACTTACATGAGTCGCATCCTCGCACAGGAGATAGAAAACCCGGTGCTTGTCGACAAGTACATGCCGGGTACCGAACTCGAGGTCGACGTAATTTCGGACGGCGAGGACGTGCTGATACCCGGCGTCATGGAGCATATCGAGCGCGCCGGTATTCACAGTGGCGACTCTATCGCAGTCTACCCGCCGTACAGCATAAATGACAAGATGCTCAATACGATAGTCGACTGCTCGACCAAGCTCGCGCTTGCGCTCGGTACGAAGGGTCTTGTCAATATCCAGTACCTTATCTACCAGGGCGAGCTCTATGTTATAGAGGTCAACCCGCGTGCGAGCCGCACCGTCCCGTATATAAGCAAGGTGTCCGGCGTGCCGATGGTAGACCTCGCGGCGCGTGTCATGATAGGGCAGAAGCTTTCCACTCTCGGGTATGGCACCGGTCTTTACAAAACTCCGCCGTACTTCGCGGTCAAGGTGCCGGTGTTCTCGTTTGAGAAACTGTCCGACGCCAACAGCCACCTCGGACCGGAGATGAAGTCGACCGGCGAGGTTCTCGGTCTGGGACGCACTCTGTATGAGGCGATGTTCAAGGGTCTTACCTCCGCCAATATTCGCATAAAATCTCCGGCGGTCGAGGAGAACATCGGCGTGTTTATAAGCGTCGACGAGCACGAGAACTATGAGATTGTCAAACTCGCAAAGAAGCTCGATGACCTCAAGTTCCGCATATACGCGACCCGCACCACCGCCGACGCCATCGAGCGCCTTGGCATAAGCGTTGAGCGCGTAGCAGGCATGGAGGACCCGGAGGGAATGTACAAGCTCCTCGAGAGTGGTCGCATAAGCTACGTTGTGTACACCGGAGCAGAGTACGACAACACAGTCCATGACTTTATTGCGCTGCACCGCCGCGCGGTCCAGCTCTCGATTGCGTGCATAACTTCTCTCGACACCGCAAACGCCCTCGCAGATATTATCGCGAGCCGCTACACCCAGCAGAATACCGAGCTTGTTGACATAAATAACATGCTCACCGAGCGCCAGAAGGTACACTTTGCGAAGATGGAGTCACTCGGCAACGACTATATATTCATCGAGGACTTCGACCGCACACTTGTCAATCCCGAGTCGCTCTGCGTCACGCTGTGTGACCGCAACCGCGGTATCGGCGGCGACGGCATAGTGCTCATGGAGAACTCGGCGGTTGCGGACGCAAAGATGCGCATATTCAACCGCGACGGCAGTGAGGGACGCATGGCGGGCAACAGCATCCGCTGCGTCGCAAAGTACCTCTATGACAGCGGTCGTGTCGTAAAGGACACCATAACGGTGGACACCTGGAGCGGTGTGCGCGAGATGAAGGTTTATACCCGCGACGGACGGGTCACCCTTGTAACCGTGGATATCGGCAAGGCGAACCTCCGCGCCAAGGATCTGCCCACCACCATCGAGGCGGACAAGCTCATCGACTACCCGGTCACGATAGGCGGCAAGGAGTACCGCATAACCTGTGTAAACCTCGGAAACCCGCACTGCGTCGTGTTCTGCGACCGCGTTGACAGCTTCGATGTGGACGGTGTCGGACCCCAGTTCGAGAATGCCGAGATCTTCCCCGACAGGATAAACGCGGAGTTCATACGTGTCATCGACAAGACGACGATAGTCATGCGCGTGTGGGAGCGCGGCAACGGTGAGACTCTCGCCTGCGGCACCGGAGCGTGCGCGGCTGCGATAGCAGCGGTGGAGAACGGCTTCTGTGAGAAGGGGCAGGATATAACAGTCAAGCTCCGTGGTGGCGACCTGATAGTCAATTACACCGACGAGCGGGTAACACTTACCGGCGCAGTCAATCTTGTATACACCGGAACCGTGGAGCTGTAAGATGGAAATACTTCGCATAACTGATATTGAGGAGACCGCGCTTGCGCTGAAACGTCTCTATGCGCAGCACGGCTACCGCAAGTTCAAGATGAGTCGGTTTGAGGAGCTCGAGTTCTATATCGACAACCGCAGCTTTCTCGAGGACGACCGGATAACCGCGTTCAGCGATCCGTCCGGAAAACTTCTTGCGCTTCGCCCGGATGTTACACTCTCGATAGTCAAGAATGCGCGTGAGAAGTCGGAAAAGGTCTACTACGGGGAGTACGTTTACCGTACCCCCCGTGGTTCCGGTACGATCGACGAGATATTGCAGGTCGGGCTCGAACATATCGGCGAGCTTGACGCTTACGGAGTGGGCGAAGTCATATGGCTCGCGCTCGAGAGCCTGCACACGCTGTCCGAAGACTATATCCTTGACGTGTCGCACATGGGACTTCTTGTTTCGCTTCTCGGAGGGCTCGGGTTGGATGAAAAGGTCCAGGCGGAAGTTATGCGCTGCGTCGGCGAGAAAAATGCGCACGATGCAGTCCGCATACTCACATCACATGGGGTCGAGGAGAGCCGTGCACGGGAGTTTGCGGAGCTCGCGAGCATGAGCGGAAGTTTTAAGGAGATGCTGCCGAGGCTTCGCGCCGCAGATGTTCCGCAAGTGAGCGAGATAGCAGATGAGCTTGAACAGATATACCGCACCATTGAGCAGACTGGCAACGGCAGCAAGGTTCGTATAGACCTGTCGGTCGTAAACGATATGATATACTATAATGGCGTTGTGTTCTCCGGTTACGTCAACGGGGTGCCCTTCCGTGTGCTTTCGGGCGGCAGGTATGACCGGTTGCTCGAGAGGCTCGGCAAGAAGAGCGGAGCCATCGGTTTTGCGGTCTACCTCGGGAAGCTCGAGCGGTATGTTCCGCAGCGGGTCGGGGAGAGCGGAGCTGCGCTCGTCTATGAGGACGGAGCTTCCCCCGAACGTATAATGAGTGAGATGCAGCGTCTCTCGGCTGACGGGACGCCGGTCGTGGTCGTGCGCGAGGGCGGCGAGCTGCCGCAGGAGGCGAAGAGAGTATACCGCATGGGGAAGGACGGTGCGCTTACGAATGCTTAACATCGCACTCCCAAAGGGGAGGCTTGGCGAAAAGGCGTATGGTCTCATGGAGAGAGCCGGGTTCGGATGCCCCGAGATACACGAGGAGGGGCGGAAGCTGATTTTCGAGAACAGCGAAACCGGCGTCCGCTACTTCTGGGTCAAGCCGTCCGACGTTGCGATATATGTCGAGCGCGGAGCGGCGGATGTCGGAATAGTGGGAAAGGACATCCTGCTCGAGTATGAGCCGGACGTCTATGAACTGTGCGACCTCGGGATAGGTAAATGCCGCATGGCGGTCGCGGCTCCGGTCGGGTACAAGGACAACACCGCGCAGACCCTTCGGGTCGCGACAAAGTTCCCGAATATTGCGCGCGCATTCTTTTCGTCCCGCAGCCGCGAGATTGACATAATAAAGCTGAATGGTTCTATCGAGCTTGCACCGATACTCAATCTCAGCGACATTCTTGTGGACATAGTCGAGACCGGTACAACACTCAAGGAGAACGGACTCGAGCCGGTGGAGGACATAGTTCAGATAAGTTCGCGCCTTATAGCTAACAAAGCCATCTACAAATTCAAAATTGACGAAATCGAGCGGCTTGTGCAGGGTGTAAAGTCCCGCTGACTCCCTGCTTGCCGTGGAGGCGAGTATGATACGTATAATTAAAGGTAACAGCTTTACACGTGCCGAGCTGTTTGGTACCGCAGAACAGGTGCCCGGGATCCGTGACACCGTCGCAAATATTCTCGAAGACATCCGCGCACGCGGCGACGAAGCTGTAAAGGAATATACATTGCGGTTTGACAGAGCGCAGCTTGACGCTCTTGAAGTGCCCGCAAGTGAGATAGACGCGGCAGTAGATAAGACCGACCCCGAGCTTCTGCGCGTGATGCGGCTCGCGGCGGACAATATCCGCGAATACCACACAAAGCAGCTCCGCCACGACTATGTTATTACCCGGGAAAACGGCGCCGTACTTGGGCAGAGGGTCATTCCGCTCGAGCGCGTTGGGGTTTATGTACCGGGTGGGACGGCAAGCCTTGCGTCGTCGGTGCTTATGGACTGTATTCCCGCAAAAATTGCGGGCGTGAAAGAGATAATCATGTGCACGCCTCCTGCGGCGGACGGAAGTATTCTGCCATCCATGCTTGCGGCGGCAAAGATCGCGGGGGTGGACAGGGTGTTCCGTGTCGGCGGAGCACAGGCGATTGCCGCTATGGCGTTCGGTACTGCGAGCATTCCGCGCGTGGACAAGATAGCCGGACCGGGCAACGCATACGTCAACGAGGCGAAGCGTCAGGTGTTCGGCGAGGTGGATATAGACATGATAGCTGGACCGAGCGAGATACTCGTGGTTGCGGACGAGGGGTGTGAAGCTCGCATTGTCGCGGCGGACATGCTGTCCCAGGCGGAGCACGGCGAACTCTCGAGCGCAGTGTTGGTCACGACAAGTGAAAAGCTTGCGGAGGAAGTCTCCGCCGAGCTTGAGCGTCAGCTCGAATTGCTGCCGCGCGGTGAAATAGCCCGTGTTTCCATCGATGAGCACGGTCTAATAGTTATAACCGACACAATCGAAAATGCAGTAGAGATAGCGAACGTCATCGCTCCGGAGCACCTCGAGCTCTGCGTTGACGACCCGTTCAGCCTGCTCGGAAAGGTCAGAAACGCTGGTTCGGTGTTCCTAGGCAGGAACTGCCCCGAGCCGCTCGGGGACTACCTCGCGGGCACTAACCACACGCTGCCTACCGGTGGTACGGCGCGTTTCTCAAGCCCGCTTTCGGTGGACGATTTTGTAAAGAAGATGTCCTTTACATACTACACTGCAAAGGCGCTTGAGAGTGTGTCCCAGGACATACGCATATTTGCGGAAGCTGAGGGTCTGCACGCGCATGGTCGCTCGGCAACTATCCGCTTTGACCCGAAGGAGAAGTGAAATGAGCAGCTTTCTGGACAGCAGATACAGCGCGCTTGAGGAGTACGTTCCGGGGGAGCAGCCTTCGGACGGAAAGTATATAAAACTCAATACGAACGAGTCTCCATACCCGCCCTCGCCAAAAGTGGTCGCGGCGCTGAACTCGGTGGAGGTAAACAAGTTAAACCTCTACCCGGACACCGCAGTGTCCGAGATGACAAGGCGCCTTGCGGAGCTGTACGGGGTGAAGCGCGAAAATGTGATAGTCACGAACGGTTCGGACGAGGCGCTGTCGTTTGCTTTCATGGCGTATGCGCGGGGCGGCGTTGCGTTTCCCGACATCAGTTATGGTTTCTACAAGGTGTATGCAGAGCTGTACGGGTGTGACGCGAAGATAGTACCGCTGCGCGAGGATTTCACGCTCGACCCGGAGGATTACATGAACCTCGGACGGATGGTAGTCATAGCCAACCCGAATGCTCCTACCGGGCTTGCTATCTCGCCGTCGGACGTAGAGCGCATCGCCGCATCCAACCCGAACAATGTGGTGCTGATAGACGAAGCGTATGTGGATTTCGGCGGGGAGAGCTGCGTGCCGCTCACAAAGAAGTATAAAAACTTGCTCGTCGTCCAGACCTTTTCAAAGTACCGCTCGCTTGCCGGAGCCCGGCTCGGGTTTGCGGTAGGTGATGCCGCACTTATTGCCGACCTCAACAAGCTCAAATTCTCCACGAACCCGTATAACATAAACAGGTTGAGCATGATTGCCGGAGCTGCCGCGCTGGACGACGCTGAATACTACCGCGCAAACGGAGACAGGATCATCGCCGAGCGAGAGCGGACAAAGCTCGAACTCTGCGAGATGGGGTTTGAGTGCACAGATTCTCTGACTAATTTTTTACTTGTCAAACCTGCTGGCATAAAAGCTGAAGAGCTTTACATTAAACTGAAGGAAAACGGAGTGCTCGTGCGCTATTTTGCACAGCCGAGGGTGTCCGACTACCTGCGTATAACGGTGGGTTCGGCGGAGCAGATGGACGCTCTGCTCGCGCAGATACGGAAAATAGTCGGAAAATAGCCGACAGTAGACGGAGGTTGATATGCGCAAATCGGAAATTAAAAGAAAAACCGGGGAGACAGACATTGTTCTGACCATTGATCTGGACGGCGCCGGGAAGTCGGACGTATGCACCGGATGCGGTTTTCTTGACCACATGCTTGAGCTGTTTTCGAGGCACGGACGGTTCGACCTCTCGGTAAGCTGCACCGGCGACACCAACGTCGACTATCATCACACGGTCGAGGATGTCGGTATATGCCTTGGAAAGGCGTTTTCAGAGGCGCTCGGCGACCGCCGTGGAATAACGCGCTACGCGTCTATCGCAATGCCGATGGATGAGGCACTCACGCTCGCGGCGGCGGACATATCTGGCAGAGGTGTGCTCGGATATGCGCTGGAGATCCCGACAGAGAAGGTCGGCGACTTTGACTGTGAGCTCGCATGCGAGTTCTTTTCCGCGTTTGTGAGGGAGGGCGGGATAACGCTGCATCTCCGTTCGCTTGCAGGAGAAAACTCGCACCACATCATCGAGAGCGCGTTCAAAGGCGCGGCGGTTGCGCTCAGGCACGCCGTGCGCATAGACAGTGAACACGCGGATGATCTGCCGTCTACGAAAGGTGTGCTGTAATGATCGCGGTTGTTGATTACGGAGTGGGTAACCTGTTCTCACTCGTCTGTTCGGTCCGTTCACTCGGAGTGGAGGTCGCGGTTGAGAGAGACCCGGAAAAGCTCTCGCTCGCCTCGTCGATACTGCTACCTGGAGTAGGCGCATTTGAGGATGCCGCAAAGCTCCTGGCGAGCACCGGAATGGGCGACGCTGTAAAGGAGCAGGCTTGCGCAGGGAAACCGGTCATGGGAATATGCCTCGGCATGCAGCTTCTGTTTGACAGGAGTTTTGAATACGGAGATCACGCGGGGCTGGGACTGATAAAGGGAGAGATAGTGCCGCTCGAGCCGGTTATCCCGGCGGATTACAAAATTCCGCACATCGGCTGGAACGCGCTCCACTTCCCGAAGGACCGGGAGAAGAGCGAGCTCTTTAAATATATCGACGAGGGAGACTTCGTCTATTTCGTGCATTCGTATTATGCGGCGAACTGCAGCGAGAGCGTCATAGCCACCACCGAATACGGCGCGGAGGTCACCGCTGCCGCCGCAAGCGAAAATGTGTACGGATGCCAGTTCCACCCCGAAAAGAGCGGGGATGTCGGGCTAAAAATACTCAGGGCGTTCTGCGAGCTTTGATTTAAAGTCTCGACTCGTCCGGAATCGGGAGGATTTATGCATATTTTGCCGGCAATAGACCTGTACGACGGAAAGGTCGTGCGCCTTAAGCGGGGCGACTACGCCGAAATGACTGTTTACGGAGATGACCCGCTGTCGGTCGCGCGCGGATTTGCCGAATGCGGTGCTGAGTACCTACACGTCGTTGACCTCGAGGGTGCAAAAAACGGTGAAATTCCGAATTTCCGCACAATAAAGGATCTCGCCGCGAACAGTGGTTTAAAAGTGGAGGTCGGCGGAGGAATACGCTCGCGCGACACAGCGGAGCGATACCTTGATACCGGCGTCGAACGGATAATCCTTGGCACCGCCGCCGTCACCGACCCGGAGCTCCGTTGTGAGCTCGTCGGAGTGTACGGAAGCAGGATAGCGGTCGGCGTCGACATACGCGACGGATTTGTTGCGATAAAAGGATGGCTCGAGCTGTCAAAAAAGAGCTGCGAGGAGTTCTGTGGAGAGCTGGAGGCGGACGGTGTCAGGACCGTCATCTGCACCGACGTCTCGCGCGACGGTCTGCTCGCTGGTGCAAACCTCGAGCTTTACAGGAAGCTTTCCGGTCTTTTCAAGCTGGACATCATCGCGTCCGGCGGTGTAAGCACACTCGACGACCTGCGCGCGCTGCAAGGCATCGGGCTTTACGGCGCTATCGTTGGTAAGGCGCTCTACGAGGGCGGTTTCGACCTCGCGGAGGGGATACGGATTGCGAGGGGGCAGTAAATGATAACCAAACGAATTATTCCGTGCCTAGATGTCAGGGACGGGCGCGTTGTAAAGGGCGTCAACTTTCTTGACTTGCGCGACGTCTCTTCACCGGTCGACCTTGCGAGGTATTACAGCGCAAACGGCGCAGACGAACTCGTATTCTACGACATCACGGCGTCATATGAGGGACGCGCCATTTTTACAGATATTCTCCGCGAGGCGGCGTCCACCGTGTTCATACCGCTCACTGTCGGCGGCGGTATAAATACGGTCGACGACTTTGACCGCGTGCTCAAGTGCGGCGCGGACAAGGTCAGCGTAAACTCAGGCGCGATACGCGACCCCAGTCTCGTCGGGGCGGCAGCGAAGAAATACGGCGACCAGTGCGTTGTGCTGTCGGTTGACATAAAACGTGTAGACGGAGCGTTCCACGTCTTTGCGAAGGGCGGTAGGGAGGACACCGGCATAGAGGCGATAGACTGGATACGCCGGTGCGTCGGAGCAGGCGCGGGCGAAGTTGTTGTAAACAGCATGGACACCGACGGAGTGCGCGGTGGGTTCGACCTTGAGCTGCTCGACGCTGTGTGTGCGGCGGTCAGGGTGCCGGTGATAGCCTCGGGTGGCGCAGGCTGTGCCGAGGACTTTGTGACACTGTTCAAGGAACTTCCGAAGGTAGACGCAGGGCTGGCTGCGTCGATATTCCACTTCGGGGACGTGAAAATAGACGAGTTGAAGAGGCTTCTCAGCAGAGAGGGAATACCGGTCAGGTACCGGGATCAGGAGGAGAAAGTAAATGCTTAACATAGATGAGCTGAAATTCGATGAAAAAGGGCTGATACCTGCGATTGTCGTGGACAACACCAGCGGTGAGGTTTTGACGCTTGCGTACATGAACCGTGAGAGCCTTCAGATAAGCATTGACGAAAAGCGCACCTGTTTCTGGTCGCGCTCTCGCGGCGAGCTCTGGCGCAAAGGGGAGACGAGCGGGAATGTACAGCACATCGTCTCAATCACCGCCGACTGCGACCGCGACGCACTTGTCGTCAAGGTAAACAAGGACGGTCCCGCATGTCACCTCGGAAACGAGAGTTGCTTTGTCGACGCAGTATACGAGTCTGACGAGCCGGAGAAGTTCACGCTCGAGGGGCTGATGGAGCTGCTCAAGGGGCGCAAGACAAACGGCAAGGAGGGTTCGTACACTACATACCTGTTCGAAAAGGGCATCGACAAGATACTCAAGAAGGTGGGCGAGGAGTGCACCGAGGTGATAATCGGCGGTAAGGGCGGCGACAAGCGCGAGACCATATACGAGATAGCCGACCTCGCCTATCACGTGATGGTCTTGATGGTGGAAATGGGCATTTCGCTTGAGGACATCCACAATGAGCTCGCAAGCCGCCACGTCATAGACAAGAAGGTCAAGCAGGAGAAGATGGTCTGATGCTTGCTAATCTGCATACGCATACCAACTATACAGATGGGGCGGACAGCGTTGAGGCGATGGCTGACGCCGCGTATGCGGCGGGGTTTGCGGTGTTCGGCTTCTCGGAGCACTCGCACACACCGATGATAGACGGGTTTCCGGGGCTCACGCCCGATCTCTACCCGAGCTACCGCGAGGACGTGCTGCGCGCAAAGGATAAGTACGCGGGACGGATGGAGGTATTTCTCGGGCTCGAGCAGGACATTCTCACCGGCGCGGCGCCAGACGGGCTCGATTACGCGATAGGTTCGGTCCACTCGTTTGAGACGACCGGAGGGATATTCGTGGTGGATGATAGTCGCGAGCGTCTCATACACGGAGTGCAGAGTTATTTTGGCGGCGATATATATAAGTGTATACACGCATATTACGAGGCTGAGTCACGCGTGATAGCGGTGACCGAGGCGGACATCGTGGGGCACTTCGACCTGGTGATGAAGTACAACGAGGGTGGTGCGATATTCGACGAGGGCGACCCACGCTATCTTGATGCCGCGTTTACCGCGCTCGATGAACTGCTGAAAACCGACGCTATCTTTGAGATAAACACCGGCGCCATGAGCAGGGGATACCGTACATTCCCATACCCGTCTCCCGCAATAATGCGGCGGATACGCGAACGAGGCGGACGAATAACCCTCTCGAGCGACTGCCACAGCACTGATACGGTCGCGTTCTGGCTCGAGGATGCGGCGAAATATGCGGCAGGCTTTGGCTTTGACTGCTGGTGGACGCTTGGCGCGGGCGGTTTAACCGCCGTGCGTCTCTGAGACGCTGTGTGTTTAGTACAGATACTTGGAGTTTTGTGGCGGATTATCTTGCAATTCGCTCGATTGACAGTTTAATTGGGGTAAGCTATAATTATTTTGTAAGTTCACAGTGTTCAACATTCAGACGGGCAGTTCATCGAATACCGAGGTGCTGCCCGTTTTGTATTACAGGGAGGATGGACAGAGTGAAAAAAATTGGAGTGATTCTGGGAAGTGCGAGCGACCTGCCAAAGGTCGAGAAGGCGTTTTCCACGCTGGACGGTCTTGGGGTCCCGTACGAGGTGCACATCTACTCGGCACACCGCACCCCGGTCGAGGCAAAAACTTTTGCGGAGACCGCTGCGGACAAGGGGTTCGGCGCTATAATTGCAGCCGCCGGAAAGGCGGCGCACCTCGCAGGGGCTATCGCTGCATCCACCGTCTTACCGGTAGTCGGTCTTCCGGTGAGCGCTTCGACTCTCGACGGCATTGACGCGCTTCTATCTACTGTACAGATGCCGGCAGGTATACCTGTCGCCACGGTCGCAATAGATGGCGCAGTCAATGCCGCTTTACTTTGCGCGCAGATAATCGCGGTCTCGGACGCGGAGCTCGCGGAGAAGCTGCGCAAGATGCGCGCCGAGGCGACCGAGAACGTGCTCAAGGCGAACCGCGAAGTTGAAGCAAAATACAACAAATAACAGGGTTTGAGGTGTAAAATGGACAAGCTTAGGGAAGAGTGCGGCGTTTTCGGTATATTTTCAAAGGAACGCTCTGCGCTTGCAAACGACGTGTACTATGCGCTGTTTGCGCTCCAGCACCGCGGTCAGTCGAGCTGCGGTATTGTGGTCAACGACGACGGAGTTTTTAATTCGTACTGCGACAACGGGCTTGTGGGCGACGTGTTCACCACCGAGCGCTTAAGCTCGCTTGGCGAAGGGAATGCCGCCGTCGGTCACGTGCGGTACGGCGCAGAGGCTGGCTCCGCGAGCCGCAGCAATGCCCAGCCACTCGTAGTCGACCATGTAAAGGGACGGCTCGCCATCGCGCACAACGGCTCACTTATAAATTACGCGGAGCTTCGTGAGGAACTCGAGCTCGAGGGCAAGATATTCCAGAGCGACGGCGACGCGGAGGTCATCGCATATGAGATTATACGGCAGCGTCTGACTTCGAAGTCGATTGAGGAAGCAGTCTCCCGCGCAATGGATCGCCTGAAGGGTGCGTACTCGCTTGTAGTCATGTCCCCCTCGAAGATAGTCGTCGCACGCGACAAGCATGGGTTCCGCCCGCTCTGCTACGGAACTACCGAGCGAGGTGACTTTGTAGCCGCATCCGAGAGCTGTGCGCTCGACGCGGTCGGGGCGACCCTCGTGGGTGATGTCGAGCCTGGCGAGATCCTCGTTTTCGACCGGAACGGTTGCCGCTCGATTCGCGACCACTGCGGAGAGGTCAAGAAGAGCCTGTGCGTTTTTGAGTTTGTCTACTTTGCGCGTCCCGACTCGGTCGTTGACGGGTCGGCGGTCCACATCGCACGCCAGCGCGCTGGAGCGTTCCTCGCGCTTGAACACCCGGTAAACGCGGACGTGGTCATCGGCGTGCCAGACAGCGGTATTGACGCCGCGATAGGGTACGCAAGGCAGTCCGGGATACCGTACGGTGTCGGGCTTCTGAAAAATAAGTATATCGGACGCACCTTCATCGCACCGGTCCAGAAGGTGCGCGAAGACAAAGTGCGAATAAAGCTCAATCCGATTGCATCCACCGTTGCGGGCAAGCGCGTCATACTCATAGACGACTCGATAGTCCGGGGCACGACGAGCGCGCGGATAGTCAAGCTCCTGCGCGAAGCGGGAGCGACCGAGATACACATGCGTATATCCTCGCCGCCATTCCTCAACCCGTGCTATTACGGTACCGACATCGCCTCCCGCGACGTGCTCATCGCGCACAACTACTCGATCGAGGAGATTGCAAAGATAATTGGCGTGGATTCCCTCGGGTATCTGAGCATAGAAAATGTGAAGAAGATAGCGGACAGGTGTAACAAGGATGACTTCTGCACAGCGTGCTTTGACAACATTTACCCGACCGAGGAGCCGTCCGGGCGCAGCCGCAACAGATACGACCGAAAGCTGTCCGAAAAGGAGGGCAACTGATATGGATAGCCGCAGCGAGAGCTACAAGAACGCCGGCGTAGACATAACCGCCGGATATGCCGCAGTCGAACTGATGAAAAAGCACATTGCCCGCACCGTCACCGCCGGTGCGGATACCGGGATAGGCGGTTTCGGAGGACTTTTTGAGCTCGACATCACCGGTATGCAGCATCCGGTGCTCGTGAGCGGTACCGACGGAGTGGGTACGAAGCTCAAACTCGCGTTCCTTATGGACAAACACGACACCGTGGGCATCGACTGCGTCGCGATGTGTGTAAACGACATAATATGCTGCGGTGCAAAGCCGCTTTTCTTCCTCGACTACATCGCGCTCGGCAAAAACGTTCCCGAAAAGGTTGCAGATATCGTCGCGGGTGTTGCGGAGGGCTGTGTGCAGTCCGAAGCCGCACTCATCGGCGGAGAAACCGCCGAGATGCCCGGTATGTACCCCGAGGACGAGTACGACCTCGCAGGATTTGCCGTGGGCGCGGTGGACAAGAGCCGCGTACTCGACAAGAATACCGAGTGCGCCGGAGATGTCATAATCGCATTGCCCTCGAGCGGCATCCATTCCAACGGGTTCTCGCTTGTGCGCAAGGTGTTCGACGTCGAGAACGCCGACCTCACAAAGCCGGTCGCCGAGCTCGGCGGCAGGGGACTCGGCGAGGTCCTGCTTACCCCGACCAAGATATACGTGCGTCCGATGCTCGCCCTGTTTGAACAGGTGCGGGTAAAGGGTGTGTCCCACATCACCGGCGGTGGTTTCTACGAGAATATCCCGCGCAGCATTCGCCCCGGTCTTATGGCACGAATCGAGAAGGCTGCGGTCAGGACGCTCCCGGTGTTTGGGCTGCTCGCGAAGGCGGGGAATATACCGGAGCGCGACATGTTCAATACATACAACATGGGTGTCGGAATGACGGTCATAGTTGCAAAAGAGGATGCCGACCTTGCACTGCGCGTGCTGCGTGAGAACGGTGAGGACGCATACATCCTCGGCGAGCTCGCCGAGGGCGAGGGTGTGGAATTATGGTAACCGGAACGGTGCGGGTCGCGGTGCTGGTCTCGGGTGGCGGTACCAACCTTCAGGCGATTATCGACGCCGCAGCGCGCGGGGAGATACCACACGGCGAGCTTGCGCTCGTGGTCTCCAACAACCGCCGTGCATACGCCCTCGAACGCGCAAAGGAGGCGGGCATCCCCGCGGTCGCGCTTTCGAAAAAGAAGCTCGGCGGAACTCAGGAGGCATTCGAAGACGCACTGAACGCCGCCTTGACCGACAACAGGATAGACCTGATAGTCCTTGCCGGATTTCTCAGCATACTCAGCGCACGCTTCACCTCTGCGTGGGACGGCAGGATAATAAACGTTCACCCGTCGCTCATCCCGTCATTCTGCGGCGAGGGCATGTACGGTCTGAAAGTGCATGAGAGCGCGCTTGCATACGGCGTCAAGGTCACTGGCGCTACCGTGCATTATGTAAACGAAATACCGGACGGGGGAAAGATAATCGCACAGCGCGCGGTGTACATTGAGGAGGGAGATACCCCGGAGGTACTCCAGCGGCGTGTCATGGAGCAGGCGGAGTGGAAGATACTGCCCGCCTCTGTTGAACTGGTCGCGAAAGAACTCTGCGAAAACGGCAAGTGAGTTTCAAATCATATAATCATACAGTTGTGAAAGGATGAGAGAGATGGACGTTTACAAGACTCTGGACATTGGCGAGCTGCTCAGGAACAACAGCTATCCCGGACGCGGAATAGTGGTGGGCAAGAGCAGCAGTGCGGCGGTCATAGCGTACTTCATCATGGGGCGCAGCGAGAACAGCCGCAACCGCTTCTTTTCGGCTGAGGGGGATGCGGTGTAGATATATCCGTATGACGAGTCGAAGGTTTCGGACCCGTCGCTCATAATCTATTCGCCGCTTCGCGTGTGCGGCAACAGCCATATAGTCACAAACGGTGACCAGACCGACACGGTTTACGACTTCGTGTCGAAAGGCGGCAGCTTTGAGGCTGCGCTTGACACCCGCTGCTTTGAGCCGGACGCTCCGAACTACACCCCGAGGATCAGCGGCATCGTTGAGCTCGACGGCGGTTTCACATACAAGTTGAACATCCTCAAGAGCGCGGACGCCGAGGGTAGCGCCTGCAACAGGTACACCTTCGCGTACAGCCCGCTCGACGGCGTGGGGCACTTCCTGCACACATACAACGGCGACGGGAACCCGATACCGAGTTTCACCGGCGAGCCGGAGCGTGTCGCCATCCCGGAAACGATAGATGAGATGACTTCTCTTCTCTGGGACAACCTCAACGAGCAGAACAAGGTCTCGCTGCTTGTGCGCTATATCGACCTTGCGAGCGGCAAGTTTGAGACCCGCGTAGTCAACAAGTGGACCAAGTAAAGTTACGAACAGACGAACAGGAGGTTTATTTATCATGAAAGAGTTTGAACTGAAGTACGGCTGCAACCCCAACCAGAAACCCGCAAAGATATATCTCGCAAACGGCGAGGAGCTCCCGGTCGAGATACTCTGCGGACGCCCCGGGTACATAAACTTTCTTGACGCGTTCAACAGTTGGCAGCTCGTCCGCGAGATAAAGGAGGCGCTCGGCGAGCCGGCAGCCACCTCCTTCAAGCATGTCAGCCCGACCTCCGCCGCCATAGGGCGCAAGCTCAGTGACGAGCTCAAACGCGCCTGCTTCGTGGACAACATAGAGGGGCTCGACGACTCCCCGATAGCCTGTGCATACGCCCGCGCACGCGGTACCGACCGCATGAGCTCGTTTGGCGACTGGATAGCGCTGAGCGACGTCTGCGACGAGACCACCGCGCGCATAATCCGCCACGAGGTCTCGGACGGCATCATCGCCCCCGGTTACACCCCCGAGGCGCTGAAGATACTCTCCAAGAAGAAGAAGGGCGCATACAACATCGTCCAGATAGACCCGTCCTACGTCCCCGACCCGATAGAGCGCAAGCAGGTCTACGGCGTCACCTTCGAGCAGGGGAGAAACGAATTCAAGATAAACCGCGAGCTTCTCTCCAACGTCGTCACCGCAAACAAGACGCTTCCCGAGGAGGCTCAGCGCGACCTGATAATAGCGCTCATCACCCTGAAGTACACCCAGTCCAACTCGGTCGCATTCGCGGTGGACGGTCAGGCGATAGGCGTCGGCGCTGGTCAGCAGTCCCGTATCCACTGCACAAGGCTCGCCGGCAACAAGGCGGACAACTGGCACCTGCGTCAGTCGCAGCGCGTGCTCGAGCTGCCCTTCCTGCCGAAGCTCGGACGCGCCGACCGTGACAATGCGATAGACGTCTATCTCGGGGACACGCCTGAGGACGTCATCGGTGAGAACGTCTGGCAGAACTACTTTACCCAGCGTCCCGCTCCGTTCACCACCGCCGAAAAGCGCGAGTATCTCTCAAAGATAACCGGCGTCTCGGTCGGCAGCGACGCATTCTTCCCGTTCGGCGATAACATTGAGCGTGCGCGCCGCAGCGGCGTTTCGTACATCGCAGAGCCGGGCGGCTCGGTGCGCGACGACCTCGTCATAGAGGCGTGCGACAGGTACAACATCGCGATGGCGTTCACCGGTATGCGCCTCTTCCACCATTGAGTTCCGAGAGGAATAAGAGGTAGTGCATATGAAAGTTCTTGTGGTCGGAAGCGGCGGCCGCGAACACGCAATTATAAAATCACTCGCAAAGAGCTCCCTCAAGCCGGAGCTCTTTGCGGCGCCCGGAAACGGCGGTATCTCCGCCGACGCCGAGTGCGTTGATATAGGCGCAAAGGACATCGAGGGTATCCGTGATTTCGCGCTCTCACGCGGTATCGACCTTGTCGTGGTCGCGCCGGATGACCCGCTCGTGCTCGGAATGGTGGACGCGCTCGAGGATGCTGGGATCAAGTGCTTCGGACCTCGCAAAGCCGCCGCCGCGATAGAGGGCAGCAAAATCTTTGCAAAGGACCTCATGAAAAAGTACGGTATCCCCACCGCCGCATACGAGACGTTCACTGATACTTCAGCCGCGCTCGAATACCTGCGCACTTCGAATTTCCCGGTCGTTATTAAGGCAGACGGACTCGCTCTCGGCAAGGGCGTCATAATCGCGGAGACCGCCGCAGAGGCAGAGGATGCGGTACGCTCGATGATGGAGGGCGGCAAGTTCGGCGAGAGCGGAAAGAGGATAGTTATCGAGGAGTTCCTCACCGGTCCGGAGGTCTCGGTACTCGCATTTACCGACGGCACGACGATAGTGCCGATGGTTTCTTCGATGGACCACAAACGTGCCCTCGACGGGGACAGGGGTTTGAATACCGGCGGCATGGGTACCGTTGCCCCCAACCCGTATTACACAGCCGATATTGCGGCGGAGTGCATGGAGAAGATATTCCTGCCCACCATCCGCGCGATGAACGAGGAGGGGCGGCAGTTCCGCGGATGCCTGTACTTTGGGCTGATGCTCACGCCGGACGGACCGCGCGTAATAGAGTACAACTGCCGCTTCGGCGACCCGGAGACGCAGGTGGTGCTGCCGCTGCTTGAAAGCGACCTGCTGAAAATCATGCTCGCGGTCGCGGACGGGAAGCTCGCGCAAGAAGAGGTGCGGTTCTCGGACGACTGCTCGGCGTGCGTCATAATGGCGTCGGACGGATATCCCGGAAAGTACGACACCGGCTTTGAGATCTCGGTCAACGGGGAACTGGAGGGGGAGATATACTACGCCGGGGCGAAGCTCTCGGACGGGAAACTCGTCACCTCCGGCGGTCGGGTGCTCGGCGTGACTTCGGTTGCGAACACGCTTGAGGATGCGCTCGGCGCAGCGTACCGCTCGGTCGGAAAAATCAGCTTCGCAAATGCGTATTGCCGCCGCGACATCGGCGCGCGTGCGCTCGCGGCGAACAGATAGGAGCATCCGTTATGGTTTATAGAGTATATGTGGAGAAGCGGGCGGAGCTCGCAAACGAGGCGGCGGCGCTCGCAGCGGATATCAGCGGCTTCCTGCGCATAGACCGCCTGGAGGGTCTGCGCCTGCTCAACCGGTACGACGTCGAGGGGATAACGCCAGAGTTGTTTTCCGACGTCCGCCGCACGGTGTTCAGTGAACCGCAGACCGACGTAACATATGATGAACTTCCCGCGCATGACGGGGTTGTGTTCGCGGTGGAGTATCTTCCTGGTCAGTTCGACCAGCGCGCGGATTCAGCGGCACAGTGCATACAGCTCATCTCATGCGGCGAGCGTCCGACGGTGCGCGCCGCGAAGGTGTACATGCTATCCGGTAAGCTGAGCGGCGAGGATGTCGCTGCGATAAAGAAGTACGTCATAAACCCGGTGGACAGCCGCGAGGCTTCACTCGGGACGGTGGACACGCTCGCGGAGGTGTACGACATTCCTGAGCGGGTCGACCGGCTGGACGGTTTTCTCGAAATAGACGGCGACGAGCTTGCGGGAATGATAAAGAAGTACGGTCTCGCAATGGACGCGGACGACCTCCGGTTCTGCCGCGACTATTTCCGCGGCGAGGGACGCTGCCCGACGATAACAGAGCTCCGCATGATAGACACTTACTGGTCGGACCACTGCCGTCACACCACCTTCCTCACCAAAATAGACAGCGCGAACTTCTCCGACGCGCTGCTCCAGCAGACCTATGAGCGATACCTCGAGACACGCCGGGCGCTCGGTCGGGACAACCGTCCCATAACGCTGATGGACATTGCGACAATAGCCGCAAAGAAGCTCAGGCAGGATGGGAAACTCGAGAAGCTCGACGAGTCTGAGGAGATAAATGCGTGCACCGTGAAGATAACGGTGGATGTGGACGGAAAACCGGAGGACTGGCTGCTGCTCTTCAAAAACGAGACGCACAACCATCCCACCGAAATAGAGCCGTTCGGCGGCGCCGCGACCTGCATCGGTGGCGCGATACGCGACCCGCTGTCCGGGCGCGCATATGTCTACGCGGCAATGCGCGTGACCGGCGCGGCTGACCCGCGCCGTCCGGTGGAGGAGACGCTCGCGGGCAAGCTCCCGCAGAAGAAGCTCGTCACCACCGCCGCCGCCGGGTACAGCTCGTACGGCAACCAGATAGGGCTTGCGACTGGCATGGTCGACGAGCTCTACCACGACGGATACGCTGCTAAGCGCCTTGAAATAGGCGCGGTCGTCGGCGCGGCTCCGGCGCGCAATGTGCGCCGCGAGCGCCCCGCTCCGGGTGACGTTGTAATACTCCTCGGCGGCAGGACCGGGCGCGACGGGTGCGGCGGAGCCACCGGTTCGTCCAAGTCGCACACGCTCGAGTCGATTGACGAGTGCGGCGCTGAGGTCCAGAAGGGGAATGCGCCGGAGGAGCGCAAGCTCCAGCGCCTGTTCCGCAACCCGGAGGCGTCCCGCCTGATAAAGAGGTGTAACGACTTTGTCGCGGGCGGAGTGTCGGTGGCGATAGGCGAGCTTGCCGACGGTCTGCT
>CALXFK010000024.1 GCA_944387575.1 uncultured Clostridia bacterium
CGACGGCGAGCTCGACCATCGCCCCGAAGTACCCCTCGCGGCTCACCCCGGTGACCTCCTCGCCGTTTAGATAGAGCGGCTGGGAGGGGTCGCAGCGCCCGAGAATGTAGTATTTTTCAAACTGGCATGCGCCGTCCTCCGCGGGACGTCCGACCACTATCTCGCCGCCCCAGTCGGGCATTGCGAGCAGCGGGTACCCGTCCGGTAGGTCGTTTGCACTGTTCCAACTGTACATGAAGCTGCCGAGCGGCGCGTAGCTCAGGAAGAACGAGTATCGGAACTGGATGGTGCCCGCGACCTCGGCGTACTCTTCGTTCAGCTCGAGCTGTTGCCGGAGCTGACGGGTGCCGTACCAGGGGGAGGAGCTCGAACTGTCGCCGCAGCGGTACGCCGCCTGACCTATGTACAGCTTCACGCCGCTCCCGCGCACCGTGTCCGACCACCAGCGCACGAGCTCCGCGTAGTCCGCGACCTCGTACCCGATTGCCCAGTAGAGCTGCGGCGCGATGTAGTCCACCATCCCCTCGAGCACCCACTTCCGGGTGTCCGCGAAGTGGGACGAGTAGCTCTCGTTGCCGCTCGTGTCGCTGCCGTGCGGGTCGGAGGCGCTGTTGCGCCATATTCCGAACGGGCTCACGCCGAACTCGACGCCCGCCTCCTCGGAAATCCCGTGAATGTCGGATATTAGCGAGTCGACATTCGCCCGCCGCCAGTCGGCAAGCGGCGTATCCCCGCCGTATGCCGCGTATGCAGCCGCGTCGTCAAGCCCGCCGTCCGGGTAGAAGTAGTCGTCGAAGTGGACGCCGTCCACGTCGTAATTCTCCACTATCTCGCGCACCCCGTCCGCGACGAGCGCCCTCACCTCCGGAAGCCCGGGGTTGAGGTATATGTTCCCGTCGGTGTGCAGCACCGCCCACTCGGGGTGAAGCCGCGCAGGGTTGTCCTCCGCGAGCGCGTCGAGGTCGTGCGACCCGCGCGCGACGCGGAACGGGTTTATCCATGCGTGCAGCTCAAGCCCGCGCGCGTGCGCCCCCTCAATCCAGTACGCAAGCGGGTCGAAGCCGGGGTCCTTCCCCTGCTCGCCGGTGAGGTACTCGGACCAGGGGTAGAGCTCGCTCTGATAGAGCGCGTCGCCGCAGGGACGCACCTGGAATATCACCGCGTTGAAACCGAGCGCGGCGCAGTTGTCGAGTATTTCGTCCGCCTCCCGCATCATCTCGTCCGCCGTGAGACCGGGGGTGGAGGGGTAGTCGAGGTTTATGACGGTGGATACCCATATACCCCGGAATTCGTCGCTTGTATCCACCGTGGGAGACAGGTCGCCGGGAGTAGGGGTCACCGTTGTCACGGTCCCACTGACCCCGCCGTCTGGGTAGTACGGCTCGAGCCCGTCCGGTGTGAGTCGTAGCCAGGAGAAGTCCGCGTTCACCGTTCCGCCGGTGCGGGTATATGTGGCGGCGGATATCCGCATGACAGGCACAAGCAGCGCGATAAGCAGGAAAAATGTCAGTATGCGTTCAAATTTTTTCATATTGACCTCAGAGGAAATTCATAGACGTGGAAGAGTTCAACGAATTGGGGTAGATATTCAAACGTATGCGCGGCGCGCGGGCATATTACATCTTTTCAAGCGTGTCAATGACATCGGCTATCGTGCCTAGGTCGATGTGTGCAGACACGCGGAACCCGTCAAGCCGCATCTCCTCTGCCGCACTCTCCGGTACGAACGCGAGATCCGCTGCATTAAGCATCGAGAGGTCGTTGGGCGCGTCGCCGACGCAGACGAGCGTTTTTCGACCGAGGCTCGCGGCAAGCCAGCGCGCGGCGGCTCCCTTGCCCGCGTTCCGGCTTTGGATCTCGAACATGAACGGTAGCGACCGCACGCCCTCCACCCCGAGCGAGTCCGCAGCCACCTCCAGTGAACGGAGGGTCTCGTCGCTACCTGTGAACACCGCCTTCAGCCAGGGGAGGGGAATTTCCTCTATTGGGGCGGTCTGCCCGTACATCCCGGTGACCTCGATATGGCGACGGGTGTACTCGTTTTCTGCGACCTCATATACGTCGTCCGGGAGGTACACCTCAAGCCCGCTCTCCACAAGCAGCGTTGTGGAGTAGCAGAACCTGCGCGCAAGCTCACGGATGACCTCGCGCTCCCGGTCGTCAAGAGGGGTGATGTGAAGTGGCTTGTCGAGATCAAAGTCGTAGATCATTGCGCCATTTGCGACAATGCAGGGTGCGTTTTTTGGGATCTGTCCGGCGAGCGGAGCAAAGGAAGCCTTTGCGCGTCCGGTTCCGACGGTAAATGCGCCGCCGAGCCGCATGAATCGCTCAATTGCCACGATATTCGTCTCCGGAATGACGTGATTTGTATTGGTAAGTGTGTAGTCAAAATCGCTTACAAGCAGAATCTCTTTGAAGTTCAAGGTTGCACCTCCCAAGCGAGCGGGTGAGACTGCAATGCTTTAAAATTACACAGCTCAATTATATCCGACTTCGTTCGATATTTCAATGACAAGTGTGTGG
>CALXFK010000025.1 GCA_944387575.1 uncultured Clostridia bacterium
GCCGTCTCCGTGGGTCACAAGCCCGCGTTCACAAAGTTCGGTTCGTGCCACAACGTAGTCGAACCAACTGTCAACATAGTCGGGAGCGAGCGTGTCAATGAGCTCCGCTGTGGCGCTGCCGCCGAAACCGCCGAGAATGAACAGAACAAATGCCTTGAGCTCAAGCTCTCCCGAAATTTTACCATGCCGTATTACCATTATATACACCCTCCCGGCGCCGTATATCGCCGCATTGCGGTTTGTTGTCTCAGAATACAATAGCATAGCCGCGGAGAATTTGCAAGCTCGCTGCCGGTTGAAAAAGATAGACACATGTGCTAAAATGGCAAAAAACACGCGGAACTGTGCGTCCCGCCCCGTGAAAGGAACTGATGTCTATGCGTAAGCTCGCCGCCGCAATACTCGCCGCCGTTATGGCGTTCTCTATTGCCGCCTGCTCGGGCGGTGACGAACAGTCCACCCCGTCCTCGGCAATAGAGAGCACCACCCCGACCCCCGCTGTTTCCTCCACCCCCACCCCGACCGCGACGCCCGAGCCGACCCCGACTGCGACGCCCGAGCCGTCCAATCTAAACCCGCTTACCGGGCTTGAAATGGACGAGACCAAGCTGAACCGCCGTCCCGTTGCAATCATGATAAACAATATCAAACGCGCGCTGCCGCAGTACGGACTCGCGTCGGCGGATATAATTTACGAGGTGGTCGCGGAGGGTGGGATAACCCGGCTTGTCGCTGTAATGCAGGATCCGGAGAACGTGGACGTGGTTGGTTCGGTGCGCTCGACACGCAGCTATTACCTCGACCTAGCGCAGGGACATGACGCGATACTCTTCCACGCCGGTGCAAGCGAGATGGCGTACTCCGATATTTCGACCCGCGGAGTAAATAACGCGGATGGCACGCGTGGAGGCGCCGGTATATCGCAGCTCTACTACCGCGACACATGGCGGCAGAAGAACCTCGGGTATGAGCACAGCCTTATGACGAGCGGAGAGCGGATAGCCGAGTATCTCGAAAATACCTCCTACCGTACCGAGCACGAGGAAGGGTACGAGTATCCGGTTAGATTCGAAGCGGGATATGAACTGGACGGCGAGTCGGCAAAGAATGTCTCGGTGAAGTTCTCTTCGTATAAGACCGGGGTGTTCGAGTATGATGAGCAGGGTGCATGCTACCTTGTAAATGAGTATGGTGAGCCGCATATTGATGCGAATACTGGAGAGCAGCTTGCCATGACAAATGTGCTCGTGCTCGAAGCAAATATTCGCATGATATCGGGGGACGCTTATGGACGCATGGAGGTAGACCTCGTCGGAGAAGGCGACGGTCTGCTGTTCTGCGGTGGAAAGTCGGTGAAAATCACCTGGTCGAAGGACTCGTACACCTCACCGTTCACCTACTACGCGGAGGACGGCGAGGAGCAGGTGTTCCGCTCCGGTACGAGTTACATATGTATAATTGCAGATCTTGACAACGTAACGGTGGGCTGAGATGGAGACAGGTTTTCCGCCAGTATTCGGCGAGGATGCCGGGATACTGATTCTTGGAAGTTTTCCGTCGGTGCGCTCTCGCGCGGAGGGGTTCTACTACGGGAACCCTCAGAACCGTTTCTGGAGGGTGCTCGCGGCGCTGTACTGCGAGCCGCTGCCCAAGGATATTTCCGAAAAGCGCGCGCTGCTGATTCGCAGGCAGATAGCTCTCTGGGACGTCGCGGACAGGTGCGACATAACCGGGTCGAGCGACGCGTCAATGCGGAATGTCCAGCCAAACAATGTCGCGTCGCTGATTGCCAGGCTTGGAATATCGCGCGTGTATGTGAACGGTGGCACGGCTGCGCGGCTCTATAAAAGGTTTATTCTGCCCGAAAGCGGAGTGCCTGCTGTGACACTGCCGTCGACCAGTCCCGCAAATGCGGCGTGGTCGCTTGAGCGGCTTATGGACGCATGGCGAGTGATATTGTAAAAACAGGAAAAGGAACCTCCTCACGGAGGTTCCTTTTGGTTTTGCCCGGACCTATCAGCCCTGTTCGGCGAGCGCCTGTTCAAGCGCGTAGCTTATCTGGTCGGGGCAGGAGGTGGACTTGCTCCCGCAGTGGATGCCGCGCATGCGCTCGATTGCTTCGCGCGCGTCCATGCCGATGAGCAGGCTCTTGATTCCCTGGAGGTTGCCGGGGCATCCGCCGATTATATCTATGTGTGAAATCTTTCCGTCGCGCAGCTCCACGTCGACCTCGCGCGAGCACACGCCCTTTGTCTTGTAAACGGTCATTGTCTTACCTCAGGCTCCAAAATTTTACTTCATTGTCTCGCGTATAACGCGGTAGGCATTGCCAAACATTATATTGTCCACTTCGCTCTCGGTAAATCCGGCGCGCTTGAATGCGTCTGCGACGAGCGGGACCTTGTCAGCGCCATCCAGACCGTCCGGCCAGCTTCCGATGCCGTCGAAGTCACTGCCGAGAGCGACGCATCCGACGCCGCCTACCTTCGCCATATGTACTGCGTGAGCGGCGAGGTCCTCAAGCGTGCACTGCTCACTCTCGAACGGGGCGTACATGTCACCGCCGCGCGGACGGACAAAGCCGCCGCAATAGTTCAGACCGGACACGCCGCCCGCCTCCGCGAGTGCGCGGATCATCTCGTCGGTGAGGTTGCGGGTATGGCTTGCCACCGCGCGTGCGTCCGAGTGGCTTGCGACGAAGGGCTTGTCCGAGTACTTTACAACGTCCCAGAACCCGCCGTCCGACAGGTGGCTCACGTCCACAATAACGCCGAGACGGTTGCACTCGCGCACGAACTCTATTCCGTTCTCGGTGAGACCCTTCGCGGTCGATTCGGGGGAGAGGTTCGGCGAGCCGACCTCGTTGTCATAGTTCCAGGTGAGGGTGATAAGGCGGACACCCAGGCGGTGGAGCACGCGGAGCATGGCGAGGTCGCCGTAGATTATGCCGCTGTCCTCGATGGTGAGGAAAGCGCTTGTCTTGCCGGCTGCGAGGTTGCGGTCGAGATCGTCCGCGTTTCCGGCAAAGGCGAGGATGTCGCTGCACTTGTCAAGCTCGGTTCTGAAGCAGTCGGTCATGAGGAGGCAGCGGCGAAGAGTGTCCTCTTCGTGCTGTATCGACATGAACATGGCAAAGAACTGCGCGGCGCAGCCGGAGGCTTTGAGGCGCTCGGCGTCCACCTGGAGGGTGTTGCTGCGGAGCGGGACCGGCTGGTCGGCGGGGGTGCGGGGGGTGACGCGACCGAGGGTGTCGCAGTGGAAGTCAATATATTTCATGGGTGTCCTCCTGTAAAGTTATCTGGGGCGCGAAAAATGCGTCGAAGCAAGTATATCATAAGTGCGCGCGCATCGCAAATCAGAAAAACTAAATTCTGGTGAGAATTTTGCTTGACCGCGCCGAAAAGGTTAGTTATAATCTAAAGATGGAATACAGTGTGTCGGTTGATGGAAGCAGCCGTCGCATAAGAAAGGAAATTTGCCATGATCTACACATCCGAAGTTCAGCATATGTGCCCGATAGCAAAGGGCGCGTACCACGGACCCGCTCCGATCCCGGAGGAGGGCAAGTGGGTACAGGTCAAGGAAATCAAGGACATCAGCGGTTTCACGCACGGTGTAGGCTGGTGCGCTCCGCAGCAGGGCGCCTGCAAGCTCACCCTCAACGTCAAGGACGGCATCATCGAGGAAGCGCTGGTCGAGACCCTCGGCTGCACCGGTATGACCCACTCCGCCGCAATGGCAGGCGAGATACTCATCGGCAAGACCTTGCTCGAGGCTCTGAATACCGACCTCGTTTGCGACGCGATAAACACCGCTATGCGCGAGCTGTTTTTGCAGATAGTCTACGGGCGCAGCCAGTCGGCTTTCTCCGAGGGCGGACTTGCCATCGGCGCGTCGCTTGAGGACCTTGGCAAGGGTCTGCGCGGTCAGGTCGGCACCATCTTCGCCACCCGTGAGAAGGGTCCGCGCTACCTCGAGCTCACCGAGGGCTATATCACCCGCCTCGCGCTCGATGAGGACAGCGCCATCATCGGTTATGAGTTCGTCCACATCGGCAAGATGATGGAGGCTATCAAGAACGGGACCGACGCAAACGACGCCATGAAGGCTGCCACCGGCACCTACGGTCGTTTCGCAGACGCGGTCAAGTATATCGACCCGCGCAAGGAATAATTGGAGGGCAGAGTAATGGCACTTTTTGAAAGCTACGAGAGAAGAATCGACAAGATAAATGCTGTCCTCGCCGAGTACGGTATCTCCAGCGTCGAGGAATGCAAGACCATCTGCGAAGAGAAGGGTTTCAACCCCTATAATATCGTCAAGGAAATCCAGCCGATAGCGTTCGAGAACGCCTGCTGGGCTTACACCGTCGGCGCCGCTATCGCGATAAAGAAGGGCGTAAAGAGCGCCGCCGAAGCCGCCGAGGCTATCGGTATCGGACTTCAGTCCTTCTGCATCCCGGGTTCGGTCGCAGACGACCGCAAGGTCGGTCTCGGTCACGGCAACCTCGGCGCAATGCTCCTGCGCGACGACACCCAGTGCTTCGCGTTCCTCGCGGGTCACGAGTCGTTCGCCGCGGCTGAGGGCGCAATAGGTATCGCGCGTAACGCAAACAAGGCGCGTAAGACCCCACTCCGCGTCATCCTCAACGGTCTCGGCAAGGACGCCGCTCAGATAATCAGCCGCATCAACGGCTTTACCTACGTCCAGACCCAGTTCGACTACTACACCGGCGAGCTGAAGATAGTCAGGGAAATAGCTTACTCCAACGGCGAGCGCGCCAAGGTCCGCTGCTACGGCGCGGACGACGTCCGCGAGGGCGTTGCGATAATGCACAAGGAGGGCGTCGACGTCTCCATCACCGGTAACTCCACCAACCCGACCCGCTTCCAGCACCCGGTCGCAGGCACTTACAAGAAGGAGTGCATCGAGCAGGGCAAGAAGTACTTCTCGGTCGCGTCGGGCGGCGGCACCGGTCGTACCCTCCATCCGGACAACATGGCTGCCGGTCCCGCTTCCTACGGCATGACCGACACCATGGGTCGTATGCACTCGGACGCTCAGTTCGCGGGTTCCTCTTCGGTTCCGGCGCACGTCGAGATGATGGGCTTCCTCGGCATGGGCAATAACCCGATGGTCGGCGCTACCGTCGCAGTCGCGGTCGCAGTCAACGAGGCTCTCAACAAGTAATTGAGTTTTTAAGGACAGGCTCTGCGCTCTATGCCGCAGAGCCTGTTTTTTGCCCTTTGCAGAAAATAATGCACAAAAAATACCTTGCATTACAGCTTGATGTGGTGTATAATGACAACAGAAGGTAAAGCTGTTTTATGCGGATGAGGGGAGGGGTTGCGATGCGCACCGGCGGCGGAGGAAAGTTCGGCGTCCTGCGGGAGCACCGGGAACAGCATATTCACGCTGGCGCATGAGCCGAACCGAATGGTGGGCTTGTGCGCCTGTTTTTATCTGCGGTGGCGTTAATATTTGCCGGACAGGAGGTGACACGGGATGAAACGTATACTGTGCCTCGCGGCGGTGGTGGCGCTGTTGCTCGCGCTCACTTCCTGCGACCGCGAACCGACATTGCAGGAGATTTTCGAGAGCCAGTACGGCAACGCGTATATCTATGAGGACGGTGAGCATCTGTTTCTGCACCGTACCGGGCTGACCTATTCTTTTTGCACCGACGACGCGGATTATATAGAGCATTACAGCGGCGAGTGTTTGATAGACAACACCCTGCCATATGAGTTAGAGCCGCTGTTGCTGGAATTTAGAATGGACGCAGCAAACGATCCATGGCCGGGAAAACTTGAACAGTACGGCAGCATGTGGCTCACCTATAAGTTAACCAACAACAGCGAGCTGCCGATACAGGGCGTCTTTATCGATGGGTGGACGTCGCTGGAACAATACCTGTACGGAGAGTGGTACAGGTGCGACACGCTTGACAGTCTTTACGCGACGTTCGGCGGCAGTCCCGGCATTGGAGAGGGAGAGAGCAGTTCCTTTCGCTGCAGCCTCGCGTTTGCTCACTACAACTACCAACGGGAAATCATACCGGACGAGACAAACTATCTCGGCGATATGACCGGGGTCACCGACATCTACCCGGACAGATACATAAACTTCCCGGCGGGGCGGTACCGTATTGTTCAGGAGGTGGGTTTTAACAAGTATGTCTCGCTCGAGTTCGACCTCACGTACGAGGACGGCATGTGCTACCTCCATGTAGTGGAGGACGAGTGAACATGAACAGGAGGTGACCGCGTATGAAACGCATACTGTGTCTCGCGGCGGTGGTGGCTGTGCTGCTCGCGCTCACCTCCTGCGGCCGCGAACCGACATTGCAGGAGATATTCGAGAGCCAGTACGGCAACGCGTACATATATGAGAACGGCGAGCAAAGATTTCTGTACGAAGTCGGACAGACAGTCGCGCTTCGCAGCGATAAGGCCGACTATATTGACAACTCACTGCCATACGTGCTCAAGCCGCTCTCTCTTGACTTCAATATGGACGCGGCGCGTGACCCGTTTCCCGGAAACCTCGAGCAGTACGGCAGCATGAAGCTGAGATATGTACTGACAAATAACAGCGATTTGCCGGTGTCAGGGTATTTTGTGGACAACTTTGTCGAGCAGTACATTGACGGCGAGTGGTATCAGTGTATAACGCTCAATGATCTTCCCAGCATAGCGAGTAGCCAACCGTCGATTGTGGAGGGCGAAAGCGAAACATTTAGTCACAGCCTTGCGTTTATACACTACAACTACAACGACCCGGAAGAGCTCCGCGATCCCGACAGGGGAGGGATAGACCTGAGCAACAGGCCGGACATGTACCCAGACAGATACATAAACTTCCC
>CALXFK010000026.1 GCA_944387575.1 uncultured Clostridia bacterium
AAATTCGTACGGTTCCGCCAATCGGAAATGTAATCATGGGATAAACGTGACCAAAATCTGCACCAAAAATGACAGGTATATCCTTAGGTACCTTGTCTTGAATAATATCTCCTATTGTTTTCGCGTCAAAACCGCAACTGTCGTCAAAGCGTCCGAAGACAATACCCTTAATTGTTTCCGCGCCTTCCACCTGTAAAAGAGACTCGAGGTTTCTATCAAATTCATAACAAAAATAATCTCCCATAATGTTGTCATCTTCCAGAAACAGCACTTTATTTCGAATATCCGGCATATAGGGTGTTCCCTGCAAGAGATTTAAAGTGCAAAGATTACCACCAATTATTGTCCCTTCACACATGCCTTCCTGAATTGTGTAATATGTTGCTGCTGTTTCGGAGGAAGTGACAACAATGGGCTCTTCATTCATTACGCACTCAAAAAAAGTTCTCTGAGTGTATTCTGATTCGCGGTCAAAAGTAAACGTACCATAATGCGGACCGTGATATGTAACGAGTCCTGTTTTAGAATAGATGGCGTTATGAAGAGCGGTTATATCGGAATAACCGCAAAGAATTTTAGGATGTTTCCCGATAAGCTCGTAATCAAGGTGCCGTAAAAGCTGATTGGAATTAAACCCGCCGAGACAGGTTATAATCATTTTTACGTTTGGGTCGCAAAATGCCTCGTGAATATCCTCTATCCGTGACGCAATACTGGAGGAATGGTATTTTCCAACCTCTCGACAGTTTTTTGAAAATGTAAGATGAAAGCCATTTTCTCTCCAGAAGTCAATCGCATGATGGTGTACATCCTGCCTGACTTCTGTCAGATTCCTTGCCGGTGCAATTACTCGCACCTCATCGCCCGGTTTAAGCTTGCATGCAATCATGCGGTTACCTCCTCGCTTGAATATAAAAAGAAACATTAATTTTGATAATAAATCAAAATTAATGTTTCCAGTGGTTGCGGAGGCAGGATTTGAACCTACGACCTTCGGGTTATGAGCCCGACGAGCTACCGGACTGCTCCACTCCGCGATATGGCGACGTTCCGTCGATGCATATATAATACCACACTCTCCACCTCTTGTCAACGCCTTTCGGGCAATTTTCGTTCGACACCGCTCGTACCCATATGTAAAAGATTTCCTCATTCGGAAAAATGAAATTAAACCTTGCATTTTTCGGCGGACATGCTATAATCAGCTTGATTGCATGAAACTTCTGGAAGCCTTTTGCGCCGCATGGCGGCGACAGAAGCCGGCGGCAGTCGAATTTTGCTGCGCGGCGGGCGGTTAACTTTGTGTGCGACCGGGCAAGCTATACGCGGACGGCGCGGTGCGAGGGCTTTTAAATATACTGTAAAGACCCGGCAAAAAATTGAGGAATAGCGTACCTTGCGTCCCGATGGAGGATTGGAATGGTCAAATATGTCATAGGAGGCGGCAACCGTCTGCACGGTGAGGTGACGGTGAGCGGCGCGAAGAATGCTGCGGTGGCGATACTGCCCGCAGCACTGCTTGCGGACGGACCGTGCGTCATAGAGAATGTGCCGCAGATAACCGACGTGACGGTGATGCTCGACATAATAAGCGAGCTTGGCGGGAAGGTTCGGCTGCTGAACCGTTCGACGGTGGAGATAGACCCGCGCGGAGTGCGCAATCTGCGTCCGAGCTATGAGACGATGCGGCGGATGCGGGCGAGCTATTATGCGCTCGGGGTGCTGCTTGGTCGGTTTGGTTCGGCGGTCGTGGGGATGCCCGGCGGCTGCGACATCGGGGTGCGGGCGATAGACCAGCACATCAAGGGTTTCTGCGCGCTTGGCGCGGAGGTGGAGGTAAACGGCGGATATATCCACGCGGACACGTCGGACGGGCGGCTGCACGGCGCTCAGGTCTACTTTGACCAGCCCACCGTAGGAGCGACAATAAACGTTATGCTTGCGGCGGTGCTCACCGAGGGCATGACCGTAATCGAGAATGCGGCAAAGGAGCCGCACGTAGTCGACCTTGCGAACTTCCTCAACACGATGGGCGCGGACGTGCGCGGCGCGGGAACCGACGTCATAAAGATACGCGGGGTGGAGCGGCTCAGCGGCTGCAATTACAGCATAATTCCCGACCAGATAGAGGCGGGCACCTTCATCGCGGCGGCGGCGGCGACCGGAAGCGAAATAACGCTGCGTGGGGTGATACCGAAGCACCTGGAGTGCATAACCGCGAAGTTCAGTGAGCTTGGCGCGGAGTTCCGGGACGACCCGAACGACCCGGACGCGATAGTGGTCTGCGGACCGCAGAAGATAAAGCGGATAAATGTCAAGACGCTGCCCTATCCGGGGTTCCCGACCGACATGCAGTCGCAGATAACGACGGTACTCTGCCTTGCGGAGGGCGCGTCGATGGTGACCGAGACGATATTCGACAACCGTTTCCGGTATGTCGATGAGCTGAAGCGAATGGGCGCGAAGATACAGGTGGACGGGAAGGTCGCGGTGGTCGAGGGAGTCGAGCGGCTGACCGGTGCGCCGGTGAGGGCGTGCGATCTGCGCGCGGGGGCTGCGATGATAGTCGCGGGACTGTGCGCGGACGGTGTGACCGAGATAGAGGGAGTGAGCCACATCGAGCGCGGGTATGAAAATTTTGTGGAAAAGCTGCGCGGGCTTGGCGCGGATATAAAGGCGGTCACCCTTCCAGACCCCGAGGTATTGCAGGAAGTGGGCTGAAATGGCAGTGTTTGTCACTCTTGCAAGCGGGTCGGGTGGAAATTCCGCCCTTTTCAGCGACGGGAGCACGCATATCCTTGTTGACGCCGGGATCTCCTTCCGCCGTGTGCGGGAGGAACTCCGGCGCTTTGACGTTCGGGCGGAGGAGCTCGGCGCCATATTTGTCACGCACGAGCATATCGACCACACGCGCGGACTGCGCCAGCTCCTGCTGCACAGCCGCGCGCCGCTGTATATCACGCGGGGAAGCGCGAGCCGTCTGGAGCTTCCGCCCGAGGCGGAAGTGCGGTATATCGCCGCAGGCGAGCGGGTGGCGGTAGGCGGGGTGGACGTGGAGATAGTCGCGACCCCGCACGACACGCCGGAGAGCATCGGGTTTGTGTTTGAGGCGTGCGGGCGGAAGTTTGCGTATTTCACCGACATCGGCGAGGTCACCGAGGCAATCCGCCGTGCGGTGCTCGGCGCGGACTGCCTCTTCATCGAGGCGAACCACGACGTGGAGCGGCTGATGTGCGGGTCGTACCCGGCATATCTGAAGCGCCGCATACTCGGGCGGGGCGGACACCTCTCGAACGCCGACTGTGCGGGGCTCGTCTGCGAGGCGGCACGGGCGGGGACGCGGCGGGTCACGCTCTGCCACCTCTCAAAGGAGAACAACACCCCGGCGCTCGCCGCCTGCGCGGTACTCGACGCGCTCGCGGGCGCGGGACAGGAGGAGGTGCGGGTGTGCGTCGCGCCGCCGGACAGGGCGTGCGAGCCGTACATATTCTGAACAATGCTGAATGTAAGTATGATATGCGTGGGGAAGACGGGGGAGCGTTTCTATTCGGACGCCGCCGCCGAGTACGCAAAGAGGCTCGGGGGGTACTGCAAGTTCGAGCTGCGCGAGGTGAGCGAGGCGCGGCTTGGCGCGTCCCCGTCTGCCGCCGAGATAACCGCGGCGCTCGCCGACGAGTACCGCCGCATGAAGATACCTCCGCGCGCATACGTTGTCGCGATGTGCGTGGAGGGGGAGGAACTGTCGAGCGAACAGTTCGCGGCGCGGATAGCGCGGCTCACGGTGGACGGCGTGGGTCAGATAGTGTTTGTGGTCGGCGGGTCGTATGGGCTTGCGGAGGAGCTGAAGCGCGCCGCGCAGCTCCGTCTCTCGATGGGGAGGATGACATTTCCTCATGCGCTCGCGCGGGTGATGACCGCCGAACAGATTTACCGTGCCCTCTCGATAAACGCGGGCGCGAAGTACCACAAATAATTATAAAAATAATCGTAAATATATTCATATTCATATTTCGGGAGAAAATAATTATGTTTGCAGTGATAACGCGGGTCGGGTCGGCGTCGGTGGAGATAGACGGGGCGCTCTGTGCGGACATGGGGCGCGGGCTTCTGGTGCTGCTTGGCGTAATGGAGGGCGACACCGGGGCGGATGCCGAGTGGCTGGCGCGGAAGGTGTGCGCGATGAGGATATTCACCGACGAGGCGGGGAAGATGAATCTCAGCCTTGCGGACGTGGGGGGCGGCATCACGGTGGTGTCCAACTTCACGCTTGCGGCGGACTGCCGCAAGGGCAACCGCCCGTCCTTTGTGGGAGCAGCCGAGCCGGGGGAGGCGGAGCGTCTCTACGAATATTTTGCAAAATGCTGCCGCGATGCCGGGTTTGAGGTGCAGACCGGGCGTTTCGGCGCGGACATGAAGGTCGCGAGCGTCAACGACGGACCGGTGACCATCCCGCTCGATTCGCGGGTGCGCTATGCGGCGCGGCGGTCGGCGGCGGGACATGAGGAGGGGTCGAAATGAAGATCCGGAAGCTGGTGCTCGGTCCGGGCGTGACCAACTGTTATATTGTGAGCGACGGGCAGGACGCGGTGGTCATAGACCCCGGCTTTGAGCCGCAGCGCGTGGCGAGTGTGCTCGCCGCAAAGAGGCTGCGTGCGCACTACATCTTTCTGACTCACGGTCACTACGACCACATACTCGGCGCGCCGGGGCTCAGGTCGCTTACCGGGGCGCAGATAGTCATATCCCAGCCGGATTCGGACTGCCTGCTCTCGCCGGTGCGTTCGCTTGCGAGCCGCGCGGGCATGAGGCAGACCCCCGCCGAGCCCGACCTCGTCGCCCCGGACGGGAGCGTGTTCATGGTCGGGGGGATGGAGTTCCGGTGGTATATCACTCCGGGGCACACGCCAGGCTCGTCGGTCATCATCTGCGAGAAGGCGATGTTCTCGGGGGACACCCTGTTCGACGGGGACTGCGGACGGTGCGACCTGCCCGGCGGGGACTACTCGAAAATGCTCGCGTCGCTGAGGCGGATAGCGTCGCTCGAGGGGGACTATGTCGTGTACCCCGGTCACGAGGGGGAGACCACCCTCTCGCGTGAGCGCGAATACAACGGAAACATGTTAGAGGCACTGGGACAATGATACTGTATCTTGCGGGACACCAATACCGTTTTGCGATGGAGGAAGGGGTGGTGAGCTTCACCGGCTACCGACCCGACCGTACCGAGGAGGTGGGTGCGCGGTTTGCCCCGCCTGAGGGTGACTGCATCCTCACGCGGCTGACATGCTCGGGCGGCGTTGCTACCGCGAGCGCGCTTGTGCGGATGGGCGGCGGGAGCGCGCGCGGGATGTCGCGCGCGGCTGTCGGGGATATGAGCGACTACGACCGGGCGCGCGCCGAGAGCCACGCGCTGAAGATAGCACTGTATAAGGCGCTCACCGGGCTTCGCGGGGAACCGCTACCGTGGGGGTCGCTTTCCGGGATGCGTCCGGCGAAGCTCGCCGCGCGGATGATAGCCGAGCTTGGAAGCCCTGCCGCGGCGCGGCGTGCGCTCGAGAAGCGGTACATGGTGTCGCGCGAGCGGGCGCGGCTCGCGGTGGACGCGGCGGTTTGCGGAATCGAGGAGCGGGAGGCTCTGCCGCAGGGCGCGGTGGGGCTGTATGTCGGGGTTCCGTTCTGCCCGACGCGCTGCGCGTACTGCTCGTTTGTGAGCGCGTCGGTGGAGAAGCGGGGTCAGCTCGTAGAACCGTACACCGAGGCGCTCATCGGGGAGATAGAGCGCCGGGGCGAACTCTGCCGTTCGCTCGGGCTGCGGGTGGATACGCTGTATATCGGCGGCGGGACGCCGACCACCCTCTCCGCCGGTCAGCTCGACCGGGTGCTCACCGCGCTTGAGCAGCGGTTCGACCTGTCCGCGCTGCGCGAGTACACGGTCGAGGCGGGGCGCCCGGACACCATAGACTCCGAGAAGCTCGCGGTGCTGCGCGGGCACGGGGTCGGGCGGGTGAGTGTCAACCCGCAGTCGATGCGCGCCGAGGTGCTCGCACGGGCGGGGCGTCCGCACTCCCCGGAGGACATCGAGCAGGCGGTGGAGCTTGCGCGCCGCGCGGGCTTCGAGTGCATAAACATGGACCTGATAGCGGGTCTGCCCGCCGACCGCGCGGACTGGTTCGAGGAGTCGGTGCGGCGGGTCATCGCGCTCGAGCCGGAGAATATCACGGTGCACACCCTCGCGCTCAAACACGGCGCGGAACTCGCGGAGGGGGAGGCGCCGAGCTATGAGCGGCTGCGCCGTTCGGATGCGCCGGAGGAGGAGACGGTCTGCGAGATGGTCGAGCGCGGCTCGGCGCTGCTCGCGGGCGCGGGCTACCAGCCATACTACCTCTACCGTCAGAAGTACATGGCGGCGGGTCTCGAGAACGTCGGGTGGACACGTCCCGGCTTCCGCAGCATCTATAATGTGTGTATAATGGAGGAGCTCTGCGGGATAATCGCACTCGGGTGCGGCGGGGTGAGCAAGGTGATGCTGCCGGACGGCGGTCTGAAGCGGATGGCGAACCCGAAAAATCCCGAGCAGTACATATCGCGCGGCGTCGCGGTGTGGAACGACGTGGACCGGAAGATGGCGCGGCTCATCACCGAGGGCGCGCCGGCAAGACCGGACAGGATAGACAGACAGAGACAGAGAGAGAAAGAGAAAGACATCCAGGCAGAGTAAGACCGGACAGAAAGGGAGGACTGAAATGGCATACGACCTTGAACGGATAAACGACCGCGCGCGCATAGACCCGCGCGGATTTGTCGCCGAGTGCGACGCGAAGTATGAGAAGAACGTCTGCCGCGCGGCAGAGCAGATAATCGGGAACATCGCTCGCAGCCATCTCGTGCTGCTGAGCGGACCGTCCGGCTCGGGCAAGACGACCACCGCGCACAACATCGAGCGCGAGCTCGAGCGCCGCGGGGTGAACACTCACACCATCTCGCTCGACGACTACTACCGCGACGTCGACCCACTCACCACCCCGCGCAACGCGCAGGGGGAGTACGACTTCGAGTCGCCCGAGCTTCTCGACCTGCCGCTGCTCGCCGAGCACTTCCGGGCGCTGGACGCGGGCGAGGAGATAGTCATCCCGCACTACAACTTCGACATGCGCCGCCGCGACCCTGCGGGTGCGCGCACACTGCGGCTCGCGAAAAACGAGGTCGCGATATTCGAGGGGATACACGCGCTGAACAGCGGCATAACCGGGCACGGCTCGGGCGAGAACGCCGCAAAGGTGTACATCTCGGCGCGCTCGAACGTCGAGAGCGCGGGCAGGACGGTGTTCAAGGGCACATGGATGAGGATACTTCGCCGCGTGATACGCGACGAGCGGTTCCGCTCCACCCCCGCAGAGCGCACCTTTGCGATGTGGGAGAACCTGCGGGTGGGCGAGAAGAAGTATATCTCGCCGTACAAGTCGCGCGCGGACATCGTGTTCGACAGCTCGCTTGAGTACGAGGTGTGCGCGCTCAAACCGTTTGCCGGCGGCATATTCGACCGTTTGCCCGAGGGGATGCCGAGAATGCGGGAGGCGCTCGAGCTGAAGGAAGCGCTCGAACTGTTCGAACCGATAGACGCCGCAATCCTTCCCCGCAGCTCGCTTATCCGCGAGTTCATCGGGGACGCGGGGCTGTGACCCCGGCTGTGACCGGAGACGCGGGCGAGACAGATTTTACAGGCGGCACGGGAGGAATACATGCAGATACTGTTCAGTAAGATAGCGGCGGTGACGCTCGAGGATGGCGCGCCGGTGCTTGAGAACGCATATGTGCTGGTGGACGGCACTAAAATAACATATGTGGGCACTGAGGAACCGCCGCACGACGCGGACTGCGAGATAATAGACGGGAGCGGTCGGGCGCTTCTGCCCGGGTTCATCAATGCGCACACCCACCTGCCGATGACCGCGCTTCGCGGGTACGCGGACGGGATTCCGCTCGACCGGTGGCTCAACGAGTTCATATTCCCGGCGGAGGACCGGCTGGACGCGCGCGCGGTACGAGCGGCGACCGACCTTGCGCTCGCGGAGATGTGTTCGAGCGGGAGCGTGTCGGCAAGCGACATGTACATGTTCTGCGGCGAGATAGCGGATTGCGCGGTGCGCGCGGGTATGAAGCTGAACGTCGCACGCGGGCTTGTCATCCAGTCGGAGAACCCGGAGGAGATCAGGCGCAGCCAGGGCTGGCGGGAGCAGGAGGAGCTGCTCCGCGACTGGCAGGGCGCGGGGGACGGTCTTATCCGGGTGGATGCGTCGATACACGGCGAGTACACCTCCACCCCGCAGCTCTGGGATGCGGTGCGCGACTTTGCGATGGCTAACGGGCTTCGAATACAGCTCCACCTGTCCGAGACATATGCGGAACACCACGGGTGCAAGGAGCGCCGGTGGATGACGCCGGCGATGGCGCTGATGGCGACCGGGGTTTTCGACTGTCCGGTGACCGCGGCGCACGGCGTGTTTCTGGAGAAGGACGACATAACGGCGCTGAAATTCAAGCGCGGGTTTGTGCTGGCGCACTGTCCGGTGAGCAATCTGAAGCTCGGCAGCGGGATCGCGCCGATGCGGAGGCTGCTTGAAAACGGGGTAACCGTCGCGCTCGGCACCGACGGTGCGAGTTCGAACGACTCGCACGACATGTTCGAGGAGATAAAGCTCGCCGCGATGCTGCACCGGGGCGTGGAGCAGGACGCGGAGCTTGTGACGCCGGTGCAGGCGCTCAAGATGGCGACCGAGGGCGGCGCGGCGGCTCAGGGGCGCGGGGACGAGTGCGGGAAGCTCGCGGCGGGGTACGACGCCGACCTCACGGTGCTCGACCTCAGCCGACCGGGGCTCCACCCGCAGCACAGCCTCGTGTCGAATATAGTCTACTGCGCGCGGGGGAGCGACGTCTACATGACCCTCTGCCGCGGCAGGACGCTGTACCGCGCGGGCGAGTGGAAGACTATCGACGTCGAGCGCGCGATATACGAAGTTGACCGGTACGCCGCGCCGCTCGTGAGCGGGAGGCTGTGACCGGTGGCGGACAGCGCTGAAAGGAGAACTGCCGATGGCTAAGGAACGAAACTTTTTACAGGGCGCGGCGGTGCTCGCGGCGGGGGTGGCGCTTGTCAAGCTGATAGGCGCGCTCTTCAAAATACCGCTCGGGAACCTCCTTACCGGAGAGGGGTTCGGGTACTTCAATATAGCGTACAGCGTCTACAACGTCCTTCTGATAATCTCGACGGCGGGGCTGCCGGTCGCGGTGAGCAAGATGGTCGCGGAGGCGAACGCGCAGCGGCGCGGCGGGGACGTGCGGAGGGTCATCCGCGCGGCGCTCGTGGCGTTTCTCGCAATAGGCGCCGCCGGGTCGATACTGATGTTCGTGTTCGCGCAGCAGATAGCGGACATAATGAAGTCGTCGAACGCGGTGTACACTATCCGCGCGCTCTCGCCCGCGGTGTTCGGGGTGGCGCTGATGAGCGTCTACCGCGGGTACTACCAGGGCATGAGCAACATGTTCCCGACTGCGATATCGCAGGTCATCGAGGCGCTGAGTAAGCTCGTAATCGGGTTTCTCGCGGCGTACCTGCTGATACGTCGGGGTGGCGCGCAGTCGATAGCGGCAGCCGGGGCGGTCGCGGGCGTCACCGCGGGCACGATACTCGGCGCGGCGTTCATGCTGCTGCGGCGCGCGTTCGACCGGAGCGGTGACCTGCCCGGCGCCGGTACAGTGACCATGACCACCCGCGAGGCGGTGCGGCGGCTGCTCTCCATCGCGGTGCCGATAACGGTCGGTTCGGGCGCGCTCGCGCTCACCAACTTCATAGACACCACCCTCGTCATGCGGCGGCTCCAGGACGCCGCGGGGTTCAGCGAGGACGGCGCGACCTGGCTTTACGGCGCGTATGGGCTCGCGCAGACCATGTTCAACTTCCCGAGCGCGTTCATCGTGCCGTTTGCGTCGTCGGTCGTGCCGGCGGTCGCGGCTGCGCTCGCGCGGGGGGACGGCAGGGGCGCGTCCCGCACCATTGAGACCGCGCTTCGCATAACCTCGCTTCTCGCACTGCCCGCCGCGGCGGGGCTTTCGGTGCTCGCCGGACCGATACTCAACCTGCTCTTCGCGGCGCGCCCGGATGAGGCGCTCGCCGCCACTATCCCATTGAACATACTCGCCATAGCCGTGTTCTTCAACAGTGTCGTGCTGCTCTCGAACGCGATATTGCAGAGCATGGGCCGCGTGCGCATACCGGTGTACACAATGCTGATTGGCGCGGTCGTCAAGATAAGCACGAACTGGATACTCGTCGGTCAGCCGGAAATCAACATAAACGGCGCGCCGATTGGCACCTGCCTGTGCTACTTCGTGATAATGGCGCTGAACCTCGCCATCATCCTGCGCACCGTCCGCCCGGCGCCAAAACTCGCGCGCACGTTCGTCCGCCCGCTCGCGGCGTCGGTCGTGATGGCGGCGGCGGCATGGGGGGTCAACGGACTTGCGTCCCGCGTGCTTCCCGGTAAGGTCGCGGTACTCGTGGCGATAGCTGTGGCAGCGGTCGTGTACGGGGTGCTCGTCATACTGCTCCGCGCTATCACGCGCGAAGATATGCTTATGCTGCCGAAGGGGGAGAAGATAGCGAACCTCCTCCGCCTCCGCTAACTGCGCGGCTCATCGCGCGTTTTACCACACAGCGGTAAAATGGATAATTATTTTAATGAAAATGTAAAATACTACTTGCCAAAGAGGGAAATATATGATAGATTTCTCGTATAAGGACAGATACGGCTTTGAGGACCTTGTCGAGCTCATGCGCGTGTTGCGCGTACACTGTCCGTGGGACAGGGAGCAGACGCATATGTCGATCCGGCAGAATC
>CALXFK010000027.1 GCA_944387575.1 uncultured Clostridia bacterium
ACCGGAGGTTGCAAGCGCGCCGAACGTGAGCGCGAGCACGAGCGCAAGCGCGATAATCTTTTTCACGTGCGTGTCCTTCCTTTCTTTTATTGGCTGCTGTTCGATGCTATTCGCTGCGCAGCGCGTCGACCGGCTGGAGGCTGCTCGCGCGCATTGCGGGGTAGACGCCAAACCCGATTCCGAACGCTATCGACACGAAGAACGAGACGACAACGATAAACGGGGCGGGCATTATCACGACGCCGAGCGACGCATAGTCGGGCAGCACCTTGCCGAGCACCGGCGTTATGCCGTACCCGAGCAGGATTCCGAGCAGACCGCCCATCGCGGAAAGCAGGCTCGACTCGATGAGAAACTGCGTTATGATGACGCGGCGGGGCGCGCCTATCGCCTTGCGTATTCCTATCTCCTTTGTTCTCTCGGTGACGGTGACTAGCATGATGTTCATTATGCCGATGCCGCCGACGAGCAGCGCTATGCCCGCGATTATGCCGAGAAAGATGCCCTGTTCGGCGAGACCCTCCATCTGGTAGTTCATGTATTCGTCGTTTGCGTACACGCCGTAGTAGCCGTTCTGGCTCACGCCGCGGATCTCGAAGAACTCATTGAGTTTCCGCGTCGCTTCGCTCATTGCCTCGCTGCTCGCAGCCTTGACGATGTAGGTGTGGTTGCTTGAGTAGCTGTACTCCGACTTGTTGATCCGGCTCTGGAGGGTGTAGGGGACTACGACGATGTTGTCGTAGTAGCTGCCGCCCTGCTCCTGCGAGACTCCCTTCGAGGCGTATGTGCCGATGACCGTGTAGCTCTCGCCGCCGAGGGTTATCGACTTTCCGACCGGGTTCTCGTAGTTGAAGAGGTCGTCGGCGACCTTCGAGCCGAGCAGGCACACCTTGTTCATCCGCTTTACGTCCATGTAACAGAGGTCGCGCCCACGGTTGATTGTAAAGCCGGAGCAGATGGTGTACTGGTCGCTTACGAGATATACGTTCGGGTACTCAGCCTTCTTGTCGCGGTAGCGGACCTCGTTGTTACCGTTCGCGTATATCTGCGGGGAGATGCCGAGCACCACGTCGCTGCCGAGGCTGTCGCAGTATGCGTACAGCTCGTCGGTGTAGTCGACGTCCGCGCCGTTCCAGATGTGGTAGTCAACCTGGATCTGGTTTGTGCCCATCTTCCGGAACTCGGCGAGGATTGCGTTCTGCTGACCCTTGACAAGCGACACAAGTGCGATGACCGCCGCGACGCCGATGATGATGCCGAGCATTGTGAGAAATGAGCGACCCTTGTTTGCGGATATCGACTTGAGCGCCATTTTGAAGGTGCGTTGAAGGTTCATCAGATGTCCTCCTTCCCGTCGACCGCCGAGTCGTGGACAATCCTGCCGTCGAGCACCCGCACCGTGCGGTCGGCGTTGCGCGCTATCTCACGGTCGTGGGTTATCAGAACCACCGTCGCTCCCGCCGCGTGCAGCCCGCGCAGGATGCTGATGACGTCGGCGGTGGTCTTGCTGTCGAGGTTGCCGGTCGGCTCGTCGGCGAGTATCAGCGGCGGGTTTGTGACTATGGCGCGCGCTATTGCGACGCGCTGCTGCTGACCGCCGCTCATCTCGTTTGAGTGGTGGTTGAGCCGCCCGCCCATGCCGACCTTCTCGAGCGCCTCAATCGCCCGCGCGCGCTTGTTTGCAACAAACACGCCCTGATAGTCGAGCGGGAGCTCGACGTTCTCAAGCGCGGTGAGCTCGGAAATGAGGTTGAAGCCCTGGAAAATGAAACCTATCTGACGGTTGCGTATCTCGCTGAGCTCGCTGTCGCCAAGCGAACTGACAAGCTCGCCGTCGAGGTAGTAATCGCCGTAGGTGGGAAGGTCGAGGCAGCCGAGAATGTTCATCATTGTGGACTTGCCGCTTCCGGAGGAGCCGATTATCGCGACATACTCGCCGCGCATTATCCGCAGGTTCACGCCGTCCAGCGCGCGAACCTCGCTCTCAAGCCCCTCCCCGTAAATCTTATAGACGTCGCGCAGCTCGATGAGCGGCTCTGAGGAGACCGCGCCCGCCGTAGTACGCTCAGCCATATATCGACACACCGCCGTCCTGCGACTGACCCGCGCTCAGGAACAGGGTCACGCCTTCGCCAATGCCGCTTGTTATCTCAATCTGGCTCTCGTCCGAAAGCCCGGTCTCGACCGGCACCGCGTAGTAGCCCTCGGGGACGACCCCCTCCGCAAGCTCGATGGCGTTTTCGGGCGGCTCCTCGCCCTCGTTCGGCTTGACAAAGACGCAGATGCCCTGCTCGGTGTACTTTATCGCGTTAATCGGCACGAGCAGGCAGTCCTCCTTCGAGCTCAGCGTTATGGTGTACTGCATGGAGCTTCCCGAACGCAGCCCCTCGCCGCCCTCTATCGTGATGACCGCCGGGAAGTACCCGTAGCCGTAGTCGTACTTGCCCTCGAGCGAAACCGAGGTCACGGTGCCCATGTAGTTTGTCGAACCGGTCGAGGTCTCCTGCATCAGCATGGCGGGAGTGCCGACCGTGACGTTGTACACGTCGCGCTCGTCAAGCGAGATGTCCACCGTCATGGTGGTGGTGTCCGCTATCGTGACCACCGCGGAGCCGGCTTCCACCATCGTGCCCGGCTGCGCCATTACGCTCATGACCGTGCCGCTTATCGGAGCCTTCGCATTGAACGCGTCGAACTGACCGTTCAGCGTGTCTATCTCCTCCTGCTTTGCGGCTATCTGCTCGTCGAGGTTGGTTATCTGCTTTTCGTAACCGGTTATCTGCTCGTCGAGCAGCTTGGTCTGGTCCTGCACCGACGAAATCTGCTCGTCGTAGCCGTCGTCCGAGATTACGAACAGCGTGTCGCCCTCCGAGTACTCGCTGAAGTCGAGCATGTTGTATGTGAGGATGCGGCCCTTCGCCGGGATGTTTATGTCCTTGGTGCGGATGTATTCGAGCTTCCCGTCCTCGTATGCGGTGATCTCGGAGCCGTTCGAGTCGAACAGCATCGCGGAGGCGGTCATCCCGGAGGTGAGCGCGCCCGAATTCTTCACGGTGACCTCCACCGCGAAGAGGACTGCGCCCTCGTTTGTCACGCGGCGCACCTTGTCGATGCGGGTGACCTCCCCGTCCAGCACCGACATCGACGCCGGTATCGACACCTCGGCGCGGTCGCCCACCGCTATGTCGTTTTCAAAGGCATAGCTGAAATACTGGCGCAGAACAAACGAGCTGTCGTCAACTATCGTTGCGACCGTCGTCCCCTCCTCGACATACGAGTCGACCGCGAGATTCGCGGCGTTCTCATTGAGGATGAGCCGACCGTCAAACGGCGCGGTCACATTCAGCGACGCGAGCTTCTTGTATATCTCGTCGAGCTGGGACAGTATCTCCGCGCGGCTCTCCGAGACCTTCTTCGAACTGTCCACGACCGACGCGCGCTGCTCCTTCAGGGAGGTGAGCGCCGCCTCGGCGGTGGCAATCTGCTCGCGCAGGCTGGTGTCGTCGATGACGAATATCGGGTCGCCCTCGTTTACCGTGTCTCCGTCGGACACATACAGCTCAAGCAGCTCCCCGCGCGCCTGAATAGACACGCTTGCGCTGCGGCTCGCCTTTACCTGCCCCCATCCGCTGATGGTCGAGGAAAATGCGCCGCGGTAGCTTGTTGCGGTGATGTCCTCCGGCTTCGGTTCGGGCTCAAAGAAGAGCTTGTATACACCGAATGCAGCTGCGGCTACGACCGCAAGGACAATAATGAGAATTACTATGCGCTTGATGATTTTTTTGCGGCGGCGTTTTTTTTGAGTCGCGGCACGCCTGCGTTCTGCCTCCTCCGAAAGATGAGGGGTGGGCGGGTTGCCGGCGGCAGTCTCTTCGCGGGTGGTGAGTTCCGCGTTGACATCGGTGTTATTCAAGGTCTCTCCTCCGTTCCTCCGCATATGCGGACAGTTTACTAATTTAGACGAATTTTCCAATGAAAAGTTGCGCCGAAACTTAAAATTTTGCTAACGATTGGTGGATACCACTTGGCACTCCGGCGCACTTTCCCTCTGTATGAAACATATTACATGTGCGGAGTGTGTATGTAAACACCCTAGCAGACAAGTTTATCAATAATTTATAGTTAGCCTGTTTCCGTAACTGGTTTGTTACTATGTCATGCGTATACGTGCATAAGTATAAAATAAAGGGGAACCAAACAGGTTCCCCTTTAAGACCTGGCAAATTATTTTACGCCTCGAGAGCGTTTGCGAGACGCTCAAGCTGAGCGGCAAGAGCACTTGCGGGGCAGGCAAGGGTGATGCGCTCGAAGCCGGCACCCTCTTCGCCGAAGAACGTGCCCTCGTCGAGGTAGAAGCACGCCTTGGTCTTCATGAAGGTCTCGAGTTCCTTTGCGTCCATGCCGAGAGCGCGGCAGTCCCACCACTGGAGATAGGTGCCCTCGAGCGGGTAGAC
>CALXFK010000028.1 GCA_944387575.1 uncultured Clostridia bacterium
ACGAGCACGAACCCCGCGAGCATCGCGGAGATCACCTGCCCCTGATAGCCTATCATCTGCACCTGTATGAACCCGAAGTCCCACTCGGGTATCTGCTCCGCTCCCGCGACCGAAAATCCGTTGAGGAGCTGCGGACTGACGAGCGTGAGCCCGAGCACGATGCCGAGTATCTGCGTCGTGCCCATCTTTCGGGTTATCGACCAGACTATGCCGACCGGCAGCATGTGGAACACCGCCTCACCGATGAGCCACAGGAAGTTATACACGCCCGACCAGAACACAGACGTCTCCGCAAGGCTCCGCCCGTCGAAAACCGGTATTTCGCCTATAACGTTTCGGAAACCGAGGATAAGTCCGCCGCATATCAGCGCCGGGATTATCGGCGCGAATATCTCGCCAAGCGTCCCCACTATCCGCTGCGCTATCGACTGGTTCCTCTTCGCCGCCGCCTTTACCTCCTCGCGGCTCACTCCCTCGACCCCCGCGTGCGCAGTAAACTCGTTGTAGAACGCCGCGACGTCGTTGCCGATTATCACCTGGAACTGCCCTGCCTGCGTAAACGTCCCCTTTACCGACCCGATATTCTCTATCTTTTTTATGTCGGCGAGCGCCGGATCCTTCAACACGAACCGCATCCTCGTCATGCAGTGCGAGACCGCCGCAATGTTGCCGCTCCCTCCGATATATTCGAGCAGTTCTTGAACGTCGCTTTGATACTTTGACATCTTTCTCCTCCACAGTCGCAACGGTATGCCGCGCGCACCCGATGCACTATTGACCTCTGCTATTTTCTCTGAAAATGCGCAATATTAAACGGTCACGCGCCGGGAAAGATATGGGACATGCTTCAGGATTATTTTCCCAATAAAAAAAGAAACGCCAGCCGCAAGGCTGGCGTTCGAGTTCAATTTTTTAGTTCACTGCGCGGCGAAGTCCCGCACCGGGGCTTTCCTGGTGAGAAGTTCGTGAGAGACCACCATCAGTGCGAGCATCGCGAAGAGGAACGCGGGCAGCAGTGACACCGATATGTGGTTCGCGATGAGCCCGAACACCGGGGGCATCAGGCAGGAACCGACATACGCGCTCGCCATCTGCACGCCGATTATCGCCTGTGACCGCTCTGCGCCGAAGTGACCTGGCGTCGAGTGGATGATGCTCGGGTATATCGGCGCACAGCCGAGCCCGACAAGTCCTAACCCCACAAGCGAGAACGCATACCCGTCCGCGAACAGCATAGTCACCACCCCGACCGCTATAAGTACCTGCCCTAGCCGTATCATCTGAGTGTCGCTTAATTTCATCGTCACAAATCCACCGAGCGCTCGCCCCACCGTTATCCCGACGAAAAATACGCTCGCAAAACTCGCCGCCGTCTCTACGGGAAGCCCCCGGTACAGCGTGAAATAGCTGCTCACCCACAGCGTGGTAGTCTGCTCGACGGCACAGTAACAGAAGAAGCAGACCATTACCTCCTTTGCACCCGGTATCCGCACGATCTGCCGCAGCGTGAGCGCCTCACCCGCTCCGCTGTCTGCGGCGGACGACCCGTTTTTGCGCGCACCGCCCCTAGTGCGCCAGAGCGGCAGACTCACAAACAGCACTGCGGTGAGCGCCACTTGTATCACGCCGATGTAACGGTACCCGGCGTTCCAGCCGCTCCCGTTCGAGAGCGCGTACCCCATTATGTACGGACCAAGCGTCGCCCCCACCGCCCACATGCAGTGAAGCCAGCTCATGTGGCTGCTCTTGTAGTGCAGCGCGACGTAGTTGTTCAGCGCCGCGTCCACGCTCCCCGCGCCGAGCCCATACGGGATAGCCCAGACGCACAGGAGCCAGAAGTTCCCGGTAACCGAAAACCCGAATAGCGCAGCCGCCGTCATCGCGACGCTTATCGCAGTCACCCTGCCCGCGCCAAGCCGACGGGTCAGGCGGTCGCTCTGAAGGCTCGAAACTATCGTGCCCGCCGCAATTATCATCGACACTATCCCGGCATACGACACCGGCACCCCGAACTCGGGGTACATCGACGGCCACGCCGCGCCGAGAAGCGAATCGGGAAGCCCGAGGCTTATAAATGCGAGGTATATTATTGCGAGAAGCAGGTGAACCATGCCGCACCTCCACCGTTTTTACCGTTTGCCCGCAATTATACTCCTGTTGCTTCCCGATTTCCATATAAATTGTGAATTTTAAAATTCACCGCCTGTTAAACCGCGTATTGTAGTCCTTTTCGATGCGCTCTTTCCAGTCCGCCGCAAGCGGGGCGCTGCACCGCACAGAGGTTATCGCGTCCGCGAGCACCTCGTAATTGAGCTGCGTCCCGGCGCTGTCCGAATTGTAGTTTACCGCCCTGTCCGCGCCGATACCGAAGCGGCTCGCGGTTCCCACCGCGTCGATGTTCGCGCCGAGGAACGGGAACTCCCAGCCGTACCGCTCTTTCTGCCACGCTATCATTTTGCGCACCATGTCGGCGGTGTAGACCCGGCTCGCGTTCTCCATGCCGTCGGTCGTGATCACGAACAGCGTGTGCTCCGGAACGTCCTCCGGTCGCGCATACCGGTGAACATTTGCGATGTGGCGTATGGCGCTGCCCATCGCGTCGAGAAGCGCGGTGTTCCCCCAGACGGTGTAGTCCCTGCCGGTGAGCGGCTTGACCTTCCGAATCTTCACGCGGTCGTGTATGGCCGCCGCCCGGTCGTTGAAAAGGACGGTGGAGACTATCGCCTCGCCTCTCTCGCATTTCTGTTTGCGTATCATCGAATTGAAACCGCCTATCGTGTCCGCCTCAAGCCCGCTCATCGAACCGCTGCGGTCGAGGATGAATACTAACTCTGTCAGACCCTTTTTCATTTTCATGCCCTCCTGTTCCGTGTTCCGCAATAAAAAATATGACTGCCGGGTTTCCCCTTGCAGCCATATATTACGTCATATCAGGTTCGGAGTGGTCGCATGGCAGGCGACATTTCGCGCGTCGGTCAAGCCCGGGGCGGGCATGTGTCAGCACCTCTCCTTTTCGATGATGATTGAGAGTTAAAACCAACTCGCCTTTTCATCCCTGAACCGCGGCTCGTCCCCAAATTGGTACGGATTGTAATTGTTACAGTTACATCCGAACTCTTTGAGCGCCTTTATCTTATTTTCTTCAGTCCACTCGATTATCGAGACCCCGTCAAATTCCTCAACCGCCCCGGAGTTCATGCGGTTTTTAAAGCGCCACTCCACAACGGTCTGGTTCTCACTGTGAAAGAACCGCCTGATGTCCCAGACAATCACCCTGCCCCGCGTGTTCCACTCACTAAACCAGTGCGCGACCGTGTCCCGGTCCCGGTACTCGGGACCCCAGCTCTCGGTGTAAACCACATCCTCGGTAAAAATGTCGCCAATTCCCATATCCTGCCGCATGAGCCACATATCGAACCACAACCGTACTATCCTTTCCCGCTCGTCCACAGCGCACCTCCCGATTTTCAATATACCACGCTAAGCCCCGAGCAAACTCTGGTCGAACGCAAACAGAGCCTCGTTTATCTCGAACACGTTGTAGTTCCCGTGCTCGATGAAATACTCGATTATTATATCAAACTTGTTCGAGTGAGAGAGCGCAAACCCCGCCTTCATCAGCAGTTCCCTCGTCTCGTCCGGCGTGAGCTCAAGCGCAATCGCAAATGCGATTGCCGTAGGTTTTGACGGCTTGTACAGGCGGTCGCCGCGGATTTTTGAAAAGAGCTTGCGGTCGATATTCGCCTTCTTGTAGCACTGCGCGTCAGTCATGCCCTTCTCGTCAATCTTGCGCAGCAGCATTTCGGAAAAGCTCTCGTCTATCTGACCAAGCGCATCGGCAAGCGTCTCCGCCCTCCCGTCATTCCGCTCCGCCGGAGCCTGTTTCGGAGCGGCAGGCGCCGAGGTCGGCACGGCTGCATACGGCATCTGAGTTTCCATCCTGCGCAGGCGCTCCGCGCGGCTGTCGCTGTGCGCGTCGGCATACCGGTCGTCGATGTACTCCTCGATGTCCGCGAACAATTTACTGCCTATCCGGTACGCACTCCGGTCGAACACCACTATATACACCGTCATCTCATTTTCGAGCAGGAACTCGCCTATGGTGTCCACCGCGACCCTGAGCGCCTGGTCCTTAGGGTATCCGTAGATGCCGGACGAGATGAGCGGAAACGCGACCGAGTCGCATTTCGCGTCCTTTGCGAGCCTGAGCGCGGCGCGGTAACAGGAGACGAGCAGCTCCCGCTCCCCATGTCCGCCGCCCTGCCAGCGCGGACCGACCGCGTGAATGACGTACCTGCACGGGAGACGGTACCCCCGCGTCAGCTTTGCACTGCCGGTCTCGCAGCCGCCGAGCTTCCTGCACTCCTCAAGAAGCCGGGGACCCGCCGCGCGGTGGATGCTGCCGTCCACTCCGCCGCCGCCCAGAAGCGAGCTGTTCGCGGCGTTGACGATCGCGTCTACCTTCATCTTCGTTATGTCGTTTCTGACTATCTGAAGCGGCATCGCAGCCTCCTTCCCGGTCTTTTCTCAAATCCGCTATTTACCCGGCGCAGCAGTCGTATGCACCCTCCGCCCACTGCAATATGTCTCCGTAGTCGACGCCGTCCTCCGGGAGGTACTTCACCCCGTCCACCGACATCGAGGATTCCCCGAAAAGCACCACTATCTCGGTCCCATCTATCACTTTTTCCTGCGGGTTATAGGTGAACCGGTAGATCCACTCCTCATCAAACTCACCGTCCGCCGCCTGCACCCGCATGTCCGCGATAGACGCAGTGGTGCCGGCGTTGTCCGAAAACACCGGTTCCGCGTCCTGCCGCCCCGCAAACTCCAGCTTCACCACCGGGGAATTCCTGATTTCGTCCATGACGTCGGAGCCGCTTCCCCCGGTGTTGCAGCCCGCGGGCAGCAGGCAGAGGCAGAAGAGCAGCGCTGCCAACAATACTTTCCTCATATGTAGCGCGCACCGTCCTTTTCCAATAAAATAATGCCATATCAATTATACATTTACCGCATAAAAAAACAAGTGTGCGGCGCGCAAATTGCAGCTCGACAAAATGTTGACAAATATGACCGGCGGCATTATACTGTATTTCAACTGAATATACGATCCAAGTGCCGTTAATTTCGGCTGAGCAGGAATTAACGGAGAATAGTGAACCCGGTGCGAATCCGGGACGGTACCGCCACTGTATGCGTGGAGGCGCCGCACGCGGCGAAAGCCGGTCATTGGGAGCGATCCTGAGAAGGCAGTGCGGAGTGCCAGTGATGCGCAAGCCAGGAGACCTGCTTGGGTCGGTCGATGTCTGTTTACTCTCGAACTATGGAGAAACGGGCAGTTTTCACTCTGCAGAAATCCGGCTGCGGCAGTCTTTTTGGGCTGCCGCAGTTTTTTGTTTGCAGGGGTGAATTTTGTGCGCGGTTTTCTCCACTGCATCCGGTTTTCACGGCGCGCCTGCGCCGGAAAATATTTATTTTATAAATGGAGGAACCCGCAGATGAAACACAAACTTGTTTGCCTGGCGCTCGCACTCTGCCTCACTTTGGGGCTCGCTGCGTGCAATTCCCAGAGAAATGGGACCACACCTACCCCCACCCCGTCCGAAGACACACAGCCCGCCTCCCCCGACCCCTCCGCGTCCCCCGAATCCCCCGAGAACACCGAGAATACCGACCCGAAGCCGGTCATTCTCGCGGTGAGCTTCGGCAGCAGCTACAACGACACCCGCGACGCGGACATCGGCGCGCTCGAGGACGCGCTCGCGGCGGCGTACCCGGACTATGAACTGCGCAGGGCGTTCACCGCGCAGACCATCATCGACATCCTCGCCGAGCGCGAAAACCTTGAGATAGACAACGTCACCCAGGCTATGGAGCGGCTGGTCGCGGACGGCGTCCGCGAGGTCATCGTACAGCCCACCCACATCATCCCCGGCTACGAGTACGACGACGTGAAAAGCGAGATAGCCGCATTCGCCTCAAGTTTCGACAGCCTGAAGATGGGCTCCTGCCTGCTCGCCACCGACGCAGACTACGACACGTTCATCGAGATGCTCGCCGAGGACACCGCCGAGTACAACACCGAGGGTACCGCGCTCGTGTTTATGGGTCACGGCACAAGCCACGACGCAAACTCGGTCTACACCACCCTCCAGGAGGGGCTCACCGCGGCAGGTCACACCAACTACTTTATCGGCACTGTCGAAGGCGCGCCGCTCGTGGAGGACGTTCTCGCACAGGTGCGCGAGGGCGGCTATGACAGGGTCGTGCTTCTGCCTCTGATGATAGTCGCGGGCGACCACGCCACAAACGACATGGCGGGCGACGAGGAGGACTCCTGGAAGACCGTGTTCACAAACGCCGGCTACGAGGTCGAGTGCGTCATGAGCGGGCTTGGGCGGCTCGAGGGCGTTCAGAAGATGATTATCGACCACGCAGCCCAGGCGGTTCCGGTCACGGCGGACGAATCCGCGGACGGCGGCGCAGACGCAGGCGCGACCGTCTCCGGACCGCTCACCGGCAGCGACATAAAGGACGGCGTATATGAGATAACCG
>CALXFK010000029.1 GCA_944387575.1 uncultured Clostridia bacterium
TGGACCTGATCGGGCGTCTTTATGCCGAGCTGCATGCATGCAAATCGGCAGAAGGTGGCGACGTCGTCTATGCAGAAAAGTCCGTCTGTCTCCGGGTGCGCGGCGAACATGCGGCGCAGAAACGCGACGCTGTCCTGGTTTAGGCGAGGGCTCGGCATCTCCACTCGTCGTACCTTTACACCTAGCCGTTCGCACTCAGCGTCGAAACCATCCAACCGCTGTACAACCGGAGGAGAGATCTCACCTCTCATAATAAACGAAACCGGGTGGCGGCAACCGCCCTCAATGAGGGTGCGCGCCGCTATTCGACCTCCCTCTGAATTGTTGCAGGCGACCATTGGGACCGACGGGTCGATCTCTCGGTCGATAGTGACTATCGGTATCCTGACGTCCTGGAGCGAGGGGTTATCCTCCGCCCATCCGGCGAGTATCACCCCGTCTACCTTGTTTGAGCGCAGAATGTGAAAAATCGAATTTTCACGGGAGAAGTCGCCGGCGGAGGTACAGAGCATGAGCTTCTGACCGTTCGCCGAGCAGCTCGTCTCGACCGCCTGTATAAGCCGGGAGAAGAACGGGAAGTCTGCGCGTAGTACCACAAGCCCTATAATATTCGTGCGGCTGCGGTGAAGTGCGCGTGCCATTTCGTTTGGGTGGTAGTCTAGCCGTGCCATTGCGGCAAGGACGCTCTGCCTCAGCGCGTCGCTTATGGGACCCTTGTTGTTTATGACGCGGGAAACGGTGGAAATTGAAACACCCGCCTCGCGGGCGACGTCTTTAATTGTAGCCATTATATTTCCTCTATTCTCCGAAAGCCGCACTGCCTCCAATCGAACGAACCGAAATTATTTAGCACTTATTTAACAATATACCACCCCGCAGGCGGCACGTCAAGTTTTTGGCTTGACCAAAAAACGCAGACTCTGAGCGAATATCCCACGCTTTCCTCGCAAAAACTAAGCGGGCGAATACAGGAAAGGAGATGTCGCCAATGCCAATAAAGAAACGTATAGCCGCGTTTGCCGCTGCTGCGGCGGTTGTGTCGGGGGCGTTTGCTGCACACGCGTACGTCCTGCCGGAGGACGCGCGGGCGGCGCTTGCCGCCTCCTCCGAACAGCACGCGCCAACCGCGTCCAACCTCGAGTATGAGACGGTGAAGAATATCGCGATCACTGCGGAATTCGCAGGGGCGGACGCGGATGGTGACGCACTGACATATGTCATAACTGTCGCGCCGAAAAAGGGGGAGGCTGTGGTCTCGCCCGACCGACCGGGATTCTTTGTGTACACCCCTGCGGAGGGCAAGACCGGCTCGGACAGCTTCACCTATGTCGCGGTAGATGAGGGCGGTCTGCGTTCGAAGCCCGCGACGGTCGATATTAAGATCACGCGCAATGCCGCAAAGATGACCTATGCCGACATGGATGGCAACCCCGCACACCTCGCAGCCATCCGGCTCGCGGAAAACGGGGTGCTCATCGGCGAACGCCTGAGTTCGGATTACTACTTTTCGCCGGACAAGACGGTGAGCCGCGGCGAGTTTGTCGCGATGACCGTCGCATGTCTCGGGCTTGAGGTAGAGCCGACCTCCTCGACCGGTTTTGCCGACGATGACGAGACCGCGTCCTGGCTTCTGCCGTATATCGCCGCCGCGCGGCGAGCCGGATTGATCCAGGGAACGCTTCTTGCGGATGGGCGCGCGGTATTTGACGCTGACCGAGCGGTCACGCGCGCCGAAGCTGCGGTGATACTCGCAAGCGCGCTGTCCCTGCCCACCGCCACGAGCGCCCAGACGTTCGGGGACATGGAGGACGTACCCGCCTGGGCGGAGGGGGCGGTCAACGGCGCCCTTGCTGCCGGAATAATGGATACGCGGGCGGATGGGAGCATAGGCGTACTCGGTGCGCTGAACCGTGCTGATGCGGCGGAGATGCTCTATGCCGCAATGTGCGTCGAGCAGGAAAAGGAGACCGAAGTCTCGCTTCTCACACGCATTTTCACCTGAATAACGGCGGCAAAAACAGCAAAGGCGGGAAAGGGAACCACAAGAGCTCCCCTTCCCGCCTTTATACGTTTATCAGTGTTTACCGTGTATGCTAGATCCTCTCTATCAGGCAGACTGCGTGTGCCGAAATGCCCTCCCGGGCGCCGGTAAATCCCATGCCTTCCTCGGTCGTCGCCTTCACGCTCACATCGTCCTCCGCAAGACCCAGCGCCTGTGCAATGCGGGCGCGCATGAGCGGTATGTGGGGGGCGAGTTTCGGCTGCTGGGCTATAACGGTCGAGTCGATGTTGACGGTGCGGTACCCCGCCTGCTTGAGCAGCGCAGCCACCCTGCGCATGAGCTCGAGGCTCGATATTCCGAGGTATTCGGGGTCGGAGGGCGGGAAGTGGACGCCTATGTCCCCGAGTGCCGCCGCGCCGAGAAGCGCGTCCATTATGGCGTGCAGGAGCACGTCCGCGTCCGAATGACCGTCAAGTCCGAGTTCCCAGGCGATCTCGACGCCGCCGATGATAAGCTTGCGACCGGGCGCGAGCCGGTGCGCGTCGTAACCGTGTCCTATCCTCATATAAACAGCTCCTGTTCGTCCTGCATGATGATGGTCTCCGCGAGAGTAAAGTCAGCGGGGGTGGTGAGCTTGAAATTCAGTTCGTCGCCATCCAGTATCCTCACCTTTGCGCCGAACGACTCCACCGCGGCGCAGTCGTCGGTCGGGTCCAGCCCGCGTTCGAGTGCGAGACGGAGCGCACGGCGGAGCAGCGCCGCGTCGAACACCTGAGGCGTCTGAATCGCGCGGAGAGTGCCGCGGTCGGGGGTGCGCACCACGTACCCTTCACCGTCCACCTGCTTTACGGTGTCCTTGAGAGGGATGCCTGGCGCTGCGGCTCCACACTCATCCGCAGCCATTACAAGCGCGTCGATGAGTGCAGGGGGGACGAACGGGCGAGCTCCGTCGTGGATGGCGAGCAGCGCTGCCTCCCCCGCCGCCTCCACTCCGGCAAGTACCGAGCGGGCGCGGGTGCTCCCGCCAGGGATCACATCCCCCGCCTTTGTAATGCCGAACTCGTGGCACGCATCTTGCACTGCCACTATCCTGTCCGGGCGGGTGACTATGACTATGCGCTCTATGGAAGCCGCGCGCTCGAGCGCGCCGAGCGTCCACGCGAGCACGGGGCGGTCGGCAAGCATTAAAAACAGCTTGTCCGCCCGCATCCTGCTCGCGGAACCCGCCGCGACCACAACTGCCGTTGCGCGGGGCATCGGCGGCTGAACAGGCTTTTTCATCGGCGTACCTCCTATCTTCCGGGGAAATCCCACTGCTTGTATTGCAATTATACGCCCCAAAAGTCAGATTTACAACCACAGGTTTCTTGACAAGCCGTCCGGCGGGATATAGAATGGAACAGTAACTCTTGGTTTGGTATAGATGGATTGAATGCGCTGCCGCGCTGACATTTAAAACTGTCTGGAGGATGGTTATGAGATCCCTGCTGTTTTCGCCGTCGCTCATGAGCGCAGACCTGCTCAACCTTGCAAAGAGTCTTGAGGATGTTGCGCCGGTGAGTGATATGTTGCACTTCGATATAATGGACGGGCATTTCGCGCCCAATCTCACGCTTGCGCCGGATACGGTGAAGGCTGTGCGCCCCGCGACCTCCCTGCCGCTCGACGCGCACCTGATGGTCACTACGCCGGAGCGGTATCTCGATCAGCTTATAGCCGCGGGGGCGGACTACATAACCCTTCATGCCGAGACAATCGTCGCAAACTCGTTCCGGACGATAAACATGCTGCACGAGCGCGGAGTGAAGGTCGGAATTGCACTCAATCCGGCGACCCCGGTCGAGTTTGCAAAGGAGTACCTGCCCCTCGTGGACATGGTCACGGTAATGACGGTGGATATCGGTTACGGCGGGCAGAAGCTGATACCGCAGATGCTGCGCAAGATATCCGCGCTTGTGGACTTCCGCGCTGCTAGCGGCGCGAAGTATATAATTCAGGCGGACGGCGGCGTAAACGAGAACACCTGCGAGGAGATAGCAGCCGCCGGAGCGGATGCGCTTGTCATCGGGCGAGGGCTGTTCCGCACCGACATGCCTATAGAGGAGTCGGTGGCAAGGTGGAAGGCACTGCGTGGCGAGCGCTGAAATGAACTGAGAATTTAGGGGGTTTTTATATGATTGCAGTTGCAAGTGACCACGCGGGGCTTCCGCTGAAGCTCGAAATTATCAAGTTGCTGGAGGAGCGAGGGCTCGAGTACCGCGACTACGGCACGTATACAACAGAAAGCTGCGACTATCCGCAGTTCGGCGAGGCGGCGGCGCGCGCGGTGGCGAGCGGAGAGTGTGATAGAGGTCTTCTGTTCTGCGGCACCGGAATCGGAATTTCGCTTTCCGCAAACAAGGTGCGCGGGATACGCTGCGCGGTGTGCAGCGAGCCGTACTCGGCGCGTATGAGCCGCCTTCACAACAATGCGAATATGCTCGCGCTCGGCGCGCGGGTGGTGGGTACCGACCTTGCGCGTATGATAGTCGAGACCTGGCTCGACGCGGAGTTTGAGGGGGGCAGGCACTCCCGCCGCGTAGACATGATTACAGCGATGGAGGAGAAATAGAATGAAGTTTAAAATGGTGCATGAGAACTACAACGTGTCCGATCTCGCGCGCTCGCTCGAATTCTATCGCGAGGCGCTCGGACTCGTTGAGCGGCGGCGCATAGAGCGCAGCGGGTTTACGATAGTGTTTGTCGGCTCGGACGAGAGCGACTTCGAGCTTGAGCTCACCTGGCTTGGCGACCACCCGCAGAAGTACGACCTCGGCGAGTGCGAGTTCCACCTCGCGTTCCGTGTAGACGACTTCGACGCAGCGCACGCGCTGCACGAGAAGATGGGCTGCATCTGCTACGAGAACCCGGGTATGGGCGTCTACTTCATTGCAGACCCGGACGGGTACTGGATAGAGATAATCCCCGGCTCGCGCTGAATTATATAAATGACACGGCGGACATCCGCGTATTTGCGGGTGTCCGCCGTTTTGTATGTGTTTTTCAAACTCGGTCACGGGTGGGTCACAATGTGGTGCGCGCCGCCGTTTTCGCGCAGCCACTCCTCCTTCGAGGCGAGAAGCGAGCGGATATGCGGATAGCTTTCAAGAAGCCCCATCTGGGATAGCTGCTGCACCGTCGCCACAAGGTCGTTGTAGGTGACCGAGACGTAGTCGTCGCGCACCATCTCGCCTGCGTTCGATATCCCGTACCAGAGGTCGCCGGTGTCGCGTATCCACATTTCACCGGTGCGCTCGATTGCACCGTATATCTCGAGTCCTGCATCTATGAAGTCCTGCCGGGAGCAGGTGAGTCCCGCTTCGACAAGGGTGAGCCCCTCGGCGAGTGCGTGGTTGAGCGACGCGTGTGTGCTCGAAACCTGCCCGTCTGCACTGAGATAGTCGGGCGTCCAGAGCTCGCCCGCCGCCGTAAATCCGTACTCCTGCCGCACATCCAGGAAATGACCTATCGCGCGCTCGACCGTCGACCGGATGAGCGGGTCATCGCAGCTCACCTCTGCGAAGAGCAGCGTTCGTATCGCGTCGATGTTGAAACGGGTGTCGTAGAACCCCGCGCCTATTCCGTAGTCGGCGAGAAGCCAGAGCGAGGTGCACGGGTTTGGAATGTACCCCTCGTCGTTGAAGCTCTCGATGCGGGTGTAGAGAAGGTGCAGCCCCATCAGCCGCACAAATGAGCCGCAGTTCGCCTCAAGAAGCGAGCGGTGCAGGCTGGAAAACGCGCTCTTGTAGACGTACCGGTTTTCGCTGTCGTTCTCATAGGGCGAGTAGTCCGCCGGCTTCTCATAGTAAAAGCCGTCGCTGAGAACCGTGTAGCACGCGGTGCTCGCGTCGAGATTTCGCACCTTCGCGCCCTTGTAGTCCACCGACCAGTCTACAAGCGGCGAGGTGCAGCACGCGCCGTGTGTCGCGGAAAACCCGCCCTCCGGCGCCTCGAGCCGCTGCGTGAGCACAAATCCGCCGTCGTCCGCCCGGAAACTGACCGAGGCGGAGACGTCCTCCACTCGGTGGACGGTCGAGCCGAGGTCTACAAGCCCGATGACCCTCCCCGCCTTGACATACACGCCGTCGGTCTCGACATATATGCTGTCCCCCGCGCCAAATGTCCCGGAGGGAGCGGAGGTTACTTCAATGCCGTCTGCGCTGTATGTCATCCTGTGAACGTCTGGCGCGTCCACACCACCCTCCCGGGCGACCGTGAGCTCGACCGGCAGCGTAGCGCTGCTCTCGAGAAACCACAGGGTCCCCGAACTGCCGTCGCCTGCGAGTGTGAGACGCAGCTTCCCGGCAGGTTCTCCTTTTAGCCGCAGCGCAAAGTCGTAATAACGATAACTCAGCCCGGCGTACTCCTTTACGTCGGGCGCGGATGTCTCCACCGAGAAATCATCGTCGGTCACCACCGAGACAAGCAGCCTGTACCCGCTGCAATCGGCGGAAAATATCTGCCCCGAAACCGGGTCGGGCTGTTCGCCGCCGGGCGTAAACTCCGGGTCGTAGGCGCCGGCGGCGGGAAGCTCGCTCGGAGTGACCTCTGGGGTCGGAGAGGGTGCGGCGACCCGCGGCGGCGCGCCGTCGCCCGTGAAATACAGGAGCAGCCCGCCGATGACAAGGAGGAGCATCACGGATAATATCCAGCTTCTTGGACGCAAATCTCTCCACCCCCTTCAAATATGCCGCGCGGTAAAATGGCGGCAAAGGAATAACCGGAGAAAAATTTATTTTAACATATATTGAACGGAAGTCAATACAAAGAGCGCAAAAAAGCGTCGGACACCTGTATTTTAAGGTGTCCGACGCATGAATATACAGTGGTTAGAATTTTTACTGCCCGCAGAGGGTCTTGAACTCGCTCCAGACGAGCGCGTGCTCCGAGTCTGCCTCGGCGCTGATGTTCTCAATCATCTCCATCTCGGTGTCCGCAAACTCGGCGGGGATGGTGAGAAAGCTGCGGTACTCCTCCGAGATGTACTGCTCGGCGGCGAGGGTGGTGCAGTAGTAGCCGAGGTACTCGAAGCAGTCGGCAGCGCGCTCCGGGTCGAGGATGTACTCGAGGAACTGGTGCGCCGCGTCCGGGTTGGGCGCGTTCGACGGGATGAAGCCCGCCATTATGCCGAAGCCGATGCCCTCCTCGGGGTAGACTATCTCAAGGGACGGGCGCGCCATTTTCGCACCGGTCACCTGCGAGGTGTACATTATTGCGGCGTTTATCTCGCCGGAGAGGAGGTCGTCCTCGAGGTAATCATCCTTGATAAGGCGGATGTTGGGTGCGAGGTCGGCGAGAAGGTCGCCCGCCGCGTCGATAGTCTCGAGGTCCTCGGTGTTGTAGCTCTCGCCGAGCACCTTCAGTGCCATACCGTTGATGACGCGGTAGTTTGCGATTATGCCGAGCGAGTCGGCGAGTTGCTCGTTCCAGAGGTCGGCATAGCCGTTTATCTCGAAGCCGACCGCCTCCGGGTCGTACACTATCGTCTGGACGCCGGCGCCGTAAGGAACGGTGTACTCATTGGTGGGGTCGTAGAACTGACCCTGATATACCGGGTTTATTCCGTCATAGCTCGGCAGCTTTGAGAGGTCGAGCTTCTGGGCAAGACCCTCGGCGATGACCGTTTCGATTATGTAGTCGTCCGCGATTACGAGGTCGTAGTCGCCACCGTTTGCCGCCTGGAGCTTTGCGAGCATGGTCTCGTCGTAGTCGAAGTTTACGTAGTTGATGCGGATGCCGGTGTCCTTCTCGAAGCCGTCGAGGATCTCCTGCGGGAACATTCCCTCCCAGGTATAGAGGGTGAGCGTCTCCTGCTTTTCGGAGCAGCCGGAGACAGCGGCAAGCGAGAAAACGAGTGCCGCCGCGAGGACGATGGAAAGCAGTTTTTTCATATGTGTTCTCCTATCTCTTTGTTTTGCGCCTGCCCGCAAGCGATACCGCGACCACAACGAGGATGGTCGCCGCAAACATCAGCGTGCAGAGTGCGTTGATTTTCGGCGTCACGCCGGTCTTGAGCATGGTGTATATCTTTATCGGCAGGGTATTTACGCTTGCGCCGGTCATAAAGACGCTTATAACGACATCGTCAATGCTCATCGCAAACGCGAGCAGCATTCCGGAACTTATCGCGGGCATTATCAGCGGGAGGGTGATATCGAAAAACGCCCTCGACTCCCCCGCGCCGAGGTCGCGCGCCGCTTCGGTGAGGCTCGGGTCGAGCCCTATCAGCCGCGCCTTGACCTGCATGTATACATACGGGATGCAGAAAGCGGTGTGCGACAGGAACAGGGTGAGCATTCCGAACGGAAGCGCGAGAAGCGAGAAAAATGCGAGTGACACCATGCCGAGGATTATCTCGGGGGTCATCATCGGGAGCATTGCTATGTACTCGACCGCGCCCTTCCCGACTATCCGCGAACGGGGAAGTCCGACCGCGCCGAGCGTTCCGATTATCGCGGCGGAGAGGCTGCTCAGAACTCCGAGCACAAGAGTGTTGCGGAGAGCCTCCCCCATCGCGCGGTCGCGGAACAGTTCGCGGTACCAGTCGAGCGTAAACCCGCCCCAGACCGAGCTTAAGTCGGAGGAGTTGAACGAGTAAACGATTACCACCACTATCGGCAGATACATCAGCGCGAGCACCGCCAGAAGGTAGACGGAGGACGCGCGGAAACGTCTCTTCATATCGCCCCCTCCAGTTCTTTAGAGCCGGTGACCTTGCGGTAGAGGATTATCATTGCGCTCGTCATCGCCATGAGGATGACCGAGAGCGCCGCCGCAAACGGCCAGTTGTGGACCTTCATGAGCTGCTCCTGTATGACCGTGCCGATGAGCACCACCTTGTTTCCGCCGAGAATGTCCGCAATGAAGAATAGCCCCATCGATGGCACGAAGGTGAGGATTATTCCGGTCATAAGTCCGGGCAGGGTCAGCTTGAGGGTGACGGTGAGAAACGCCCGCACCGCGCCCGCGCCGAGGTCGCGCGCCGCTTCGACGAGGCTCCAGTCCATCTTCTCGACGCTCGAGTAGACCGAGAGTATCATGAACGGCAGCAGCGCGTACACCATTCCGGCGAGCACTGCCGGGTAGGTGTAGAGCAGCTTGAGCGGCGCGTCGGTGATCCCGAGCGCCATGAGTGCGCTGTCCAGCGGTCCGTTTGCGCGGAGAATTATCATCCAGCCGTACAGCCGGATGAGCGAACTCGTCCAGAACGGCACCATCACGAGCATCACGCACAGCCTCCGCCGCGCCTCCGGGAGCTTTGCCATGAAGTACCCGAACGGGTATCCCACGGCGCAGACGATGATGGTGGTTGTAAACGCGAGCTTCAGCGACTGCACCGCCGATTCGAGGTAGACCGGCTCGAGGATATCCGCGTAGTTGTCAAATGTGAACTCGGCGACGACTCCCCAGCTCTCCGCACGGGTGAGAAAGCTCAGTATAACCATGTATACCATAGGACCGAGCACGAAAACGATCGTAAAAATGACAAGGGGTAGCGACGCGAGCGTGTAGCTGCGCGAGCGTTTGCGCCGCAGTTTTTCGAATGTGTTCACCTTTCCGCCTCCTCGTCCGAGGGACGCGGCGGTTCGTCGTTGAGAAGCACCACCACCGCGTGTTCCGGGTCCCAGGAGACGAGCGCCTCCTCACCGGGTTGAAAGTCCGAGTCGATGCCGTGCCTGCTTGCGACGATCTCTCCGTAAAGCCCGCAGTCGAGAGCGATGCGGAGAAGCCCGCCCGAGAACGTCTTCTCTTTTACGATGGCGCGGATGCCGTCTTCCCCCTCCGTCTGCCGGGAGAGGGAGATGTGCTCGCTTCGCACCGCGACCGATACATCTCCGCCCTCGGAGGGCACGGGTACAGGTGCGGAAGTGGAGCGGAGGAGCGCCGCGCCCCCTCCGTTTTCCGACGAGAATCGGACGATGCCGCCGGATACCGACGTGACCCTACCGGTCACGACGTTTGCGCTGCCGACAAAGCGCGCAACGTAGCTCGTGCGCGGGAGGTCGTACACCTCGCTTGGGGAGCCGGTCTGCTCGAACACACCGCCGCGCATCACCGCGACCCGGTCGCTCATGTTGAGCGCCTCCTCCTGGTCGTGGGTAATGTAGACGAAGGTGAGCCCGAGCTGCTTCTGCATACGCTTCAGCTCGAGCTGCATGCGCCGGCGGAGCTGGAGGTCAAGCGCGCCGAGCGGCTCGTCGAGCAGCAGCACTTTCGGACGCGCGACGAGTGCCCGCGCAATAGCTATGCGCTGGCGCTGTCCTCCCGAGAGCTCGGACGGCTTGCGCGAGCCGAAGCCTGGGAGCTGCACAAGCTCGAGCGCCTGCTCGACCTGCCGCGCGATTTCTTTTTTCTTTTCGCCGCGCAGTTTCAGGGGGTATCCGATGTTCGCCGCGACGGTCATGTGCGGGAAGAGCGCGTAACTCTGGAAAACGGTGTTGACATCCCGGCGGTTTGGCGGCTCGTTTGTCACATCCACGCCCTCAAGAAGGACACGCCCCGCGTCCGGGCTCTCAAGCCCGGCGATTATTCGCAGCGGCGTTGTCTTTCCGCAGCCGGACGAGCCGAGAAGCGTGATGAATTCACCGCGATGGATGTCGAGATCGATGCCGCCTAGGACCTCGGTCTCGCCGAAGCTCTTGCGGATGCCTTCAAGGCGAAGAATTGTGTCGTCCATATCCCACCAATACCCTGCAAATGCAGGACCTCTTGAAAAATATCTCGGTTTTG
>CALXFK010000030.1 GCA_944387575.1 uncultured Clostridia bacterium
GCCTTGACGGGAAAATACGGAGGACGGAATGCAAGATCACTTTGATTTGTGGCGCCGGAGCGGCGCGGATAATGTTTGCGAAATAGGTTCTGGTACGTCGGCGGAGAGATGCACGGGTACGCTTGAAATAGTGCCCTGCGGGAATGGGTGTGCCGAACTGCGCGCCGGTGGGGAGCGCCTTTTGCGGGTCGAGAGGAGCGGAGGACGCCTGTTTCTCAAAATCGATATGAGCGAGCCGGACTCGCGCGTATGGGATGGAGGACTTGAGCCGCTGCATTCGGAAAGCGAGCTGCTGCTCACCTCCTGCGGGCTGCTCGTCTGCTCGGATGGCGGGCTGTTCAGACCGGTGGAGACGACCGGCGGCGAACTGCGTGTCGAGACCGAAGGCAGGGTGACTGCGCTGCTTGATGCAAGCCCTGCCGCTGCTTATGGGCGGTACATAATGGGCGGTGTGAGAAAGGAACTTCCGCCGGTGTGGGCGGTCTGCGGGGACACTGCGGGGCGGGAACTCGTGCGGGTGCCGCTGAGCGGGGACGTACAGACCTCCGGGAAACCGGACGGATTTGTCATAGCCGCGAGCGGTGAACCGGCGGGCGCGGAGCGCAGGAAGAAACTGCGCAAGCTGCACGCGGATCTGCTCGAACGCGCGGTAAAACTGCACGGTATCGGTGAGGCGGCGGTGCTGCTCGACGGGTTTGCGCCGTGGGAGGGCGCATCGGCGGGTGGTCCCCCGTCGGTTGGGGTGGAGCTCCGACGGCTGCTGCTGCCATATTTGTATTCACATGCGTCATCGGCTTGCCTGAACGGTATACCGCTCATGCGCCCGGTGTTCTTTCATTTTGCCGGCGCGGAGGAGCTGCCCGGGGCATACATGCTCGGACCGGACCTGCTCGTGGTCCCGGAGGGCGTGGAGGGTCCGCTTCCCTGCCCCGGTGAGTGGAGCGACATCGAGAGCGGCGAGAGATACGAGCTCGGCGTTTTGTCCGGGTCGCGCGCGAGGGTGCTTGCGAGACCGGGTTCGCTCATCCCGTTCGGAAGCAGCTCGGAGAGCTGCGACTACGAATTCTGCGAAGGAATAACCGCGCGGGCATACTCCCTGCACGACGGCGTTGCCGCCTGCTGTGAACCGGCGGGAAGATACGGGGTGCGCGAAGCGATACTGTGTGCGCGAAAGGTAGGTCGCGAGCTTGAGTTTAGCTCAACAAAACCGCTCCCCGGACTTCGTTTCGAGTGTGGCTCGGAGAGTGTCGAAATGTGCGGTTCGCTGCGTATGAAGCTCATGCTCGGTGCAGACTGCTAAGGAATCGTTAAGAATTGGTCGTCGTAGGCATAAACACTCTGGAAATTTAATAAATAATTAGTTATACTTATACTGATAAAATTCATTGCATTGCGAAAAGGAGAAATACCATAGACAGGGAATATTTATTGAAAAAACGGAATTTTCTGGGTGAAAAAATACGTGAATCGGCGCGTTCGGTCATACCGATAATGCTGATAGTTCTGGTTATATGTTTTACGATAACGCCGGTGGGGTCCGACCTGATGCTCGCGTTTCTGGTCGGTGCGGCGCTCGTGTCGATCGGGATGGGGCTGTTCACGGTGGGCGCGGAGTCGGCGATGACCGCCATCGGAACGCGAATTGGTTCGGCGCTGACCGGGTCGCGCAAGATGTGGCTGATAATTGTCGGCAGCTTTGCGCTCGGCATCGCGATAACCGTTGCGGAGCCTGACCTGCAGGTGCTGGCGGAGACCGCGCCACATATATCGAACGGCGTGCTTATTGCCGCGGTGAGCATAGGCGTCGGGGTGTTCCTGTCGCTGTGCATGGTGCGGATAATTTTCGGTATAAAGCTCAGATGGATGCTCATCGGGTTCTACGCGGTGCTGTTCGGACTTGCGGCGTTCACGGGAGAGGATTTTCTCAGCGTAGCGTTCGACTCGGGTGGGGTCACGACCGGTCCGATGACCGTGCCGTTCATACTTGCGCTCGGCGTCGGCGTCGCGAATATACGAAGCGACCGCCGTGCGGAGGCTGACAGCTTTGGGCTTGTTGCGCTCTGTTCGATAGGACCGGTGCTCGCGGTGATGGTGCTCGGTTTTTTCTATCACGGAGGGGAGTCGTCGAGCAGCAGTGTGCTCGTTGAGTGGAGCGACACAGCGCAGCTAGGCTGGTCTTACTTTGCGGCGCTTCCCGAGTACATGAAGGAGACTGCGGTGGCTCTCGCCCCGGTCATGGGGATATTTTTGCTCTTCCAGGTGTTCTCGCTGCATATAAAACTGCGCGGGTTTGTAAGGATACTGCTCGGCGTGGGCTTTACATATGTCGGACTTGTGCTGTTCCTCACCGGCGTCAATGTGGGATTTGCTCCGCTTGGAGAGGCGCTTGGCGCGGAGATAGCGCAGGGGCGGTATGCGTTCATCCTTATCCCGGCGGCGATGCTGCTTGGCTGGTTTATAATCTCTGCGGAACCGGCAGTGCGCGTACTTGAAAACCAGATAGCGGAGGTGAGCGCCGGGGCGATACCGGGAAGCGCCATGCGCATAAGCCTCTCGATAGCGATCGCTATCGCAACCGGTGTGGCGATGCTGCGCGCGGTTACAGGGATCTCGCTCATGTGGTTCCTTGTTCCCGGATATGCCCTGGCGCTGATACTGACCTTTTTTGTGCCAGATATATATACTGCTATCGCGTTCGACTCGGGCGGGGTCGCGTCCGGACCGATGACCGCGACGTTTATGCTTCGGTTCGTCATGGGTGCGTGCGCGGCGATCGGCGGGAACGTGATAAGCGATGCATTTGGGCTTGTGGCGCTCGTTGCGATGATGCCGCTCATAACGGTCCAGATAATGGGTGTGATATTCGTGCGTAAGCAGCGTGCGCAGGCGGAGCAGCCCGCTTATGGCGACTGCGACGTCATAGAACTGTGGGGGTGAGCGAGGTGAAACTTCTTATTTCGATACTCGCGCCCGAGGTGTGCGAGACGATGGGAAAGATATGCGCGGAACTGAATGTCCCGCTGCTGTTGCAACTGCGCGCACGCGGAACCGCCACCCGCAGCATGAGAGAACTGCTCGGCATAGAGTCCACCGAACGCCGGGTGGCGTTTGCGGTGGTTGGAGATAAACAGGCGGCGGAGGTCATCCGCGCGCAGCGGAGGCAGTTGTATATCGATGCCCCGGGCTGCGGTGTCACGGTCACGGTGCCTATCAAGAGCGTGGGAGGAGGAAGAACGTTGGCATACCTTGGCGGAAACGAGGAGAAAAAGGCTCCCGAGCTGAACTTTGATTGCGAACTTATCTACGCGGTCGCGGCGGAAGGTCACTCGGACGAGGTCATGGACGCCGCCCGTTCGGCGGGCGCCCGCGGCGGCACGGTGCTGCATGCAAAGGGTACCGGGATAGAGGGCGCGGAGAAATTTTTCGGCGTTTCTCTCGCACGCGAGCGCGAGATAGTCATGATTGTCGTGAGCGCAGCGCGGAAGGCGGCGGTCATGCGCGGTATACTTGAGAAAGCCGGTCCGTCCACCGAGACGGAGGCGATAGTGTTCTCGCTGCCGGTGAGCGATACCGCGGGATTTGCGGTCGCCGGTGACGAATGACCTCGGGAAAACGGTCAATAAAAGGGGCAAACCACGACGGTTTGCCCCTTTTTGTTATTGTGTGTGTCACAGCGGCCAGCTCGGTATCCACTTCAAAAAGTTCCGAAACCACCACTGGGGTGCGGGTACTCCGCTGAGCGCCGGGTAGAACATTGCAAACAGTACGACAGCCGAAACGGCGAGGATGACCGGGAGGCGGCGTACAACCCCCGGTGAGAATATCACCTTGCCGACTTTGGTGCGGCTGTAGCCCTCTGTGGGGCTGTATTTGAAGAGCCTGTCAAACGACGCACAGAGCGCAAGTGTCAGGAAAATAAGACACGGGAAATAGTGGTACGCGAACGCGCAGCGGGTTATCATGACCCAGGGCAGCAGCATTGCGAGCCAACCGACTGCAATGAACCATATTACACTGCGCGACTGCGGAGGCTCGACCATAGAACCGCCTTTCATACGGAAACGAAGCACGCACTCGCTTACAAGCGCCGTAAGTCCCGCCCAGCACGCGACCGGACCGAGCCACGCCGCCATAAGAGACACGTAACCGCCGTCGAGATACTCCCGGTAGTAGAGTATCGGACGCAGGTCGAGCAGCCACTGGTACCATGCGGACTGGTATGGGTGTGTCGCCTCCAGCTCGGAGTGGTAGCGGTACATGTCGAGCTGGCGTTCCCACACATATCCGAGCGACAGGGTCTCTCCGTTTGCGCGGGCGTACGGTAGATAGCTGAGCACGTATATCGCCCCTGCCGCCACAATGAAGAATAGAACCGATACGATGAGCACAGCCCCGAGCCGCGCACGGAACCTGTACCCCTCCCCTGCGCGCGTGAGGCGGATACCCTCCCTTATTACGTGCCAGAAGTAAATTACCGCAAGTCCGCCCGCCGCGTAGAAGCACTGCCATTTCGCCGCCGCCCCGAGTCCGAACGCTATGCCGCAGAGCGCGAGGGGCACGAGCTGCCGCCGCGGGGAGGCGTCGAAGCCCGCCCGCACGAACGTGAGCATGAGAAGGTACATGAGCAGCGTGAAGAATACGCAGTAGGTGTCGATGGTCGATATACGGGTCTGGGTAAAGTGCATGAAGTCAAACGCGAATATCAGTGTTCCGCAGAGCGACGATTTCCGGGAGAACAGCGACCGCGCAAGCGCGTAGAAGAGTGGTACCATTAGCGTCCCGAACAGTGCGCCCGAAAACCGCCATCCGAACGGCGTCATGCCGAAGAGCTCTATTCCGATGGCGATTATCAGCTTTCCGAGCGGTGGGTGTGTGGTCTCGTAAATGTGCTCGCTTTGGAGGAACTCATAGGCGGTGCGTGCGTGGTATATCTCGTCGAAATAGGTCGAGTTCATGTATGTGGAGCGCTCCGGTATCAGTTCATACTCGTCGAACAGCGACCCGAACTGCGTTTCATCCCCGATGTAGCATGTAAATCCTGACGGGTCAATTATTTCGCCGTTCGCGTCCACAAATGCGAGCAGCCCGAGCTTGAGGTCGTTTGCACCGGCGTATAACCGAACGTAGCGGGCGCTTCGTACCGCTGCGCTGCCGCCGTCCTCGGTTTGTAAACTCTCCATCGACGTAAAGAACCATTTATATAATGAAGTATAGTTGTGCTCGAGCGCAGCAATGGGGGCGCTGCCCTCTTCCTCCGCCGGTCGGACGAGCTTTGTCCAGTCCCCGCCCTCGGTTATGTGGAGGGAGTACCCCTCCTCTGCGTGTCCGCCGCCGTCGTAATATATTATTGTGCTTATCTCGTACGACGCACCGAGGTCCACGATGAGCTCGCGTGTATCCGATGTAAATTGGTAGAAGCTCTGCGGTGCCTGGGTGTCGCCGAGCCCCGTAAAGTTCACCGCGCCGTATACGAGCGTGAGCACGAGTGCGATGACTGCGTCTGCACGACCGAACCGCCGCTGCGGGGATATGACGCCCCCGCCCGGAATACCCGCCTTTCCAGCCTTCACAATCGCCACAGTAAATACGGCTGTAAGCGCTATCAGCAGCGCCGGGAAAATGTAAACCATACCTGCCTCCAAACCAGTTTTCCGCGTCCGTGCGCGAAGCTATTGTACCATCCTCCTGCACAAAAAACAACGTGTACAAGCTGTGCGATATCGTCGAAAAAGATAATAAAATTCACAAAAGCTTGACAAATGCCTCAAAAGCGGCTATAATCCGTTACCATGCGTGAGAAGGCGCATAATGGAAAATTTGTTGAGAGGTATTTTTTCTATGAAAACCCGATTATCTCGCACTGCGCGGATCCGCGTCGCATCGCTCGTAACGGCGTTTGTGCTCGCGCTCTGTGCAGTGCTTCCGCAGGAGGCTTCCGCGGCGTTTTTCAGGGACGCGGCGTTCCCCGAGCGGATATCTGTCATACTGTCGGTCGATGGCGAACTGCGTCGGATAATGGCGTATGAGGGGGACACGGTGGGAGATCTGCTTGATGCCCGCGGGGTCGAACTCGGCGAGTACGACGCAGTGTTGCCCGGTGAAGATACAGTGCTCTCGGACGGGATGAGCGTTGCGGTTACTCGCGCCGAGCTTGTCACCGAGACCTATACCGAGGTCATACCGCGCACCCGCAATATGATAGCAAATGAGTATATCCCCAAGGGCGAGGAGCGGGTGATAAGCGAGGGTAAGGACGGCGTGCGCACCGTGACCTGCACCGTCCTGCGCCGTGGCGGTCAGGAGATAGAGCGGACTGTCGTCGCAAGCTCGGTCACCGTTGCTCCGGTCGCAGATACGGTGGAGTACGGTCCGGGAGGTACCCTCACCGCGCCGGATGGAACGACGGTGGAGTGGTCGCACAAAATTGACGGCGAGGCGACTGCTTATACGACCGAGCGCCAGAGCTGGAAGCGCACCCGGTCGGGCACCATTGCTCGAGTCGGTGCGATCGCGGTCGACCCGAATACCATCCCGCTGGGCAGCGTCGTCTATATCGAGGGGCAGGGGTGGACCTACGGGCTCAGCTCCTGCGAGGACACCGGCGGCGCAATAAAGGGCAATATCGTGGACCTGTTTTTCGATACGTGGAGGGAGTGTATCCAGTTCGGACGCAGAAGCTGTACAATATACGTCATAAGTACGCCGTGAGCCTTCACATGACCCGTCTTCACGCAATATTACACTTTCGTTACAAATCGCGCCCCGCACTTGACCGGAGCTTCGGAAAACGGTATATTACGTGTGTGAGCGGGGCAACGCGCCCTCTCGCAAAAATCTAATAGGGAGGATTCAAGATGAAGAATCTCAAAAAGGTGTTGAGCCTCGCTCTGGTTCTCGTTATGGCTTGTGGTCTCTTTGTTACCGCAAGCGCCAGCGAGTACACCGACAGCTCCAACATCAACTATCAGACCGCTGTAGATGTTCTCAGCGGAGTTGGCATACTTGAAGGATATGCCGACGGCAGCTTCCTGCCGAAGGGCGACGTCAACCGCGCTCAGGCTGCGAAGATTGTTGCTTACCTCCTTCTTGGCAAGGAGTCGGCTGACGCCCTCTCCACCAACGTTTCCCCGTTCGCGGACGTTCCGGCTGGTCACTGGGCCGCTGGCTACATCCAGTACTGCGCTAACCAGGGCATCATAGACGGCGTTGGCAACAACCTGTTCAAGCCCACCAACAAGGTCACCACCGCTCAGATCGCTAAGATGCTCCTCGTGGCTCTTGGCTACGGCGTCAACGACGAGTTCGTTGGCAACGAGTGGAAGACCCAGGTTATCAAGTACGCTTCCCGCGTTAAGCTGTTCGACGGCAACTATGCTGCCAATCCGGACGCTTATGCAAACCGTGAGGAGTCTGCCCTTTACGCGTTCAACGCTATGTTCGCGGGCAAGGTTGTTTACTCCGCTCTCTTCGGCGACTACCTGAACAGCGTTGCTGGTTCCGGTTCTGCTGACTCGCTCGGCAGCTTCGCAGATGAGTATCGTCTCTATGTTGCTGAGGACGTGACCGTTGACTACGACATGGACGATGGTTACATCATAAATGCAACTAACAGCAACCCGATCATCTACGGCATAGACGCTCAGCCGTCCGACATTGGTCGTACCGTTGATGTCTGGTATCAGATCCAGAAGGTCAACAACGTTGACAGGGCTGTTGCCATCACCGGCATCACCTACACCGACACCGTTATCGCCACCAAGTATGACGGTGATACCAATGCTGCTACCGATCCGTTTACCGGTTGGACTACCCGCGGCAGCGCTTCCTATGTTGCGCAGACCGAGAATGCTGCTAAGGATGTTGATTGGTACCTGAATGGTAGTTTCTACAACAACGGTCTTACTGTTCCGAATGGTATTACCCTTGCTAAGGGCGACAAGGTCGAGCTCATCGACACCAACGCGAATGGTCGCATCGACCGCGTGCTCGTCACCACCTACAACGCTGCTGCTCTTACTGCCGATCCGACCACTGCTACTAACTTCGGCGTGACCAAGGTCACTATTGCTGATTTCGGCATCAATGGCGCGGACAACTTCGCTCAGGGCGTTGATGTCACCAGAGTTTCCGGCTACGAGAACCTGAAGGCTGGCGACGTTGTCTACTACAACTACAACACCGCGACCGATACCTACTACATCACCAAGGCTACCGCCGTTGTTGGTCAGAAGACCGCTTATGTTGGAGCTCCGCTCTTTACCATGACCTTTGGTGGCGCTACTTACACTCAGTCCGGTAAGTGGATTGTTGCTGACAAGACCATTGCGGATATTGCTTTCAACACCGATGCTACCATCTACCTTGACGCTGGTGGATACGTTATAAGC
>CALXFK010000031.1 GCA_944387575.1 uncultured Clostridia bacterium
AGGAACGCCGGAAAATCAAGCCTCGTCAATGCGGTCACCGGTCAGGAACTTGCGGTTGTGTCCGATACCAAGGGCACGACCACCGACCCGGTGTATAAGTCGATGGAGCTTCTCCCACTCGGTCCGGTGGTGATGATAGACACTCCCGGCTTCGACGACGAGGGAAAGCTGGGGGCGATGCGCGTGAAAAGGGCGCGCCAGGTATTGAATAAGACGGATATTGCTGTCATGGTCATTGACGCCGCCGAGGGTATGACGCCGGACGACGAGGAGATACTTGACCTGATACGTGCAAAGGAAATACCATATATCCTTGTATACAACAAGACCGATATAGCCGCGAAGAAAACGCTCCCGGAGGGTGCTCTGGCGGTCAGTGCGGAGAGTGGCGAGGGGGTAAACGAACTCAAGGAGGCGCTCGGAGCGCTTACGGGTGACCGTAGCAAGGAGCCAAAGCTCATCGGAGATTTACTCGACCCGATGGACATGGTCGTGCTCGTGACGCCTATCGACGAGTCGGCGCCAAAAGGCAGGATAATCCTCCCGCAGCAGCAGACGATACGTGATATACTGGATACCGGCGCCATTGCCATAGTGACCAAGGAGACCGAGCTCAAACACACCCTTGAGAGCTTGTCGGCGCCTCCCGCGATGGTGGTGACCGACAGCCAGGTCTTTTCTCAGGTCGCAGCCGACACGCCGGAGGAGATACCGCTCACATCGTTTTCTATCCTGATGGCGCGTTACAAGGGATTTCTGGATACGGCTGTACGCGGTGTGAGGGCGATAGATTCACTCAAAGACGGAGATACGGTGCTTGTTGCAGAGGGGTGTACACATCATCGCCAGTGCAATGACATCGGTACGGTGAAGATACCGCGCTGGCTTGGCGAATATACAAAAAAGGATATACGTATAGAGTCGGTCTCGGGAACCGAATTCCCAGACGACCTTTCGCGGTATGCACTGGTGATACACTGCGGCGGATGTATGCTCAATGAGCGCGAAATGAGGTACCGTATGAAAACAACGGTGGATAGCGGGACTGCATTTACCAACTACGGGATAACGATTGCGTATATGAAAGGAATACTTCAGAGGAGTCTCGGGGTGTTCCCGGACCTTGCCCGGCTATTTCGTGTTGACAAATAAAATATACTAAAATATAATGTGGAAGGGAGATGAGAAGATGGAAACACGTGTTGCAATAGCGTCAATTATAGTGGAAAACCCGGATTCGGTAGCGCCTCTCAATGACCTTCTGCATGAGTACCGCGAGTATATAATCGGGCGAATGGGCATTCCGTATAGGGAAAAGAAGATAGCAATAATAAGTATAGCAATGGATGCGCCGCAGGACATCATAAACGCGATGGCGGGTAGAATCGGTCGCCTCAAGGGTGTGACCGCAAAGACGATTTACTCAAGTTTTTAATTGAAAAGCAGAAAAACATCCCGATGCAGTTCAGTTCAGACTGCATCGGGATGTTTGTTATGAAGCGATTATGCGCGGTAGTAGTTCATGAGGCATCCCGCGAGGATGACGTCGCGCTCGTCGGTCGTAAGTGCAGGCAGACGGAGGGTTATCGTTTTCTCCTCCCATGTCTCGCAGTTGACGAGCTTTGCCTGGACGCTGTCCGCGCCGCTGAGTATCGCGCTGCGGATACCGTCGATGTATATGCGGTCACCGGCAGTTATTGCACTGTTGGCGGCGTCGTCCAAAACGAAGGGCAGCATACCCCAGTTGACGACGTTGGAACGGTAACGCTTGGTAGCGTATTCGCCCGCGATGTTTGCAACACCGCCGAGAACTCTCTGGCAGCTTGCCGCCTGTTCACGCGCGGAACCGTCTCCCGGCTTTAGGGCGAACACAGCCGAACCGACGCCGGTTGATGCCGGGTCGCGCCCGTCAAGCAGGTTAGCGAGCTCGGGGGAGGGAGTCGCACCGTTCAACGCGCGCCTCTCGTATTCGAGAGCCTTTATCGCTTTTGCACGCCCGACGTACTCGGGGTCCTTACGGGAAAGAGCAAAATCGCTGAGACGCAGCGGATTTGAACGGTAGGACGAGGTCTCGCCGGAGGGGATGAGCTCATCGGTCGTGGTTACCGGGTCGTATATCGCGCTTGCGACCTCGATTGCGAGGTTCTCGGGCAGTGCGGTCTGCTCGGGCCAGTCGGTTATATTCGGACCGAGAACAAGCTCTGCGGAGGGGTCGGGCTTGCCGACGCCATAATATACGCGGTTCTTGTAGGGGGTCGGGTCGTACGTATAGTCGGTTGTCACATGGTCTGCGGGAGGATTGGGCAGTTCATCGGCAGCGGTGAGACGTCCGCCGTTGAGCGCGGTCGCGGCAATCGAACGCGCATCCATGAGCGCGACGAAAGCACTCTGTCCGTCTGACGGACGCGAGCCCTCGCGGTTCGGGAAGTTACGGGTCGAATGACGTATGGAGAATCCGCCGTTGCCCGGAACGTCGCCTGCGCCGAAGCAGGGACCGCAGAACGCCGTGCGTATGACCGCGCCGGCGCGCGTGAGGTCGGCAAGCGCCCCGTTGTCGAGCAGCTTGAGGAACATCGGCTGGCTTGCGGGGTAGACGGAGAGCTCAAAGCCGCCGCATCCGATGTCTGCACCGCGGAGTATCTCGGCGGCGCGCATCACGTTTTCATAAATTCCGCCCGAACATCCGCCTATGAACGCCTGGTCGACGTAGAACTCGCCACCGCGAAGCTTGTCCACAAGTTTGGGCGCGTCAGTCACTCCGAGCGTCTTTATCGCATCTGCATCCACCTCAGCGAGCAGCTCGCGTGCATGCGCCTTGAACTCACGTATCGTGTAAGCGTTGGAGGGGTGGAACGGCAGCGCTATCATAGGTTCAACCTTCGAAAGGTCTATGCGGATGACCCCGTCGTAGTATGCGCCGTCCTGCGGGTCGAGCTGCTTGTAGTCGCCTGCGCGACCGACAAGTGCGAGATATTCTTTGACGACATCGTCGGTTCGCCAAACGGTCGAGAGGCAGGTGGTCTCGGTAGTCATGACGTCTATGCCGAACCTGTAATCCATTCCGAGTTCGGAGACGCCGGGACCGATGAACTCGAGCACCTTGTTTTTTACGAGCCCATCACTGAAGGTAGCGGCTATAAGCTCAAGCGCAACGTCCTGGGGTCCGACTCCGGGGTTCGGCTTTCCCTCGAGCACCACCGCCATGACTTCGGGGTACGCGATGTCATATGTGCGACCGAGTAGCTGCTTTGCAAGCTCCGGTCCGCCCTCGCCGACCGAGAGAGTCCCGCACGGACCGTAGCGGGTGTGGCTGTCCGAGGCAAGTATCATCCTGCCGGGAGCGGCGTACCGCTCGCGCATGTACTGGTGTATCACTGCGAGGTGGGCGGGTACAAACTCGCCGCCGTACTTCTTTGCACATGAGAGACCAAACAGGTGGTCGTCCTCGTTTATTGTGCCGCCAACGGCGCAGAGTGAGTTGTGACAGTTTGTCAGAACATAGGGGAGCGGGAAGCGCTCAAGCCCGCTTGCGCGGGCTGTTTGAATAATACCAACATACGTTATGTCGTGTGATGCCATAGCATCCACCCGCAGTTTGGGGGCAGACATGTCGCCCGAAATATCGTGCGACGCAAGGATGCCGTATGTCATGGTTTTTGTTTTTGCGGCGGCAATTTCAGAGGGCGCCATTCCGGCGGCGTCCTCGATGACGCCACGGCGCAACACAACGCCATTTGTGGAAACGGTTGTCATATCAAGTCTCCTTCGCTGGATTCATTTTTCCGGCGCTGCATGATGAGCCTTATACTCGGAACAGGGAAAAGTGCAGCGGCGGTGACAATTATTGCGCAGAGCAGCATAATGCTGCCGATTATTTCAGGGTAGACGCGGTAATATCCCCTGAAGTATGCATCGTAACAGAGTAGTGGCGGGATCTGGATGAGCACCGGCAGCAGTTCGCTACATATGCACGCGCATGCACATACGACCGCAAGCGTCTCTGCCATGTAAAAGTAGCGCTCATGCATGGACGGCAGAATAAACGGTATACCGACGCACATAGCAAGTGCATACCTCATGATGGTGTGCGCACCGACTTTGCCGCCGAGGCGTGTTCGCCTTACCAGTGCATGCAGGAGCAGTGCCAGGAGGTAGACAAAACCTGCGATGGTGCCAAGTGTGCTTGCAAGCGACGTATTGCTGATGCCATCACCGATGAGCATGAATATTGATGGCGCATTCATCGTGAGGTACCCCGAGAACATATTCGTCTGATTGAAATATACAAAAAATATGTCGTAGAGAGTGTGTCCAGCGATAAGTGCGGGAAGCATTGCTGCAAGATACACCACTGGGAACAGAAGCAAGTGTTTAAACTTTACACGCTTCGCTATCCAGAAGACCGCAAGTATTGGAAGCAGGAATATAGATTGCAGCTTTGCCGCAAATGCAAGGGCGGAACAGACCACCGCCTTGACCGGTCGATCGGAGAGCCCATAGTAGAGCGTGCCGAGCATGAGCGAGCTATATATCCCGTCGCACTGAGCCCACTTTGCACCGTTAAGCACAACGGTAGGCAGGAAGAGAAGGACAAAGAATGCTGCCATGTGCCGCAAAGGACTCTCGGTAAACAGTCCGCACAGCCGCGCTGCGTAGTACGCAAGCAGAAGGTCGAACCCCACCGACAGTAGCTTTATCAGGTACAGATCGTAGGTGGGAAGATAGGAGAAGAGTGCAAGAAAATAGCGGTACGGATAGTTGTAGTCGCCGATATTCTCTGCAAGCCCAGCGAATCCGCCAGCCTGCCTGAAATCCTCCATCCAGTGCTGAAACGCTATTACATAGTCGTTCGACACGTAAGGAAATAACTTTACACGCACAAAAGCGGCTGTAAAGGCAAGGGGAATTACAAGCCAGGCAAATTTCCTGCTGCCGGTAAAACCAAAATGCAACGGTATAAAGGCTGCGCCGCCACAAAACAGCCCCATTCCGAGTGCTGCGAGGAACTCGCCACGGAAGAAGAACACCCAGAATACCGCCGTGGAAATCAGTGCGAGCGCGGCGGAAATCAGGGCATACTGGGCGGTTTCCTGCTGCGCTGATGCAAGTTTTGTTACTTTACGCAAAACAGTTCGATGTCCTCCCCGTCCGGTCCGATGAGGAAGGCGTTGCATGCGTTTATCGGAGGCTCGGCTGCGAGAATAAGGTCACCAGGTTCGCTCTTGACCTTTGCGCCGGCGTCGACAAGACGTTTAAATGCGGCGGGCACATCGTCGCATTCAAGCGCTATATGGGCAAAACGCGGGGACTGCTGTGCGCTGTCGTCTTTGAGGAGGGGAATGATCTCTAGGACCGCGCCGCCGCCAAGGTCGATCATGTATATCATGGCGTCTCCGAACGGGAATTTGCAGGTCACCTTACCTCCAATAGCGGTGTAGAACGCGACGCTGCGCTCGGTGTTGCTCACGGCAAGTCCAATGTGATGAAATCCTTTAAACATGTGCAGAACTCCTTTTTTATTATTGACACTGTGTGTGCCCTGCGGGATATGTATTTGACTTGGCAATGATTATACTATATTTTGTGCTTCATTTCAAATCTTTTTACCGGAACTTGCCGCGCGGTTTAGACTTCGTGGTGGGTGTTTATGTATTTGGAGCGTGCCATAGCAAAGAATTATTTTGTACCGTGCAACATAAATGCGAACTGCGTAAAAATGCGTAGAATTTTGGGGTGGCGTATACCGAATCTTTGAGTCTAAACAAAGTTCAAATGAGGGAAAATATACCACAAAAAGCCTGCAAAATATTGCATAGAAACTATTTAAAAAATGGGCGGTTTGTGGTATAATGACAAAGTATGTGTAGCACCATGTCGAATCCTGGGTCGGGAGTAGGCGCAGAAAAGATGGGTGATGGTGCAAATCAGTTTCACGGAGGAAAAAATGCCGTCTGATGGATTTCGTGGACGCTCGTCGGAGCGCGAGACGGAAAATGATGGGGTTGTAGAGGGAAGAAACCCTGTGCTCGAGGCGCTAAGAGCTGGTCGTCGTGTTGACAAGCTGTATGTGGCGCGAGGGGAACAGGACAGTACTCTGCGTTATATCGTGGCAAAAGCACGGGAGACTGGTGCCGCAGTGGTGGAAGTCGACCGGAGAAAGCTCGACCAGATGAGTCGCACTCGGGCACATCAGGGCGTAATAGCTTCTATGCCTGCACGTGACTATGCGGATCTTGACGAAATTCTTTCGGTGGTAGCTGAAGAGGGCAGAGATCCGCTGATAGTACTTTGCGACGGGATAACTGACCCGTCGAATCTCGGCGCGATAATCCGGTCGGCGGAGGTCGCAGGAGCGGATGCGGTGGTTGTTCAGAAGCGGCGCAGCGTCGGGCTCACGGCGGCGGTGTCTAAGGCGTCCGCAGGTGCGCTGGAGCATATGCCGGTTGCCCGCGTGGCGAATATGTCGGCGCTTGTCGGAGAACTTCAGAAGAGGGGATTCTGGGTCTTTGCTGCGGATGGAAGTGGGGACAGGAGCATATATGAAGCCGATTTTACCGGAAAGTGTGCTCTAGTGATAGGCTCGGAGGGCGAGGGTGTGTCGCGACTTGTAGCCGAGCGCTGTGATTTTGTGGTAAAGATACCGATGTACGGGAAGGTCACGTCGCTGAATGCTTCGGCTGCGGCGGCGGTGATACTTTTTGAAGCTGTGAGGCAGAGGACTGAGCATTAGTTTAGCGTTGCGCGAGGTGAAACATGGACAACAACAAGAGCGGAGAAAAGACTATAACCGATACAGCCGAACTACTAAAAGACGTAGATCTAGATGCGGCTGAGTACAACTTCTCAGTTGACGATATATTGGCAGAGTTTGGTCTGGAACGGCATAAGGAGGAGAAACCGGAGCCGGAAGAGCAGCAACCTGTGGCGCAGGATGAGAACCCTGAGCTCGGCTCGATATTCGGGCAGATCACGGCGTCGCTCGAGCGGGAGCGCATTGAGCAGGCGATTCGCGGAGCGGAGGCTGAGCGGATGTCTCTCGAGAGGACTGTAGAGATCCATCCTTCGGAATCTGAGACATCTGAGACAAAAGAGTCGCCTGTGCAGGTGGATTACAGCAAGTTGGGCTCGGTCGTTGTGGAGGACGGACAGCCAGCAGAGGAGCCGCTTGACGATGAGGAGGAGCGGATCCGAGAGATCTCCCGGAATATTGAGAAAGCAGCTGAGTCCCCGGTACCGTCTGCCCCGGAGTACACGGAGCGCATCCACGTCTTTGAAGAAGTCGAGCGCGATGAGAAAGAGCGCAAGAAAAAGCGCAGGCGTGGAAGAAATACCGAGGACGACTCTGGACCGAGAAAGGTCGTAATGAAAGAGGCGCAGGACACAGGAAAGCTGTTTTCTGCGAATCTCGGAGAGATATTCGGATCAAGCGAAGGGCTTGAGGAAGCTCGAAAGGTCGGCGGAGTGACCGAGAAAGACGCTTTCGAGGAGGAAGAGGAAAAGCGCCCGCGTCGCAGGAGAAGGTCAAAACGCGATGAACGAAAACTCGAGGAGGAGATGTTCGGGGAGGCGCAGGAGATCCGGGAAGAGGAACATGAGCCGCGGGAACAGAATGTTTCGGTGGAAGAGCGATTCAAGGAGATCACCGCCATGATTGGTCGCTCGAAGCTCCGCATCGCGGGTGCGTGGGTAGTGACGTTGCTGCTATGTATGCTTACGGTTGCACCGCGACTTGGCATTACACTTCCGCAGGGGATTTCATACATATATCACCCGTTCTTTTACCTGTTTATGAATTTGGCTGCCGGTATTCTGGTGATGTTGCTTTGCTACGAAGTTATTGTGACCGGACTTCGCGACCTCATCACACTCAAGCCAAACATGGAAAGCGTGGTTTCGGTTTCCTGTATTGCTACGGCGGTACACACAGTATCGGTGATGATGTTCCCGCAGTGGGAGGGGTATCTGCCGTTCACGGCGGTCAGCTCCCTTTCGCTTGTAATCGCGGCAATGTGTCGGAGAAAATGGTTGGTAGCGTGCGCGCGCAACTATCGCACGGTGTCCGGGATGTCGAAGCCGTATATCGTAGGATGTGAGGACGACTATTACGACGGTCAGGAGGCTGTTGTCAAGTACAAGGCACAGAAGGCGCTGTACTTTGTTAACCAGACTGAGCGCACCGACTTTGCTCGCCGGGCATGGCGCGTCCTTGCGCCTGTGTGTATCGCGGCGGCGGTAATATTGTCGGCTGTCAGCACGATAGGCAGGGGGGAGCCGCAGCGGTTCCTGTGGTGTCTTTCCGCAATGACGGCAGCGAGCGCGCCGTTTTCGCTTGCTTTGCCGTATTTTGTGCCTTTTGCAAAGGTGACTCGCCGTCTTGCGGCGGCAGGAGAGGCGATAGCCGGTTGGTCAGCGGCAGAGGAGCTCGGTTCGGTGCACGACGTTGTGGTCACCGACAGCGATATATTCCCGCGCGGCAGTGTGTCGCTTAACGGATTGAAAGTATTTGGAAACTTTCAGGTCGACCGGGTCATCTCCTACTCCGCAAGCCTCATCAGCGCTTCCGGCACGGGGATCGCGCGGGCATTTGAGGATCTGCTTCGCGACCAGTCGGGGACGATGAAAAAGGTAAGTTCGTTCAAATTCTATGAGAACGGCGGCATTGGAGGGGAAATTGACGGGTGCAGCGTGCTTGCCGGAACGGCTTCATTTATGGCACGCACCGGTATACGTGTGCCGCGCGATGTGAGCGGTAAGACGATGATATTCGTGGCTATTAACCTTGAACTCGCGGGAATTTTTGCGGTGAATTACGCGGCTTCCGGAGCAGTTCGCCGTGGTTTCCGGGCTCTTGAGCACTATGGGTTGACACCGATCTTTGCCGTACGGGATTTCAATATCACTCCGTCGATGATCGAATCTAAGTTCAAGCTCTCGACCGATACGGTCGACTATCCCCAGATATCACAGCGGCTTGCGCTGAGCGATCCGGACAGAATGTACTTCTCAAAGCCGTCCGCCGTGCTAAACCGGGAGGGTCTCGGGCACTACGCTGAGAGTATCGCTGCCGCCCGCAATCTGCGCAGGACCACAAAGCTCTGCCTCGCTCTCAGCATAATATGTATGGTGATCGCGATGCTTATCATGTTTTATCTCACATACATTCATGCGCCTGCAACAGCTTCGCCGTCGAACTTGCTTCTGTATATGTTCCTCTGGTTGCTGCCTGCATGGCTCGTCACCAATTGGGTCAACGCTTGAGAAATGCCCGCCAAAGTAACATTTGGCGGGCTCTATTTGTATAGCGAAAACCACCGGCTGTACCGGTGGTTCCAAAAAGCTTTAGCAACCAAAGGAATTCTCCTTTGGTTGCTAATTAACTAATGCCGTATAAGCCACTCTGTGAGCGAGTATAGGGTACACTGCACGGCGGTTGTTCATATGCGTGTGAAATGTCTGCCTGGTATACGTGTGCCCGGAAAGAAAACCGCTGCCAAGGCAGCGGTTTTCTCATTTGCGGTAAAATGTTTTACAGAGCGTTAAAGGTGCGCTGGACGATGGCGATTGCCTGTTCGGTGGTGAGAAGACCGTTCGGATTGAATCGGCTGCTGCCGACGCCGGTGATTATTTCGGCATGGACCGGCCATCCGAGTTCGCTGCTCACCCAGTGCCCGGAGACGTCGGTGAAGTTGTGACTGTAACCTGTGGTGCTGACCCCGAGGAGGTCGGCTATGCGGTTGATTATCGCGGCTATCTGAGCACGTGTGAGGGTGCCGGAGGGGTTGAACTTGCCTCCGCCAACACCGTTTATGATGCCAAGCGCATTTGCAGCAAGCACATATTGGTCGGTAGTGTCGGAGAACGCATTATTGTTGATTGCAAGACCCTTTTCTGAGATAATTGTGTTGATGTTTTTGCCTGTCGATTTCTCTATGAGCCTAATGAACATTTCAGCGACCATACCGCGTGAGATCGGATTAGTGTAGCCGGTCTGGAGAGCGCTGGGTACAAGCCCGTTTGCGATGGCGGCATTTACCTCCGCAGCTGCCCAGGATGAGGGAGACTCGCTTGCCACGGTGGACGTGACGTCGCTTACCAGCTTGAACACGTATTCACCAAAGTCACCGCTCGAGTTACGCACATCGATGTAATATGTGCCGCCGTTGAGATGAAGGGTTTCGGTGCTGTTGTTTTTAGTATCGCTTACCGTGTTGGAGATGCTCATAAACGAGGTGTCGTATATTTTAGATAGGGCGCCGGAACCAGAAACCGAATATGCATCAATATAAATGTAGGTCCCTGCTGGACTTTCCATGGACAGTGTTACACTGCCTGAGGAGGGAAGGGTAAACTTGTACCAGTCATGGTCGATATTTGTGCCACAGATGAAGCATGCTGCAATGTTGGTGTTCAGGCTGACCTCAGTAGCTTCCTCCGAATTGTCGTTTGGTTCTATCTCGAGGCTGCCGGCGCTGCGAGAATTGTAACTGAGCCGGAACGAATATTCACCGAATTCACCGCTCGAGTTGCGAAGGTCGAGGTAGTAGGTGCCGCTGTCCAAATACACAGGGTAGTACTCGTGACCAGCGCTAGAGTTAACGGAGTTGTTGACGTACCAGAAGTTTGCGTCGGTTATACTCACAAGACTGCCGGAGGAACTCACGCCGTACAGATCAAAATACACTACGACGTCGGTGGGAGTTACGCCGGAGAGCGTTACGCTGCCGGGGCTCGAAAGGGTGAACTTGTACCAGTCGTGGTCAATGTTCGTACCGGGAGTGAAGCTGCCGCTGATATCGGTGTCCAGATTGACCTCGGTTGCATAAATCGAGTCGTCGTTGGGCTCGAATTCAAGAGTCCCGGCGCTGCGCGAGCTGTAATTGATCCTGAAAGAGTAGTCGCCGAATTCACCGCTTGAGTTACGGAGGTCAAAGTAGTAGGTACCGCTATTCAGATAAATGACATCCGAGCTGTGTGTTGCGGTTGAGGCAACGGAGTTGTTGACATACCAGAAGTTGCTGTCGGTGAGGCTTACAAGACTGCCGGAGGAGTTCACGCCGTACAGGTCGTAATACATCACGACATCGGTCGGAGTCTCTGCGGTGAGACTTATGCCGCCGGGATTCGAAAGAGTGAACTTGTACCAGTCGTGGTCGATGTTTGAACCGCTTTTTGCAAAACTTGCGCTGATGTCGGTATTGAGTGGCACGGTGGTTGCGCTGTCCGAATCGTTATTTGGCTCGCTCTCGCCCGCGGCAAAGACCGGGGTGATGAGCGACACACACAGTGCAGCGACTAATAGCAGTGAAAACAGTTTTTTCTTCATAGTCTTTCTCCTTCCCAATATTTAATATCCGTGTACTATATTTTAACAGACATGGAAGAAAAATGCCAGACCTTATGCGTGGTTTTTCGATGACTAAATTTGGGCAGGGAAGACATTATTTTAAAAATAAAAGGACGGTGCATGTCATTGCACCGTCATAGAAAATATTATCAGTGCCACCGCTCAGCCCTGGTGAAAAGCGTATCCGGGTATGTGATGAGCTGTACGTCGAACTTGAGAGACGGCTCGACCTTTGAACTCGCGTTATGCAGGCGCATAGAAATATGCCAATCGTTGTTGCAGGAAACGTGTATCGTGTTGTCGTAAACGTAACCACTATCTGCTTTCAAAAATCCGATATTAAGGATCTCAGTCGGAAGTTGAAGCGTTGAAACCTGGACCGACGGAAGATGGTCACCGCAAGGCTTGTTTAGTGTACCGGCAAGGTTCATCGCCTCTATGTGCGTGGTATGGGCATTGTCGTCGGTTATTATCTTGTAGAAGTCCTGCCTCCCTATGAGGTACCTAACGAGCTGTTCGGGCACATCATCAAATTCGTCGTTGAGTCGGGATAGCTCATCCATGAATGATTGGAGGATGGGGCGGTAGTACCTGGTCATCTTGTCCGGTATGTCCGACCAGAGCGCCGGCTTCGCGGTGTACATGGTGCTGTCACGAATCTCGCGGAGCTCATCAAATATGGGGACAACTTCAGAAAAATATGTATCTGTGCAGGAGTGGGCGAACCACTCGTTTCCGAAATTTATTGTGGAGGAAAGACGGCTGTGTTTTACGGCGTGGTGGTTGTGTTTGCATGAAAACCCTATCTGCCAAAGGCTTTCCTTGCGGGTACACAGAATATCGCGGACGTCACCGGCGATTCCTGCCGAGTCAGGCATGAGGGACAGTATAAGAGGTTCATCAGTATCGGAGTAGCGCAGGCGCGGTTCGAGCTGGTCGATGACGCGGATAGCAGCGGCTGCGGCAGCCTTCAGCGACTGTCGCTTCGCTCCGGAATCTACAAAGCATTTTCGCGCAATGTCAAGCTGTTGGTCTTTGACGATCTCCATTGGTTGGACATGCTTGTACATGTTATAAATTTCAAGCAGACATGCATATTCAAACCCTTTTCCAACGGTCATCTGTTTTCCAAAGCCGGGCATTACAAAGTTCCTCCTCTATAATATGGAACATAGTTCCTCGCGCAACCGTACTGCTACTGCCTCAGCAAGTTTACACGGGACTGCGTTGCCTATCTGTTTATATATGCTGGTGAGGTCACCACAGAACTCGATGTCTCGGGGGAATGTCTGGATAGCGGATGCCTCCTGCCAACTAAGACGTCTTGTTTCGCCGCCCTTGCCAAACTCCCAGAGATCGCGTCCAAGTTTCACCATATCTGGCGACCCCGGCCAAAGTGTCACCTGCTTTGCCATTGCGGGGATAGTATAACTGACCTCATCCCAACCGCGTTTGCGGTTTCGAGACATATACCTGCTGCTGTATGGAGCTGTACACACGTCACCTGGTCCAGGCGACGGAACTCCATTGAGCGCCTCCCGCATAGTGACTATAAAATTGCTTGGCTGAGGAAATTCGAAACGCTCTATCCCGAGGTCGCGGCGGAATCCGGTGATTATCACCCGTTCACGGTCCTCGGCAACGCCGTAGTCTTTCGCATTAAGTAGTTTGTAATACACGTCGTACCCGCAAGCGGAGAATTCCTGAACGATTGCGTCAATAACCTGACCACCGCCCATTGTGAGTAGTCCTTTTACGTTTTCCCCAACAAATGCCAGAGGGCGCTTAGCCTGAACTATGCGGACGAAGTGTTTGTAGAGGACGTTGCGGCTGTCGTCCAGCTTTCGCGGTCCGGATAATGAGAAACCCTGGCAGGGAAACCCTCCCAAAATTATGTCGGTATCCGGTATGTTGTTTTCCGAAATCTTCCCAACATCGCCGCAGACAACTTCTGCATCGCTCCACCTGCGGAAAGTTTCGCATGCGTCGGCATTTAAGTCGTTTGCCCACACGGTCTTGAATCCGGCGCGTTCAAAGCCGATATCCAGCCCTCCGGCGCCGCAAAATAGGCTCGTCTGGGTCAGCTGCTTCATGATCTGTCCTCCTACCACCGGTTTTGGAAATTATCTGAACCGATACGACAATTTTATTATAGGTATTCTAAAGACTTTTGTCAACGACATACACCGTGTGCGATGATCGGACGGTTTGAATACCAATGTGTTCTTAATTATTCATATAAAATCATACGTTCTCCAACAAGTATCCCCTGTCCATCATTTAAACGTATCAGCTGGCATCCCGTTCTTTTTTCATATTCGTGGCAACGTTCCTCAAGCCGCTCATAACGGTTTAAAAATTTACTGTAATGCGGCAGGATATGAATGTCGGTTAGATTCATTGCAGTGAGGTCATCCAAGCCCCAAAGATTCATTTCGGGGGAGAATTCTTCTATAATTCCTATGTTTGGGCACATTACTATCGCACCGGCGCTCCATCCGATGAGACAGTGAGTTTTCGCAAGCTCGGATAGTATATGGTGAGCATGGCACTCGCGCAAGGATTTCAGGAGATAATAGGGGTTTCCGCCGATGAATTCGACGACATCAAATTTTAGCAAATCGTATGCCGGTTGCAAGTCGGTATCAAATAGGCTCACTTGCAATCCACATAATTGCAGCTCACCCGTTACTCGCGGGACATGATAGTTTTTCCCTTTATAAACATTGTCCGCGCTCACGACAACTGCGGCAGTGCATCCGCCAAAGTCTTTTATGCAGTCCTTTAGTTTGTTAGATGTCAACCCGTCCGAACATAATAAAAGCATAGTCAATCCCCATCCACGCCCCCCGTGTGGGGGGCGACATTGTTTGCGCCGACTGCGGCGCGCCAATATCGCAATTTCAATCCACGCCCCCCGTGTGGGGGGCGACCTCGTGGTTGCCCATTCTGCATTGTGACCGAGAAGATTTCAATCCACGCCCCCCGTGTGGGGGGCGACAGGCACACCGCAGGCTCGGTTTCAGTCGCCGCCGTATTTCAATCCACGCCCCCCGTGTGGGGGGCGACAGAATGCTGCTACCGGGAGAATTCACCCAACTGATATTTCAATCCACGCCCCCCGTGTGGGGGGCGACGCCTGTGCTTTCTTGAGCTGCTGTATGCGCTGCTATTTCAATCCACGCCCCCCGTGTGGGGGGCGACTATTGGTGAGGACAAAAAAACCTTTGTCTTTCTCATTTCAATCCACGCCCCCCGTGTGGGGGGCGACTGAGCACGTCAAACTTGTACGGCTCTATTGCGGTGAGATTT
>CALXFK010000032.1 GCA_944387575.1 uncultured Clostridia bacterium
GTGGCGCAGGAGGTCTCAAGCGTGCAGTCCGCAAGGAGCAAGGCAAACTCGATAAAACGCGAGATGAACGCACTTGGTCAGGTGAACGTGGGCGCGATAGATGAGTATGCGCGTATTAGTGAGAGATACGAGTTCCTCGGTTCTCAGTACAACGACATAGCAAAGGCGGCGGGGGAGCTCGAGGACATAATAAGCGAGATAACAGGCAAGATGAAGGAGGTCTTTGCGGTCGAGTTCGCGCGGATAAATGACACATTCAGCGAGACGTTTGTGGAGATATTCGGAGGCGGTCACGCGCGGCTCGAGCTCGAGGACGAGGACGACATCCTCAACTGCGGCATAGAGATTCGCGTTCAGCCGCCCGGGAAATCGCTCAAGACGATAACTCTGCTCTCCGGAGGGGAGAAGGCGTTCGTCGCGATAGCCCTCTACTTTGCGATACTGAAGGTGCGACCGACTCCGTTCTGTGTGCTCGACGAGGTGGACACGGCGCTCGACGACATAAACGTGCGGAGATTTGCCGAGTACATGGGCGGAATACAGTCGGGAACGCAGTTCATCCTAATAACACATAAGCGCGGAACGATGGAGCAGTGCGATGTCCTGTACGGGGTGACGATGCCGTCACCCGGCGTGAGCAAGGTGCTTGCACTCAACATGAATGATGTCGAGCGTGAGCTCGGGATGAAGTTGAAATAGTCTGCGGAAAAGGAGATTTCAATGGGATTTTTTGAGAAGTTGAAGGCTAGTCTTACGCGCACGCGCGGAGGGGCTGCGGGCAAGCTGACGGGGCTCTTTGGAAGGTTCTCAAAGGAGGGCGAGCAGTTTTTCGAGGAGCTGGAGGAGACGCTGATAATGGCGGACGTTGGGGTGAATACCGCAATGTGTGCCACCGACGACCTGCGCGATGTGGTCAAGCGCGACAAACTGCGTGAGCCCGCGGAGGTCAAGGCGGCGTTTGAAAAAATTCTGTGCGATATCCTGACAAAAAACGCGGCGGAGGAGAACTTGAGCGGGCATCCTCTCGTCATACTTGTCATAGGGGTAAACGGCGTCGGAAAGACGACTACGATAGGTAAGCTTGCCGCACAGTATTCGGCGCAGGGAAAGCGCGTACTGCTCTGCGCGGCGGACACTTTCCGCGCTGCCGCCGCAGACCAGCTCGAGATATGGGCGAACCGTGCCGGAGTGCCATTGATACGGCAGAGCGAGGGTTCAGACCCTGCATCGGTGGTCTTTGATGCGTGCAGCGCAGCGAAGGCACGCGGAGTGGACGTTCTTATCTGCGATACCGCAGGGCGGCTGCACAACAAGGTAAATCTTATGAGTGAGCTTGCGAAGATAGACCGCGTGATCGCACGCGAGCTTCCGCAGGCGGCGCGTGAGACGCTGCTTGTGATAGATGCGACCACCGGTCAGAACGGGCTTGAGCAGGCGAAGCAGTTCGATAATGCTGCAAAGTTGACCGGCGTTGTGCTCACCAAGCTTGACGGTACGGCGAAGGGCGGCATAGTAATTGCGATCTCGGACACGCTCAAGGTGCCGGTGAAATATGTCGGAGTAGGCGAGAAAATTGACGATTTGATGCCGTTTGACCCGAACGACTTTGTGCGGGCGCTGTTTGATAACGGCGAGGGACAGAGCGAGTAACCTGGTAAGTGAGGTCGGAAAATGAAATTTGTAGTTGCGACAAATAATCAGCATAAGCTCGAGGAATTGCGCGAGATACTGGGAGCTTCGGGGCACACGCTACTGTCGCTCGGTGAGAGCGGGTTTTCCGGGGAAATAATTGAGGATGGGGACAGCTTCGAAGCGAATGCGCGAATAAAGGCACAGACAGTCTGCAAAGCCACTGGTCTCCCGGCTATCGCGGACGACTCGGGCATATGCGTAGACGCTTTGGACGGTGCCCCCGGCATCTATTCCGCGAGGTACGGCGCGCCGGAGTGCAAGAGCGACGCTGACCGCCGCCAGCTACTGCTGCGCAATATGGAGGGGAAGAGCGATCGCAACGCTCACTTCGCATGCTCGATAGTCTGCGCATTTCCTAATGGGGACGAGATAAGCTCATATGGAGAGTGCGCGGGAGAGATTGGTTTCGAGGAGAGAGGAGATGGCGGGTTTGGATATGACTGCATTTTCGTGCTCGACGGTCGCGGGCTCACACTGTCCGAGATAAGCGCAGAGGAAAAGAATCGCGTGTCCCATCGCGCGGAGGCGGTGAAGGGCTTAGTTGGACGGCTGGACAGATATCTGAAAGGGAGTTGGTAAGATGATAACTTCTAAAGAACGCGCACAGCTTCGCGCGATGGCAAATCCGCTTGAGACGATAGGTCAGATAGGCAAGGACGGTGTTTCGCAGGCGGCGGTGGATGGAGTCATGCTCGCGTTGAAGGCACGCCAGCTCGTGAAATACCGCGTGCTTGAAAATTCGATGCTCACCGCGCGGGAGGCGGCGGAGCAGCTTGCGCAGCGCACCGGTGCGGATGTCGTGCAGGTGATCGGTACGCGGTTTGTGCTCTACCTTGCCGACCCGGAAAAGCCGATAATATGAGTATGAGCGTGAACAAAACCGAAAAGATCGGGATATACGGAGGAAGTTTCGACCCGCCACACTTCGGGCATGTGATAGCGGTAAAGGAGGCGCGCCGTTCACTGGGGTTAGACCGTGTGCTTGTAATACCGGCGGCTATCCCGCCGCATAAGCGTATAAGCGGGCGCGCGACCGCCGAGCAGCGCTTTGAGATGACGCGGCTTGCGTTTGAAAATGTGAAGTTTGCGGAGGTGCGGGACGACGAACTGCGCCGCGAAGGACCGAGCTATACTGCAGACACGGTCGCCGAGCTAAGAGAGGAATTTCCGGACGCCCGGTTCTATCTTCTGACAGGCGCGGACATGTTCATGACAATACAGAACTGGTGGAACGTGGAGGAGATATTTGCTTCCTGCACGGTGGTTGCGCTCAGCCGTGAGGCGGGACAGACCGACGAACTGCGCGAACACGCGGTGTGGCTGGGGCACAGATATGCAGTGTCGACCGAGGTGGTAGAGAACCCTGTGGTTGAGATATCCTCGACAGAGCTTCGCGGACTTATAGCGAAGGGACAGCAGAGTAAATTCCTTCCCGAGAAGGTCGCGCAGTATATTGCACGGGAGGGGCTGTATCTTGATTAGCGAGGAATTTCGCAGTCGGGCGCTGGCGCTTGTTCAGCCTGAGCGGCGCGAGCATGTCGAAGGTACCGCGCGAACGGCGGAACATCTCGCAAAGCGGTGGGGTGCCGACGTGTGTAGCGCGGTGACTGCGGCACTGCTGCACGACTGCACAAAGCATATAAAAGGTGCGGAGCAGTTGAAATTATGCGAGCGCTATGGTATAATAATCACTCAAGACGACCGGGAGAGTCCCGGTGTGCTGCACGCAATGAGCGGCGCCGAATTTGCTCTGAGAGAGTTTGGTGTGGCGCGGGAAGTCGCGGACGCGATACGCACGCACACGACCGGAGCACCCGAAATGACCATGCTCCAGAGAATAATCTACCTTGCAGATCTGATAGAGCCGACAAGGAGTTTTCGGGGCATTGATGAGATCCGATCGCTTGCGGATACAGATATGCTCGAGGCAATGATCGCAGCCACGGCGCATACGGTTATATATCTCTGCGAGGGAAGGCGTGCCGTGCATAAGGCAACAGTAAGTACGTACAATGCTCTGCTTCGGGAACGTGCCCGCAGAGCGGATAAATAACTGGGACTGGACGATATTGATTAAAATGAGCAAAGACAAAACAAAAATCACATCGCGGGGCGGGAAGCGCGCCGCGTCACCCGCAAGTCGCGGCGGAAACGGTAAAAATAACGGTAAAAACAACAAAAAACGTATGCCGGTATGGGCAAGGGTGTTGCTGATCCTGTTCTGCATGCTGCTGCTAATTGGTATCGGGCTGTATGCCGCATATCGCTCGATCGTCGTGCCTCCGGACATACATTCCACACCTACGCCTGTTTCTTCCGCAACACCCACGCCTGATAATAACGAGCCGCAGGATACAGCTTCGCCCAATGTCACCCCGGATTCCGGTGCAGCGCTGGAGGGGCGGAAAGAGGGCGTGTATACAGTCCTCCTCATGGGGCACAACAGCGGACTTACCGATGTTATGATGGTCGCCGCATTTGACACAGTCAATGGTAAAGTCAACGTCATGAGCATCCCGCGCGACACGTACTCAGATACATCCACCCGCAGGAACCACAAGATAAACGGTGCGTACAACACCGGCGGGATGGATCTTGTGTACGAGGAGGTCGAGCGACTCATCGGGTTCCGTCCGGACAACTATGTCATGGTGGACTACGACGGATTCGTGGAGTTGATAGATGCGATAGATGGGGTCGATTTCGATGTGCCGACAAACATGTATCACGTCGACGACTACGGCAAGGTTGACATAAACCTCAAGAAGGGATATCAACACCTGAACGGAAAGCAGGCTCTCGGGCTGTGTCGGTTCCGGTCGGGGTATGCTTCGCAGGACCTCGGGCGGATAGAGACGGTGCAGAAGTTCCTGAGGGCTGCGGCAGATAAGGCGATAAGCAAGATATCGATCGGGAAAATAAGCGATTTTGTAAATATATACTCGGAGTATGTGGATACCGACCTCTCGGTGGGAAATATAATATGGTTCATGCAGACTGCGTGGCAGAAGGTGGACCCTGAGACCGGAGTTGAGTTCTCGATGATGCCGGTGAATGCGGGTTCGCAGAACGGTATCTCCTACGTCTTTGCGATAGAGGATGAGGCGCTTGAAATGATTAACAGCACGATAAACCCGTATACCGACGATATTACTGCCGACGACGTGTCGATGCTATCGCAGAGCGAGGCACGCAATAAGTACAATTAGAAAGGAAGAACAGAATGGCAGAATACACCTCCGAAAAACTTGCAGAGCGGATAGCCCAAATACTGGATTCCAAGCTTGCCTCAGATATCGAGGTCATTCGAATAGAGGAGCTCACAGTGGTTGCCGATTACTTTGTCATATGTACAGGCAATGCCACCACGCATGTCAAGGCGCTCAGCGACGAGCTTGAGTTCAAGCTCAAGGGCGAGGGTGTTGCTCCGTACGGAATAAGCGGGTATGACAGCGCAAGCTGGATTCTGCTCGACTACGGCTCGGTGGTGGTCCACATCTTTCTTGAGGATACCCGCGCGTTCTATTCTCTCGAACGACTTTGGGGAGACGCTCCCCGGATGGAGATAGAGGGTATTGGAAAAAGGTAAAACTTGCCGGAAGGCAATATTCATATTTCAAATTAAGGACATGATGAGCGATGAAATACGATTTCGCAAGTATTGAGAAAAAGTGGCAGGACATCTGGGATGAGACGGGAGCGTACCATACGGAGGGAAGCGACTCCAAGAAGCCGAAATATTATGCGCTCATAGAGTTCCCGTATCCGTCCGGTCAGGGTCTGCATGTCGGGCATCCGCGTCCGTACACTGCTATGGACATAGTGAGCCGTAAGCGTCGCCGGGAAGGGTACAACGTCCTCTTTCCGATGGGGTGGGATGCGTTTGGTCTGCCCACCGAGAACTACGCCATCGAGAACAAGATTCACCCGCGCATAGTAACCGAGCGGAACGTTAAGCGGTTCAAAAGCCAGCTCAGGATGCTCGGGTACAGCTTCGACTGGGATCGGGAGATCAATACCACCGACCCCGCGTTCTATAAGTGGACGCAGTGGATATTCCTCCAGCTCTATAAGCATGGTCTTGCGTATAAGACAAAGATGCCGGTCAACTGGTGCACTCACTGCAAGTGCGTGCTTGCAAACGAGGAAGTCGTCGACGGCGTGTGTGAGCGCTGCGGGCACGAGGTCGTGCGCCGTGAGAAGGAGCAGTGGATGCTCCGGATAACCGCGTATGCGCAGAAGCTGATAGATGGACTCGACGAGGTGGACTACCCCGAGCGTGTCAAGACGCAGCAGCGCAACTGGATAGGGCGTTCGACCGGTGCGGAGGTCGATTTCGGGACGACCGAGGGCGACCCGCTCAAGATATTCACCACCCGCCCGGACACTCTGTTCGGAGTTACCTACATGGTCCTTTCTCCCGAGCACCCGCTGCTCGAGAAGTGGGCGGACAAGATAGCGAATATCGACGAGGTTCACGCATATCAGGCGGAAGCTGCGCGCAAGAGTGACTTCGAGCGCAGTGAGCTTCAGAAGGACAAGACTGGTGTGCGTTTGGACGGCGTGTCCGCAATAAACCCGGTAAACGGAGAGAAGATACCGATATTTGTCAGCGACTACGTGCTCATGACCTACGGTACCGGAGCAATAATGGCGGTCCCGGGTCATGATACGCGCGACTGGGAGTTCGCAAAGAAGTTCGGGCTTCCGATAATAGAGGTTGTTGGCGGAGGCGACGTAGAAAAAGAGGCGTTTACCGACGTTGAGACTGGTATTCTCGTCAACTCTGGCTTCCTCAATGGCTTGGAGGTAGCCGAGGCGAAGAAGAAGATAACCGAGTACATTGAAAAAGAGGGAATAGGCAAGCCGACCGTAAATTACAAGCTGCGCGACTGGGTGTTCAGCCGTCAGAGGTATTGGGGTGAGCCTGTCCCGATAGTCAAGTGCCCGAAGTGCGGCTATGTCCCGCTCGACGAGAGCGAACTGCCGTTGCTGCTTCCAGATGTCGAGAGTTACGAACCGACTGACAACGGTGAGAGCCCGCTCGCGGCTATCAGGAGCTGGGTTGAGACCACCTGTCCGCACTGCGGAGGTCCCGCTGAGCGTGAGACCGACACGATGCCGCAGTGGGCGGGATCGAGCTGGTACTACCTGCGCTATATGGATCCCAATAATGACGATGCGCTCGCCGGAAAGGATGCCCTGAACTACTGGTCGCCTGTCGACTGGTATAACGGAGGAATGGAGCACACTACGCTGCACCTGCTCTATTCGCGGTTCTGGCACCGCTTCCTCTATGACATAGGTGTTGTACCCACTCCCGAGCCGTACGCAAAACGTACAAGCCACGGAATGATACTCAAAGATGGCGAGAAGATGTCGAAGTCGCGCGGAAACGTCGTAAATCCGGACGACGTGGTCAAACAGTATGGCGCAGATACTCTTCGGCTGTACATCATGTTCATTGGCGACTTCGAGAAGGCGGCAAGCTGGTCGGACGAGGCTGTAAAGGGCTGCAAGCGATTCCTCGACAGGGTTTGGAATATTGCGGAGAGCGCAAAGCCGGGCAAGGTGTCCGATAAGCACGAGGCGTCCATCCACAGGACGCTCAAGAAGGTCTCTCAGGATATAGAGAACCTGAAGTTCAACACCGCAATAGCCGCGATGATGACTATGCTCAACGAGTTCTACGACGACGGTGCGACCACCGGCGACGTAGAGATGCTTCTCCAGACGCTCAACCCGTTTGCTCCGCATATAACTGAGGAGCTCTGGCAGATGCTCGGACACAAGGAGCTGCTCTCGACCTATCCGTGGCCGCAGTGGGACGATGCAAAGACAGTCCAGCGCGAGGTGACGATGGCGGTGCAGGTAGGCGGAAAGTTCCGCTCCACCATCACTCTTGCTACCGATACGTCGGATGACGAAGTGGTCGCAGCCGCGCTCGCTGATGAAAAGGTCGCTAGGTTTACCGAAGGGAAGCAGCTTGTCAAGAGCATTGTCGTGAAGAATAAGCTCGTAAACCTCATCGTAAAATAACCTGTCGACAAATTAGCCGGTCGAGATTTTTCTGGTTGACAAATTGCCGTAAGGGTAGTATACTGTTATGTGAAATGCATTGAGGTTGTAATATCGACCCTATCGCATATATCCAATAGCGGGGGGAGGGAAAATAGATGTCAGAAGTTCACGTGAGAGAGAACGAATCTCTCGATAGTGCACTCAAGCGTTTTAAGCGCAGCTGCGCCAAAGCAGGCGTTCTTGCAGAGGTTCGCAAAAGAGAGCATTACGAGAGCCCCAGCGTAAAGCGCCGCAAGAAGTCGGAGGCCGCCCGCAAGAATAAGCGTAAATATCGCTGAGTTAAAAACGGAACGGGTTGCCCGTTCCGTTTTTCAGCTTTCGGACGGTTCGCCGAAATATTCGTTGTAGTCCGGCCAGCTCACGAACGCCTCGCGGAACCCGCATTTCCCGGCTATTAGAAGTTTCCGCTGCATGGTGCGCGTGTCGTCGAAGAGTACGAAGTGGCTGCGTCCGTTTTCGTCGCGGTAGGTAAAATACCGCGCACAAAGCTCCTGAGAGAGGTATCCGACCGCGCCCTCGCGCTGCATGAGTGCGCGCAGCTCGGAGCGGGTGAGGAGTTTGCGTTCTCCGGTGGGTGCCGGCATGACGAAGTCGGTGCAGAGCGGCTCATATACGAGGGCGGTACGCTCCTCACCGTAGCGCAGTACTGCACGGCGGTACACCTCGTCGCAGGACGAGCCGACGACTGCGCTTGAGATAAGGATAATAGCCTGTGGTGCCGCTGCGGCGAGTTTTTCCGGGACATAGAATTTGAGCCGCTGCTCGGAAAAATATATCCCGGCGTCATACGCGAAGCGCGTGCGGAATTCGTCCGCGCCCCCCTCAAAGTCGCAGAATACGCCGTCAAAGCCGCGTATGCCGCATTCGCGCTTGAGTTCGCGCGGTAGTTCGTCGACGTACTCGCTGCCGTCTGCAAGCCCAATATCGGATATCCCAAGTAACCCCCCTCGCACAGTTATCCCAAGACCGCTGCGGTAGAGATGACCGTCCCTTCCTATGCGGTAGGCAAGGTGGCAGAGAGAGCGACCGGAGCTTTCGGCGGAACGGGTGTCGGTCGGATATGCGCAGATGTATACGTTGATGTTGCCTGTATTATCCATGAACTGCCTCCGTTGTTCGGGTAGTTTCTGTATAATTCTATTCGGCGTGGCGACACAAATATGATTGAGAGGTGGCACATGACACAGCGAGCAGTATTCGGTCCCGCGGGAAATTCGGAGAGCTTCTCTGCTGTACACAAATCTTCGCTCGACGCTCCCGCGTGGATCAATTCCATGGGGCTCGGGGCATATGAGTACCAGTGCGGTAACGGCGTTCGCATAAGCGAGGCGACCGCCGCAAAACTTGGAGCAAAGGCGGAGGAGAACTCGGTTCGCCTCTCCCTTCACTCGCCGTATTATATCAGTCTCACGAATCCCGACCGCCTCGAGGGAAACCTCGGGTATATCCTCGCCTCGGCAAAGGCGGCGGCAGCGATGGGCGCGAGCCGTGTGGTGGTCCATACCGGAAGCGCGACCGGAGTTGAGCGTACTGTGGCAGTCGAAAATGCGTGGAATACTCTGCGCGAGGCGCTGCGGGTGCTCGACGAGGAGGGGCTCGGCGGGGTGACGCTCTGTCCGGAGACAATGGGGAAAATAAATCAGCTCGGTACGCTTGAAGAAGTGGCTGAGCTGGTGCGCCGTGATGATCGATTGATGCCGTGTATCGACTTTGGACATCTCTATGCGCGAACCCTCGGTGCGCTTGAGGGGTACGAGGCGACCTGCGCAATGCTCGACTATCTTGAGAACAATATTGGCGTCGAGCGGACACGGGTGTTCCATTCGCACTTCTCCAAAATAGAGTATTCAAACGGAGGGGAGAAGCGGCACACAGTGCTTGCTGATACAACCTTCGGTCCTGACTTTCGACCGCTTGCCAGGATAATCGCGGAGCGAGGGTATGCTCCGGTCATAATATGTGAGTCAAGCGGTACTCAGGCGGAGGACGCGGCGGAAATGCAGCGCATGTATTTGGAGGAACTCGAGCGTATCGGGTGACGCTTAAACATAGAAAATATTATTGAAAAGAGGTAGCAGTATGAATGGTCTTGAGAAACTTCGCACTATTCCGGAAAAACTCGGCGTTGACGCGCTGCTCGTGACCTCATCGGTCAACAGGCAGTATGCGACCGGATTCCGCTCGTCTGCCGGCGTAGCGGTCATAGGCGCTGAGGTGTCCTGGTTCTTCACCGACTTCAGGTATATCGAGGCTGCAAACAACAAGATAGATGGATTTGAGATAGTGATGGTGGACAGCGGTCGCAACTATGCTGCGCTCATCAACGAAAAGCTCAAGGAGACTGGCTTCAAGAGGCTCGCATTTGAGAATCTTGCGATGAGCCTCAGTGAGTATGAGGATTGGAAGAACAAGCTTAATTGTGAGCTGGTTCCCGCTGGAAATGCGTTCTTTGAGGCGCGTCGCTCGAAGGAGCCGTGGGAGATAGAGCTCATGATAAAGGCGCAGCGCATAGCCGAGGCGGCTTTGGAGGAGACTCTTAAGATGATAAAGCCGGGTGTGACCGAGAAGGAGATCGCAGCTTCGCTCATTCATCACATCCTCATAAGCGAGGCGGACGACACCTCCTTCAATCCGATAGTGGTGAGCGGTCCGAACTCGTCGATGCCGCACGGTTCTCCGTCCACGAGAAAGGTCCAGAATGGTGACTTCATAACGATGGACTTCGGTGCGAAGTACCAGGGATACTGCTCTGATATGACCCGTACCGTCGCTGTCGGGTACGTCACCGATGAGATGCGTAAGGTGTACAACACCGTTCTTGAGGCTCAGCTTGCGGGTATAGCAGCCGCGCGCGCAGGTATCAAGGGCAAGGAGATAGACGCAGCGTCGCGCAAGGTGATCGAGGATGCGGGATACGGTCAGTATTTCGGTCACAGCTTCGGTCACAGCCTCGGTCTTGAGGTCCATGAGCCGCCGAATGCTTCGCCCACAGAGGAGACTATCATGCCGGTCGGCGATGTCATATCTGCGGAGCCCGGTATATACATACCCGGAAAGTTCGGCGTGCGTATCGAGGACGTTATAGTTCTGCGCGAGGACGGGTGTGACAATCTCATGCTTGCAAACAAAGAGCTGACCATACTCTAAAATTGCGGGTAGCGTATTGCCAAAAGCCAAAAAATAGTGTAATATATTTTAGTGGAATCTTTCGGAAAATATTGGACGGAGGTCTATCATGGTATCAGCAGGAGAATTTAGAAATGGCGTGACTTTTGAGCTCGACGGACAGGTCATGCAGGTAGTCGAGTTCCAGCACGTCAAGCCGGGCAAGGGCGCGGCATTTGTGCGCACCAAAATGCGCAATATAATCAACGGCGGCGTCATCGAGCGCAGCTTCAGCCCGACTGACCGTTTCCCCACTGCGTTCATTGAGCGCAAGGAGATGCAGTACCTCTACAAAGAGGATGATCTCTACTACTTCATGGACACTGAAACCTACGACCAGACTCCCATTAACGGTGACAAGCTGGACGACAACTTCAAGTTTGTCAAGGAGAACGAGATAGTCAAGGTGCTCAGCTACAAGGGCAACGTCTTTGGTGTCGAGCCGCCGACATTTGTTACCCTCGAGATAACCGATACTGAGCCGGGTGTTCGCGGTGATACCGCAACGAACGTCACCAAGCAGGCGACGCTTGAGACCGGCGCGACCATCAAGGTGCCGATCTTCTGCAATACCGGAGATGTCATCCGTATTGATACACGTACGGGCGAGTATCTTGAGCGCGCAAAATAATAAATAATTGAGACGCCCGCCATGTGGAAGTGAAATCTGCCTGTGGTGGGCGTCCGTCTTGGAGGTAGGATCTATGAAGCGTTTTGTTAGAGCGGTGGCGCTTGTGCTTGTGGTCGTGTGCCTTGTTTCGGTCCCTGCGCTTGGAGCGGAGTCGGACGACATCATCTCTGCTCAGTGGAAAACGATAACCGACAGTTCGTTCTACGTCGATGAGCTGAATGGCGTCAAAGCGTACCCACTGAACCAGTGCAACGACCTCCCGATAAGGTACTATGAGGAGGTGTACGGCATCGATATATTTGTCGGTGTCTATTCTCCATTCCTGATGGATAACTCCTTTGACGTGATGTTCAGCACCGAGATAGAGGACTACGGCGAGATCCCAGACAGCATCAGCGGATTTGTAAAGGCTGACGAGCCGAAGCAAGGTGACATAGTCTACTGGTCAATGACGAGGCGGAATAAGGATTACGCCCACTCTGCTCTTGTGAAAAGCTACAGCGACGGTGTAATAACCCTCATCGAGCAGAACTGGAACTCGAACGGTAAAGCGGTCTATGAGCGTAAAATCAGATACCCCTCCGACAACTATGTCGTATATACACTCCCGGACGAGGTGCTCAGCGGTGCGACCGGAAATGCCGCCGGGGACAGTGTCGATGGCGGTGCTGCCGGAACGACCGCGAACAGCGTAAGCGTCTCGGTTTCCACGCATGCGGTGCAGGTGGACGGAAGCAATGTTGCAATATCCGGATATAACATAGGCGGGAACAACTATTTCAAGCTGCGCGACCTCGCGTATGTCCTGAAGAATACGCTTGCCGAGTTCTCGGTGTGGTACGACGAGACTACAAAAGCTATATCGCTGTCGAGCAACAGCCTGTATGTTCCGGTGGGCGGCGAGATGGAGACCGGCGAGCCTCAGTCTCAGGGAGTGCCGTCCAGCTCAAAGATGTACATAGATGGGATCGAGTATGACCTTGAGGCGTACAACATCGGCGGAAATAACTATTTTAAGCTGCGTGACCTCGGCGAGGCGCTCAACTTCTTCGTGGGGTATGACCCTAACAGCAGGACGGTAATCATAATGAGCATGTTCCAGTATTCGGACGAGCAATGAGCGGAATATATAGCGTGGCGATAGTTCAGCACAGCCCGAAGGACGGGCAGCCGGAGGAGAATATCGCGCTCGGCATATCGTACATGCGGGAAGCAAAAACGCAGGGCGCGGACATCGTGCTCTTCCCGGAGTGCTGGATCACTGGGTACTGGTGCCCTGTGCCGGAAGAGGAGTCGTCGCTGAAGCCGGCAGATGAACTGTTCGAGAGCAGCGCAGAATTCTGCGATTGGTGCGCTTCGGTATGTACCGCCGAGCAGATCTCGCGGTTTGCGGACGCTGCGCGCGAGCTCGGTATTGGAGTCGTCGTCACAGGGTTTACGGCGGGGCGTCGCCTCCCGCAGAACAGTGCGTTCCTCATAGACAGTTCCGGCAGGACGGTTTTGAAGTACAGCAAAGTACACACATGTGACTTCGGTTGGGAGCGGTATCTCGAGAGCGGGAACGAATTTCCGGTCGGGGACGTGGACGGCGTGAAGGTCGGAATAATGATTTGTTACGACCGCGAGTATCCGGAGAGCGCAAGGGAATTGATGATGAATGGGGCGGAACTGGTGCTCGTGCCCAATTGCTGTGGGGCTATGGCTCCACGCCTCATGGAGCTGGCGGTGCGCGCAATGGAAAACATGGTGTGCGTGGCGATGGCGAATCCGCCGGGCGACGACATGGGAAGGTCGTGCGCCTTTTCCCCGATAGTATGGGGAGAGGATGGTCGAGCGGTGTCCAACGAGGTCGTGTGTGCGTCAGAGAGCTATGACGGTATACTGATTGCGAGGTTCGACATGGACAGGATACGCGAGTACCGCGCCCGCGAGGATCTGGGAAAGTACCGTAAGCCGGGTGCGTATATAAATCTGCGCCGGCAGTGACCATGAAAGGACTGCTTGACAGAGGGTCTCTTTGGTGGTATTATCTGAAACGTGAGCGGACGGAAATTCCTACCGCAAACGTCTTATACTTCTTATATTCTGATGGTCAAGAGTATTCTGAACCGTAAGATAACGCTGAGTGATACGTATAGCTATGCTCCGTGCCTTGCGGCACGGAGCATTTTTTTCGTTTCGGAGGAAATCGTATGAGTGGACTTGACACGCCTGACACTCTCATAGATAGGCTGAAAGAGACGCGGACACTGACGCGCGAACAGTGGGTGAGGCTGATAACAGGGTGCGATAAGGCGACCGAAGCCTGGCTATTTGATGAGGCGCGCGCGGTTCGGCATTCGGTATACGGGCGGGATGTCTACATACGTGGACTCATCGAAATCTCGAATATTTGCAAAAACGACTGCCTGTATTGCGGCATACGAAGAAGCAACCGAAATGCGGATCGTTACCGCCTGACGTCGGAACAGATACTGGCATGTGCGGAGTATGGATACCGGCTCGGGTTTCGTACATTCGTGCTTCAGGGCGGGGAGGACTCGTATTATACCGACGAGCTCATGTGCGAACTCGTCGCGGAGCTCAAGCAGAAGTACCCGGACTGTGCTGTCACCCTCTCGCTTGGAGAGCGGGGGGAAAAAAGTTTCACCAGGCTGTTTGAAGCAGGCGCCGACCGTTACCTCTTGCGGCATGAGACTGCAAACCCGGAGCATTACGCATCCATCCATCCGCCGGAGATGAAGCTTTCCGACCGGTTGGAGTGCCTGCGCGCGTTGAAACGGATAGGTTATCAGGTCGGAAGCGGATTCATGGTGGGTTCACCGGGTCAGACGGCGGAAAATCTTGCGGAGGACATGTTGCTCTTGCAGGAGCTGCAACCGCAGATGGTGGGGATAGGTCCGTTCATACCTCATAAGGATACTCCGTTCGGCAGCCGTCCCGCCGGCACCGTTGAGCTCACGGTCAGGCTGCTTGCAATGATACGGCTTATGCTGCCGCACGCCCTGATCCCCGCGACAACCGCACTCGGGACGCTGGATCCTGATGGGAGGGAGAAAGGGATACTTGCCGGTGCAAATGTTATAATGCCGAACCTGTCCCCGCCGGATACGCGGGAAAAATACAGCCTGTATGATAACAAGCTCTGTACCGGGGACGAGGCGGCGGAGAGCCTTAACAGCCTTAAAAAGCGAATTGAATCAATCGGCTACCGGATAGTGGAGGAACGCGGCGACTACAAACCGTAAATAAGACGCGGCGGGGGCGCGTTCCCCCTGCGTTCGGATAAAGTAAAGAAGATAAAAAGGAAAGGACATTGCAATGTACAACTATGACCCTAAGTCCCTGTGCGCGGACGAATTTATTAACCACAAAGAGATACTTGAGACGCTGAAATATGCGGACGAGAATAAAAATAACATCGAGCTTATAGACAGTATTCTTGAAAAGGCGCGCCCGCGTGTCACCGAGAACGGAACGTTCTGCTCCGGACTTACACATCGCGAGGCATCAGTCCTTCTGGCGTGCGATATTCCGGAGAAGATTGAAGAGATGTACAATCTTGCCGAGGAGATAAAAAAGGCGTTTTACGGAAACCGCATAGTCATTTTTGCGCCGCTATACCTCTCAAACTACTGCGTAAACGGCTGCGTATACTGCCCATATCACCAGAAGAATAAGCACATACCGCGAAAGAAGCTCACTCAGGAGGAGGTCGCCCGTGAAGTGATCGCTCTCCAGGACATGGGTCACAAGCGGCTTGCCATTGAGTCGGGAGAGGACCCTAAGATGAACCCGATAGAGTACATACTCGAGTGCATCAATACCATTTACTCGATAAAGCATAAGAACGGCGCTATCCGCCGCGTGAACGTGAATATTGCAGCGACCACTGTTGAGAATTATCGCAAGCTCAAGGAGGCGGGAATAGGCACTTACATACTGTTCCAGGAGACCTATCACAAGGACAGCTACCTCAAGCTGCATCCGACTGGTCCAAAGCATGATTACAATTATCACACCGAGGCTATGGACCGTGCAATGGAGGGCGGCATAGACGACGTCGGGCTCGGCGTTCTGTTTGGTCTTGAACTTTACAGGTATGAGTTTGCGGGTCTGCTCATGCATGCTGAACACCTAGAAGCTGTTCACGGAGTGGGTCCTCATACGATAAGCGTTCCCCGCATAAAACATGCCGACGATATAGATCCCTCCGCTTTCGACAATGGCATAAGTGATGATATTTTCGCAAAGCTGTGTGCGCTCATACGTATAGCTGTGCCGTACACCGGTATTATAATTTCGACAAGAGAGAACCAGTCGGTGCGTGAACAGGTCATACGTCTCGGCGTGTCGCAGATAAGCGGCGGGTCGCGCACGTCGGTAGGAGGGTATACTGAGGAGGATCGTCCGACCGACACCGAGCAATTCGATGTATCCGACCAGCGCACGCTCGACGAGGTTGTGCGCTGGCTCATGGAGATGGGGTATATCCCGTCGTTCTGCACCGCCTGCTACCGTGAGGGAAGGACCGGTGACCGTTTCATGTCGCTTTGCAAGTCGGGGCAGATACAGAACTGCTGCCATCCGAACGCACTTATAACACTCAAGGAATATCTGATGGACTACGCCGGAGAGGAAACCCGCGCGGTAGGCGAGGCGCTGATAAAGGCGGAGCTCAACAATATCCCGAAAGAGCGCGTCCGTGAGATCTGCAAAGATCATCTGGAAAAAATAGAACAGGGTATACGCGATTTCCGATTCTGAGGAGGTTATTATGGGACTTAACGATACACCCTCCGCAAACCGGGTGCACATAGGATTTTTTGGGCGAAGGAACGCCGGAAAATCAAGCCTCGTCAATGCGGTCACCGGTCAGGAACTTGCGGTTGTGTCCGATACCAAGGGCACGACCACCGACCCGGTGTATAAGTCGATGGAGCTTCTCCCACTCGGTCCGG
>CALXFK010000033.1 GCA_944387575.1 uncultured Clostridia bacterium
GATGAGCAGCATCACCGGTACCGGATGCCAGCTCTCCGCGCTCACCACCGCATACGTCGCCGCAAATCCCGGCTCCGAGCTCGAGGCGGCAGCGGCGGCGGTCTGCGCGATGGGGGTCTGCGGCGAAATAGCGCACGAGCGCCTCGGCGAAGCGGACGGCAACTCGAGCTACCGCAACTACATAATAGACGCCATGTACAACCTCGCCGGGGATGTGCTCGACCGCCGCGCAAAATACGAAGTGCTCTGAGGAAGACGGAGGGAAGCTCATGAGATGCGCAAGAGAGACGCTTCGGCTCTATGCGGTGACCGACCGCCGCTGGACCGGCAGGCAGACGCTGTTAGAGCAGGTCGAAGCGGCAATAAAGGGCGGGGCTACCTGCATTCAGCTCCGCGAGAAGGAGCTCGGCGACGGCGACTTCCTTGCCGAGGCGAAGGAGATGCTCAAGCTCTGCCGCAGCTACGGGGTCCCGCTGATAATCAATGACAACGCGGACGTTGCGCTCGAGTGCGGGGCGGACGGCGTCCATGTCGGGCAGAGCGACGCCGATGCGGCGGAGCTGCGTGCACGCGCCGGGGACAAGCTGATAATAGGCGTGTCGGCGCAGACGGTGGAACAGGCAAAGGCGGCGGAGCGCGCCGGTGCGGACTATCTCGGTGTCGGCGCGGTGTTCTCCACGACCACCAAGCTCGACGCGGTCGATGTGCCCGGAGATACGCTCCGTGAGATATGTTCGGCGGTGAGTATCCCGGTGGTCGCCATCGGGGGCATCAACCGGGACAACATCCGTGAACTGTCCGGGTCGGGCGTCGCGGGTGTGGCGCTGGTATCTGCGATATTCGCAGCGGACGATATCGAGGGCGAGTGCAGGCTGCTGAGGAAGCTCTCGGAGGAGATAGCGTGATACGGGGCGCGATATTCGACCTCGACGGAACTCTTCTCGACTCGATGCCGGTCTGGGACACGCTCGCCTCCGACTATCTCCGCTCGCTCGGGACATCTCCGAAACCGGGGCTTGACGAAGCGGTCTCCCGCATGAGCGTTGAGCAGGCGGCGGAGTATATTCGCGGGGAGTACGGTCTTGCGGAGACGCCGGAGGAGATAGTCCGCGGCGTGAACGGCATGCTCGGCGACTTCTACCGGCAGACCGCGCCGCTGAAACCCGGAGTTCCGGGTTTCCTCGAACGGCTGAGGGAGGGCGGCGTGAAAATGTGTGTCGCCACCGCGACCGACCGCTCCCTTGTGGAGGCGGCGCTGCTGCGCACCGGTGTGCGCGAATACTTTTCCGAAATATTCACCTGTGCCGGGGTGGGTCACGGCAAGGACGAGCCGGACATCTTCCGTGCCGCGCTCGCACACCTCGGCACCCCGAAGAGCGCGACCGTAGTGTTCGAGGACGCGCTGCACGCGGTAGCCACGGCGAAGCGCGACGGTTTTGTCGTTGCCGCGGTCTACGACTCGCACGAGCCGCGCTGCGGGGAGGCGGCTGCGCTTGCGGACGTCCGCATATGTGACTTCGCGGACGCGGCGGGATTCTGGAGTTTCGCTTCCGGAGTATAGGGCAAATAATTTGCACTATACACGGACGGCTCAAATAAAAAGCGGCAGACCGGGGGCACCACTCTCTGTCGCTCAATAAAAATAATGCAGATTGCAAAAAGGAGCAGAGCAATGAGAACAGCATTATCAATCGCTGGCAGTGATTGCAGCGGAGGCGCCGGTATTCAGGCAGACATCAAGACGATGACCATGAATGGTGTTTTCGCCATGAGCGCGATAACCGCGCTCACCGCGCAGAACACGACCGGCGTGACAGGAATCATGGAGGTGGGCGCGGACTTCCTCGCTCAGCAGATAGACATGGTTTTCACCGACATCCGTCCGGACGCGGTGAAAATCGGGATGGTATCCTCCTCCGAACTCATCAGGGTCATAGCCGAGAGGCTGCGGCACTACTCGGCGCGGAACATAGTCGTCGACCCGGTGATGGTCGCGACGAGCGGTTCCTCGCTCATGCGGACCGACGCGGTGGACACGCTTGCGCGGGAGCTTCTGCCGCTTGCAACGGTAGTCACGCCAAATATCCCTGAGGCAGAGGTGCTCTCCGGAATGACAATCCGAACCCCCGAGGACATCTCCGCCGCCGCCGAATTCATCGGCAAAACCTACTCCACGTCGGTCCTTCTCAAGGGCGGGCACAACGTAAACGACGCAAACGACCTCCTGTACTCGGACGGGAACTGCGTCTGGTTCGAGGGCAGGCGCATAGATAACCCGAACACGCACGGCACCGGCTGCACCCTCTCCTCCGCCATTGCGGCAAACCTCGCAAAGGGGTTCGGTCTCGATGAGGCGGTGAGTCGCGCCAAGGAGTACATATCCGGCGCGCTTGCCGCGATGCTCGACCTCGGCAGCGGTTCCGGTCCAATGAACCATGCATTCGCGCTGAGCGGCAGATTTACCGAGGAGGCGTGAGCGGTATGGAGGAGAAACGCACTTCGGTATTTGAAAACGGTCTTATATGGTTCGGCGCGGCGGTCTCGATTGCAGAGATTCTCACCGGAACCTACTTCGCCCCGCTCGGATTCGGGAAGGGGCTTCTCGCAATAATCATCGGTCACATCATCGGCTGCGGGCTGCTGTTCCTCGCCGGTCTCATCGGCGGCAGAACGCGCAGAAGCGCAATGGAGACCACGAAAATGAGCTTTGGTCAGCGCGGAAGCCTGCTTTTTGCGCTGCTCAACATAGTCCAGCTCATCGGCTGGACCGCAATAATGATACACGACGGCGCGCTTGCCGCCGACGGGATATGGGGCGTCGGAAGCTGGATATGGTGCATAGTTATCGGCGGTCTGATAGTCCTCTGGATACTCATCGGAATAGAGAACCTCGGCAAGGTGAACACCGTCGCGATGGCGGCGCTCTTCATTCTCACCGTCGTGCTCAGCTTCGTCGTTTTCAGGGGCGAGGGCGTTCAGGGTTCGCTCGGCGAGACCATGAGCTTCGGAGCTGCGGTCGAGCTTTCGGTCGCGATGCCGCTCTCCTGGCTCCCGCTGATAAGCGACTACACCCGCGAGGCGAAGCGCCCCGCACAGGCGACCGCCGCAAGCGCCCTGACTTACGGCATAGTGAGCTGCTGGATGTACGTCATCGGCATGGGCGCGGCGATATTCACCGCCGAGTCGGACATCGCGCAGATAATGGTGAAGGCGGGGCTCGGAATTGCGGGGCTTGTCATAGTGGTGTTCTCCACCGTCACCACCACCTTCCTTGACGCATATTCGGCGGGAGTGTCCAGCCGGACGGTAGCTCCGCGGGCGAGCAGCAAGTGGGTCGCGGTCTGCGTCTCGGTCATCGGGGTGCTCGGCGCTGCGCTGCTGCCGCTCGACGACATCACCGACTTCCTCTATTTCATCGGCTCGGTATTCGCCCCGATGATCGCGATACAGATAGCCGACTTCTTCATCCTCAAGCGGGACAGCAGCGACCGGGGTTTCGACCTTTGGAATCTCGCCATATGGCTTGCGGGATTCATCATATATCGCCTGCTCATGCAGGTTGACATTATCGTCGGCAACACCCTGCCGGACATGGCGATCACCGTGCTTTTGTGCGTTGCCGCAGACGCCATTCGCCGGAGGTTTGCACGGTGAGGCGGTGCGTTATCGTCGGGAGCGCGCCCCCTGGCGACATCAGCAGTTTCCTGCGCGACGACGATTTCATGATATTTTGCGACGGCGGGCTGAAGCACATCGGTTCGCTCGGTCGCAGCCCCGACCTCATTGTCGGCGACTTCGACTCGTTCCGGAACCCTGAGCTTCCGGTGGAAACCATCGTCCTCCCACGCGCGAAGGATGACACCGACACGGTATTCGCGGTAAAGGAGGCGCTGCGGCGCGGTTTCGAGGAGTTCCTGCTTGTCGGGGTCACCGGCGGCAGGATAGACCACACGCTTGCAAACCTGTCGATACTGCTCATGCTGGACACGCTCGGAAAACCGGCAAAGATAGTGGACAGTTACTCGGAAATCGAGGTCGTGTCCGGGCACCCGGCATATATAGACGGCTCATTTCCGTACTTTTCGCTGCTGAACATATCCGGCGTGGCGAGGGACATCACGGTTGAGAACGCCAAGTTCCCGCTCTCCGGCGCGGAGATAAACTGCGACTACCAGTATGGCGTGAGCAACGAGGTGCTGCCCGGTCTTGTCGCAAAGGTGACGGTGGGCGAGGGCAGGCTGCTTCTCGTAAAGGTGCGGCGCGACATGTAAAAAAGAGGAGAACGGACAGAATCCGTTCTCCTCTTTCCGTGTCACTATGTCAATATCAGCGCAGCACGCACACCGTCTCGATGCCGTAATGCGCAAACACCGCCGCCGCGTCCGTGCCGATCCGCTCGCCGCAGACCGATATCGGCACTGCGGGCGGGCATGAGACGGTCGGTGCGGCGCACACGCGCCCCACCGCTTCCGCGACCGGAATCTCCTCCCACGGAGAAAACAGCGCTTCACGGATGCTCGTCACCCGCTCGGGCGGGCTCATTGAGAGCGGGGCACGCCGAGTGACTGCTCCCACACCTGCACCTTCGTGGTGGGGAAGCGAACCGAGTATGCGTGCATAGTCCTCCGCGACGTTCTGAGGTGAGAACATCATAACAACGTAGTCCGGGTCGGAGTACTCACACTCCACAAGCCCCCGGCGCAGCCGGCGCGCTATATCGCTGCCGCTCATCCCGGAGCCCTCCGCTCTGATGACAAGCTTCAGCGGTTCGGTGTCCTCCACCGTCCATCCGCGCGCCGTGAGTTCCGTTTTCAGCGCCGTCACCCGGTCCACCGTCTCCGCAAGACGGCTTCGGAACTCATCCGCAAGGTATGCGTTGCAGAGGTCGAGCGACTGGAGCGTGAGGTATGATGGGCTTGTCGAGCCATAGAGCGATAGCGCCCGTCGTACCCCGGCATCGCTCTCTGGAATTTCCGAGAGATGCAGGTACGCGCCTCCTGTTAGCACCGGCAGGGTCTTGTGTGCCGAGTCACAGCAGAGGTCTGCGCCGAGATCCATCGGGTGCAGCGGCTTCGGCAGAAAGTGCAGATACGCCCCGTGCGCATTGTCCACGAGCAGCGGGACATTGTACCGGTGGCAGACCTCCGTAAGTTCGTCCACAGGCTGGAGCTGCCCGAGATAGTCGGGAGAGGTGACATAGACCGCGTCCGGAAGCCTCGGCAGCCGCAAAAGCGCCCTCTCAAGCGCCTCGGCGCCAACCACGCAGCGCAGGAGCTGGTACTCTTCCCCTTGTTCCTGCCACAGCCACTCGACGTCGAAGTCTATGAGCGCCGCCGCGTGGACGAATGCGGTGTGGACATTCCTCGCCGCGAGGACCAGCGCACGCCCGCCTGCGGCGCGGCGCTGGAGCGCGATGTGGAGCATCGCCTTTATGCACTGCGAAGAACCGCCGGTCGAATAAAAGGTGCGGCGCGAGCCAAAGAGCTCTGCGGCGCGGCGCTCGCTCCGCTCGATAACGCCGTTTGCCGTGTACAGCGAGTCCGCGCCGTCAATCTCGGTGATGTCGAGCCGTTCGCAGCCGAGCGGACCCACCCCCTTGTGCCCGGGCATGTGGAGGCGGGACCTGCCGCTTTCCGCGTATTTCCTCACAAAATCGTGTATCGGGGACTCCATCAGATTTCGCCGGACGCTATCTGGAGCATTATCGCGCACTCTATCCGCTTCTTGAAGAGCTCGCACCCCTGGCTGTATACGCCGTTTATGCTGCCGGTGGCGTGGTAGGCGTTTGCCGCGCATCCGCCCGAGCAGTAGAGCCTCGCCCAGCAGTCGCGGCACTCCTCGCGCGAATATGCGTTGCACTGGCGGAATGCATTGCGGCACTCCTCGTTGGTTATGCCCTGCCACAGGTCGCCTAGCTTGTACTCCTTCTCGCCGACGAACTGGTGGCACGGGTACAGCTCCCCGGACGGGGTGACCGCGACATACTCGGTGCCGCTGCCGCAGCCGGTTATCCTCTTGTATATGCACGGACCGCCGGTCAGGTCGAGCATGTAGTGGTAGAACACGAACGGACGTCCCTCGCGCTTGCGGCGGAGCATCTCCTCTGCGAGTATCTCGTACTGCTTCAGCACGGTCTTGACGTCCTCGTCGGTGAGCGCCGCCGGGTCGTCCGGCGCGCAGACCACCGGCTCCATGCTGAGCCGGTCGAACCCGAGGTCCGCCATGTGGAACACGTCCTCGGTGAAATCCGGGTTTGCGTGCGTGAACGTACCACGCATGTAGTATTCACGGTCCCCTCGGCGGCGCACGAACTCCTGGAACTTCGGCACCACCCGGTCGTAACTGCCGTTACCCGCGTAGTCCACCCGGAACCGGTCGTGTATCTCCTTCCTGCCGTCGAGACTCAGCACGACGTTCTGCATCTCGCGGTTACAGAAGTCTATAACTTCGTCATTTATGAGCATTCCGTTTGTGGTGAGAGTAAACCGGAAATTCTTGCCATGCTGCTTCTCGCGCTCGCGGGCGTATGCTACTATCTGCTTGACGACCTCCCAGTTCATGAGCGGCTCGCCGCCAAAGAAGTCAAGCTCGAGGTTGCGGCGGCTGCCCGAGTTCTCGATAAGGAAGTCTATCGCGCGCTTTCCCACATCAAGCGACATCAGTTCGCGCTCCCCGTGGTACTTGCCCTGGCTTGCAAAGCAGTACGAACAGTTCAGATTGCAGGTGTGCGCAACATGCAGGCACATCGCCTTGATGACGTTTTCCCCCTGCTCCACCTGCTGCGCGAGCGGCTCAAACTCGTCTTTGCTGAAGAGCTTCCCCTCGCGCTCGAGCTGCTCTATGTCGTCGAGACACGTATTCAGTTCCTGCTCGTCCACACCGTCGAGATGCCCGTACTGCCCGAGCACCTTCTCAACAAGCTCGCCGCGGGGCATATCCTTGAATCCCGCTATAAGCTCGTATGCCACCTCGTCGACCACATGTATCGAGCCGGAGCAGGAGTCGAGCACGATGTTGTAGCCGCCAAGTTTGTATTGATGTACCATCGGTACCTCCGTTTTTAAGCATGAAAAAGCCGCCTTCGCTCCGGCGGCTTTCTGCGGATTTACTTTTTCGACTTCTCGCACTGCTGGTTTGCGATTCCGCACGACGTCTTGCATGCCGACTGGCAGGACGTCTGGCACTCACCGCAGCCACCGTTTTTCGCGCTCTCGCAAAGGTTCCGCGTCTCGATAGTTCTGATTCTTTCCATGAGAACATCTCCAATACCAGAAGATTTTTATGCCGCGCATCCGCGCCCCGCAGCACGCGAAGCGCAGGACGGATATATTACATGATAAATATACCATGTTCGCCTCCGCTTGTCAAGAAACACAGGCGC
>CALXFK010000034.1 GCA_944387575.1 uncultured Clostridia bacterium
CGCAGCACGACTACCTCCGGCTCGCTGAGCGGGAGAGCACCGGCTCGCGCTGCATCGTGCGCTATGAAACCGACCTCACGCACCAGCGTCTCGGCGGCGAGGTGTGGGTCGAACAGTGGAGCGGCGGAGAGTGCGTGAGTTCCGCCCCGATGGCATTCAGCGAGTTTGTTGGCGAGTTTGATATAATAATGACCATGCGGCGCTCGGAGGACAACACGCTCGTCGGCACCGACATACAGTTGCAGACCGACCAGTACGGCGGGTCGCTTTTGACCTATTTCCAGTTTCCATACGACGTCTCGGTCCGCGGCTGGTCCTTTTGTACACGCGATGAGGGCGTAAACGTCACCCCCGTCCCCGAAAGCGAGTTCATACTCACCGCAATGGCGGCGGACATCGGTAAAGGAATACGCAGTTTCACCTGCGAGGCGCTTGAGTCGGAGCCCGACCGGCTCACCCAGGCGGACTACATACTCGTCGTGCGCGCCCGTTTCGACAGTCCCGCTGCCCCTCCGGTCGAACAGTCAGAGACCATCCCCGCCCAGATACTCCCCCTCGACGAGCTGATTACTCTCTCCGAAAAGGGGTACGACCTCGGTTGGGAAGACTTCGAAGCCTACGAATACATCGAGGGCGGTTCCGGTCTCTACATCCGCGTCTATCCGACCGAGGGCGGTCTTTTCAACCTGTCAATAGGCGGCGCCGGACCAAACCGCGAACCGATGCACATGTACCTCTCCTCCTCCGACGGCTCGGACACCTATATAGATATCCGCGACGGCGGCGTGGCTGAGTTTGTCGCGGAGCACATTGCCGCCACCACTGCCACGCCATAACGCAGAACAGCATTCATATACCCCAATAGCCCGCAGACCGGCGCCATCCCACCGGCTCTGCGGGCTGTATTTTCTTCTTGACTTCGTATACTATGCGTGATATAGTATTGTGCGTCAGGAGGTATACTATGGATATACAACTGAAGCGCGGACTTCTGGAGGTGTGTGTACTTGCCGCTATACGCAGTGAGGATTCCTACGGCTACCAAATAATCAAGGACATGAAGCCGTACGTCGAGCTCTCTGAGTCTACGCTCTACCCGATACTTCGGCGGCTGGAGGCGGCGGAGCTTCTCACCGTCCGCACGGCGGAGCACAATGGGCGGCTGAGGAAGTACTACCACATCACGCAGTCCGGTCTCGACCGGCTCGAGAACTTCAAGGTCGAATGGGAAGAAATAATGTCGATATACAAATTTATTGTGAGGGAGGATGAGCAGGGTGACAAAGGCTGAATTTACCGGCGCGCTCCGTCAGCGGCTTGGCGGTCTGTCGGCAGAGGACGTAGACCGGTCATTGGAATACTACTGTGAGATGATAGACGACCGTATCGAGGACGGGCTTGACGAGGAGGAGGCGGTCGCCGCACTCGGGTCGATCGACGACATCGTAAGCGAGATATTGTCGGACACTCCGCTTCGAGAGCTGATAAAGGAACGGGTCACTCCGCGGCGCGGGCTCCGCATCTGGGAGATAGTGCTGCTCGTTATTGGTTCTCCGCTCTGGCTTGCGATACTCATTTCGATAGCTGCCGCAATTCTTTCGGTGTATGTATCGATATGGGCGGCGGTCATCTCGCTGTACACCGTCGTACTCTCGCTCGGCGCGGGCGCAGTGAGCGGATTTGCAGGGATAATCTTTTCCGCCGTGCGCGGAAACTCAATTGCGTCGGTGGCATTCGCCGGCGCGGGGCTGCTGTGCGCGGGGCTCACGATATTCGCGTTCATTGGATGTAATCAGGTAGCAAAGGGAGTTGTGGTGCTCAGCCGAAGGCTGCTGCTCGCCGTCAAGCGCAGCGTCGCTGGAAAGGATGTGGGAAAATGAAACGCAAGGGAAAGATAGCGCTCATCACCGCCTCCGTACTCACCGGCGTGGGGTTCCTGCTCCTCGTGTGCGCCCTTGCGCTCGCCGGGTTTGACCTCGACCTCGACGTACTCACAATCGATAACATGGTCACAAACACCTACGAGGTGGAGCAGACGTTTGACCGCATAAGCATTTCTAACACCGACTGTGACCTGCGCTTCCAGCCCTCGCAGGACGGAACGTGCAGCGTCACCTGCCACGAAAATGAAAATATCTCGCACGCCGTTGCCGTCGAAAACGGAACGCTCACCGTCACCCGCAGCGACGAGCGAAAGTGGTTCGAGCGATGGTCGTTCAACATATCCGGCTCGAACACCGAAATAGTCGTCTCGCTTCCGCAGGATGAGTACGACGCTCTTTCGATAAACAGCGCGAGCGGCAACATATATCTGCCCGGAGGCTTTACATTTGGTGACGTGGACATACAGAGCATGAGCGGCGACATCAGTTTCCTATCCGACGCCACAGGTTCGGTCGGGATAACGTCGATAAGCGGGGAGATATACGTCTCCGGCATCAACGCCTCTGCCGCCGGCATACGTTCAACGAGCGGCGACATCTTTCTCGGCGATTCATCGGTCGCGGGCGCGCTTGAAACAGGCAGCACAAGCGGGGAGATCGACCTCGATTCTGTCGTCTGCGGTCAATTTTCAGCACGCAATGTGAGCGGGGACGTCGACCTCGTCCACTGCGATGCCCACGAACTCCAAATAACCTCGACAAGCGGCGACGTCTCTGGCAGCCTGCTCACCGGCAAAGTTTTCAACGCGGACACCGTGAGCGGCAACATCTCTCTTCCCGCATCCGACCCGAAGGGTGGGCTCTGCGAAGTGTCCACCACGAGCGGCGATATAGAGTTCATCGTCGCGGCGTGATAAAAGGAAAATACATTTAATGTGACACAGCATTTTAAAAATCTCTTTTAAAGTCTGCGACACAGCACATAAAATGTGCTGTGTCGCAGACTTTATAATTGTTATCAAGCGGTCGTAATGCTGAAGCTGAACGAGTAAAAGGTCGCCTCGTCCTCATCCGGTATGAGCATATCCCCCGCATTCAGGTAATGCTCGTATTCCACCTGGCTCTCCACTACAATCCCCCCGCGCTCAAAGTGGAAGTCCTCAAACTGATGAGAGAGTATTGTATCGCTGAGTTCTTTCCAGCCCGCGGACGTCAGCGCGAACCCGTCCTGCGCACACACAAAGGAGATTGCTGCGACCATCATCTGATCGCGGAAGCTCGGCGCCCAAAACGAGCCGTCGGTGGTCTCGAAGCTAAATTCCACGCGAGTGACCGCTCCGTCGGTCTCGGTTATCTCGAAGTCCGGAAGTTCAAATTCATATACATAGTACGTTCCGCTCTCCCAGGGGTACTCCACCCAATGTCCCGTGTCGTCTAGCCGCTTGCCAAAATCCACGCCGTAGTAGGAGGCGATCCGGTTAAAATTCTCGCAGAACTCGGCTGTGGTGAGCTGACCGCGGTACCGCGGCATACCCGCGTTTACAACCGAGCAGAACAGACCGGCAAACGTCGCTCCTATATACACCACCACCATCGCGAATGCGACCCATCCCCTTCGCGGGCGCAGCGTCACCGCAGAGTCGTACTCCCACTCGAGAGTCTCTCCCCGCTCGCATGCGGAGTAGCATTTCCACTGCCGCACAAGGCTGTATATCGGTATGTACAGACCAAGCCCGTTCCACAGCACCGTCCATGTGCGAAGCAGCGCATCCGAATACCTCAGCCGGCGGGAACGGTCGTCGGTGACACGCAGCCCGAAGATCCACTTGCCCGGGGTCGTCTTGAACAGCCGCAGAAAAAGCGGCTCTATAAACAGCATCATCACTATCGGCACCGCCGTGTCCAGCAGTCTCCACTCCGCGCCGCGCGTCGTTATGTTGACGTTGAACGCAAGGATAATGAATATAGTCCACGCTATGTCGTACAACCACACGTCTATGCTTCGCGCGATAAATCGGCGTATCGGTGCGCGTTCCTCTTTGACCACGTCCTCCGCAAGCACCTCCGCAACCACACCCTGCGAGCGTTCAAGCTCGTCAAGATAGCGCCGCGCATCGAGTGTGCTGTAGTCGGCGTGATCGTCCCGCATCTCACGGCAGACCTCCTCCGCCCGCACTATCGACGCGCGCTCCTCCCCAAGCGTCTCAATATGCCGCTCGAGCACAGTACCGAGCTTCTCCTCCCCGCTGTGCAGAGCTTTTATCTCGGAAAGCGGGAGACGAAGACTTCTCAGCAGCTTTATGCGTTGGAGAGTCTCAAGGTCATTTTCCGAGTAGTCACGGTATTTGTTCTCGCCGCGCTCCGGCTCGAGAAAGCCCTCCTTCTCGTAGAACCGAATGTTTGCGCGGGTCATTCCGGCGAGTGTCTCGATCTCTTTTATTGTCATACAGGCACCCTCTTCCCTCTGTTTCTGTCAGCATTATAAGCTATAAAGTGACTTTACAGTCAAGTGTTTTTGCGAAAATATTTGCTTTTTAAAAATTAGCCTTCAATTTGCACGCTTTGCACAAACATAGTCCTCGCCATAAAAAACAAGTCCCGGAAACCCACAATAAATCGTGGCTTTCCGGGACTAGATAACACATAAAATATTATTTTCACTTTATAGGCGACATCGCTTGTCTGTCTTTTTCAATGTCGCTGTCATGAACTCTCCGCCATTGCAATGGGCAGCAGCCTTGACTGGATCGAGCCGGAGCACTTCCAACAACCAGCCGGCGGCAGTTTGTTTATGCGATGGAATCAAACGAGCTCCGGTCCCCTGGAGATACAGGTTTTCAGCAGGACGGGGGTCAGAAGGGCAGAGGCAATGATGCTCAGCACAATGGCAGGCAGAATTACCGGGTCGATCATCCCTGCGGCAATTCCCTTCTGCGCAACCATCAGTGCTACTTCACTTCGAGCTACCATACCGATACCGACTACCAGAGACTGGTGATTGCTCATTCTGCACAGCTTCCCTCCCAGACCACATCCAATGATCTTGGACAAAACCGTAAGCAACACCAGCAACAGCGCAAAGACCAGGATTTCCATATTCATGGTTTTCAGGTCTGTCTTCATTCCCACGCTGGCAAAGAACACGGGCGTAAACACCATATAGGATGCTACGGTAAATTTCTTGGCAACAAACTGCCGGGACTTGGTGACGTTGCAGAGGATAAGACCGGCAAAATATGCTCCCGTGATGTCTGCCACGCCAAACAGTTTCTCGGCGCAGTATGACATGATAAGGCAGAATGCCAGCGCCCACACTGCCACCCGACGGCTGTGCCAGTGCTCTTCAGAAATATAGAGAAATATCTTGCGAATGACCACACCCACCACAAGGGTAAACACGAAAAACAGGAGGATACGACCCAGCACCATCAGGGGATTATCTCCACCCGAGCTCAGACCGCTGAGAACTGAAAGGACTATAATGCCCAGAATGTCATCAATAAGGGCAGCGCTGAGCAGCGTGGTACCCGTCCGGGTCTTCAGTTTGCCCATCTCGTTGAGCGTCTCCACCGTTATAGACACCGAAGTAGCGGAGAACACAGAACCGACGAAAGCGGCTTTCAATACGTTGTTGAAGGAGAAACTGTCGCTGAAGAATGCAAAGTACAGTCCGCCGCACAACAGCAGCGGAACCACCACACCAGCGGTGGCAATAACCAGTGCCTGGACTCCAGTGCGCTTTACCTCTTCCAGGTCCGTATCTATACCGGCGGTGAACATGAGCATAATGACGCCGATCTCCGCCGTTTTTACAAAGAAGTCGGTGCTCTCAAGCACGCCAAACCCGCTGGGTCCCAGAATAATACCCGCCAGCAGAGCCCCCACCACCTGGGGCATGTGAATTTTTTCGGTCGCCAGTCCAAAAACTTTTGTGGACAGCAGAATCAGCGCCAACAGCAGCAAGTATGTATAAGAATCCATCAGAACACCCC
>CALXFK010000035.1 GCA_944387575.1 uncultured Clostridia bacterium
TGTCCGGCGCAAACGCGATGCACACCGCCGTGCACACCGCCGCCGCGAGCGGTATCCCGCCGAACATCACCGAGCGGACGTTCCAGCCCTTTCCGTCAGTCCTTGCGCACCGCAAAAGCCTTGCCGCACAGTAGAGCGCAGCCGCCGCGAGCGCCGCAACATTGGCACGGTTCGAGTAACCGTACATCAGGTCGCGCATCGTGCGCGGCATGTTTCCGATTATCAGCGCAAGCCCGCCCTGCTCGGTTCCCGCGACGTCCGCACGATGTGTGAGCCCCGGCGACAGCACCACCGTCAGAAACCCAACAAACGCAAGCCCAAGCGAGACCAGATGCGCCGCCCGCACCCGCTTTTTCGCTATAAACCTCGCCCAGAGTATAAACATCAGCGTGAGTCCGAAGCTCATCAGCCCGCCCTGCTCGTTTGTCGCCGCCGCAAGGAATGCGAGCGGGCACAGCGACCAGAACGCCCTGTCCTCCCCCTCAAACGACCGCTCGAGCACACGCCAGTATATCAGCAGCATCAGGCAGGGGTAGACATAGTTGAGCGACCCTGTCAGCCAGTATATGCTCTGCCGCGTGACCTGCGTGCTCGTCATCAGCATCACCGCACCCGCAAACGCGAGTTTTGCCACCGACGCCTCTCTCTCCCCCACGGCGTCAGCACCGCGCCGGGGCGACGCCGCAAGCAGCACACACGCCGAGAGCGCAAGCGAGTTCAGCACCCGCCACACCCAGATGTCCAGCCCGAGCAGCGCGGTCGCGAGCAGGTGAACTATCACCCTGCCGTTCGCGAGCTGGTAGTGCTCAACATGCCGCTTCACATAGTACGAAAAGCCGTGCTGCGTAAACACGCTGTAAAACAGGTCGTCGCCATACAGGAACACATTCGCGCACACCGCCGCAAACGCCGCAAGCACCGCCGCAAACACAGCGACCCTGACATATTTCCAGACATCTACCGTCCTACTCGGCATCGGTAACACTCCTCTCAAGGATGTAGCGCGGACGCCCGCGCACTTCACTGTACATCCGCGCGATATACGCTCCCAGAACCCCGAGCACGAACAGTATCGCCCCGCCGGTGAACGCAATTAACGCATACAAAAACAGCCCGAAGCACAAAAACAACAGCGCGCCAAGAAGGAACAGCGCCCCAGCCACAAACGCGAAGTAGAGCGGCTTTACCGAAAATGAGAGCGCCGCCGAGCACGCAAACCGGATGAGCCTCCCCGTGCTGAACCGGCTCGTGTCGCCGGTGCGGTCGGCAACGTCGAACTCATACTCGACGTGCCGCAGCCCCATCCACTCGCATATTCCACGGAAAAACATGTCACGCTCTTTGAACGATGTAAGCGTGAGCGCAGCGCGGCGGCTGAGCAGCTTGAAGTCGGACGAGCGCCCAAGGTCCGCCCCCGCAAACCACTTGAACCCACTGTAAAACAGCGACGCGCACGCATGGTACAGCCCCTTCTCGCTGCCCCGGCTCCGCTTCACCCCGTCCACGACGTCCGCCCCGCTCTCACGCGCGAGCGCAAGCATCTCCGGAATGCACTGCGGCGGGTGCTGAAGGTCGCTGTCAAGCACCGCGAACCACTCCGCGCCGCCGAGTCGCAGCGCCTCCGCCACCCCCGCGAACACCGCCGCCTCCTTGCCGAAGTTGCGCGAAAATCGCACCCCGTTGAAGCGCGCGTCCGCCCGGCGCAGCTCGCATATCACCGACCAGGTCGCATCCCTCGACCCATCGTCCACCAGCACTGCCGTGAACTCCTGTCCCGCGGCGTCAAGAATGGCCGCAAGCGTCTCCATGTTCCGCTTGAGCGTCCGCTCCTCGTTATACGCTGGTATTATCAGTCTCACCATATTGCTGTCTATCTGCTCGGACATCATTGTCACCTTTTCTTTCCATATGAGTTGACATTACCTGTGCGGCATGGTATATTGTCACCAACATTTATTTTTCAGGGAGACAATATGCCATGAAGCACAGAATCACCGTTCGGGAAATGGTGTACGCGGCGGCGTTTACCGCGGTACTCGCCGTATGTTCCTGGGTCTCGATACCGGGACCGGTGCCGTTCACGCTGCAAACCTTTGCGATAGCGGCGGCGATCACGATGCTCGGTGCGCGGCTCGGCGGGCTTGCAGTGACCACGTGGATACTGCTCGGTGCGGTCGGCGTACCAGTATTCTCAAATTTCAACGGCGGGGCAGGCGCCCTGTTCGGGGTCACCGGCGGGTACATACTCGGGTTCCTACTCGCCGCGCCGCTGTACGGACTGGTGCTCCGTCTGCCGGGAAAGAAGATCGTATGGCAGGCGGCGGGGCTCCTCACGGGGCTCATTGCGATGTATGCGTTCGGAACCGCGTGGTACGTGGTCGCATACGCGCGGGGCGGCGGAGAAATTGGGGTCATGGCGGCACTCGCGAAATGCGTCATTCCATTCGTCCTGCCCGACCTTGCAAAGCTTACTCTCGCGCTGATCGTCGGACGGATACTGCGCCCACACCTCCGCCTTCAGGCTCAGACCTCGCGGTCGTGACCGTCCCCGGCGGTTTGCGGAGCCAGCCGCACGGTTATTTCACCGCTGCGAAGTGTCTCATGCTCCCCATTCGGGAGCAGCACCTCAAGACCTCCGCTCTCGTCGATACCAACCGCGCGTGCGCTGCGCGTCTCGCCCGAGACCGTGTAGGTTATCTCCCGCCCGATAACGAGCGAACGGCGGCGGTACTCCTCAATATAGCCCCGGTCGGTGAGATCCTGCGAAAAGCGTATCAGCCGGGCGGTTATCTCAGCGGCAAGCGCGCTGCGTGTCAGCTCCACATCGAGCGACGCGGCGCGCGTTTTCAGTTCTTCGGGGAAATTTTCGGTGGATATGTTCACGCCGATACCAATTATGACGTTGGTGGCGGTATTGCTCTCAAAATCTCCCACCGCCTCGGTGAGTATGCCGCAGACCTTCCTGTCCCCGACATACACGTCGTTTACCCACTTTATCTGCGGGCGGAGTGGCGTGAGGCTCTCTACGGCACACGCCACCGCGACCGACGCCATCGTTGTCAGCGACACCGCGTCCGCGAAGCTCGCATCGGTGCGCACCACAAGCGACATGTACAGCCCGGTATTCGCCGGCGAGAAAAACGAACGCCCCTGTCTGCCGCGCCCAGCGGTCTGCTCGTCCGCCACCACGAGCGCAGCTCCGTCTATCTCTCCGGATGCGAGCAGCCGTTTCGCCTCGTTATTGGTCGAGTCGACCGAGCCGCGCGCGAATATTTTCAGCGAACGCATCTCCTCCGGGAGCCTCGCCGCTATCCCCTCCGCCGTGAGCACATCGCTCGCCGCGCGCAGGCAGTACCCGCGGCGCGGCGCGGAATCGATATCGTGACCGTCCCTGCGCAGCGCCTCCACCGCCTTCCAGACCGCATTCCGCGACATCCCGAGCGAGTGCGCGAGCTCCTCGCCGGACAGGTATCTGCCCCGCTGCCGCTCAAGTATTTCCAGAACTTTACTCTTCAAAGACATCTCTTGCTCTCCAATTCAGGAAATCAGGCGCTCACGCCTGCACTATCCCGTAAATAAGGCGCTGTTCGGGGGCGGGTTCATCCGAAATAACGAATGCCGCCGCCGCAGTCTCCGCCGCGCCGGAGAAGTCCTCCACGGTCGAGCTGAGAAGCTCGCAGAGCGGTGCTCCCGCCTCGACCCTCTCGCCGTTCTTCACGCAGAGCAGGACTCCCGCCGAAAAGTCGATACCGTCCTCCTTGCGCTCGCGACCCGCGCCGAGCAGCATTGCGGCTTTTCCGATACCCGCGGCGTCCACCGAATGCACCCATCCCGCGCGCGGAGCGGTGACCGTCTCCCGCCGCGAAGCCGGACACAGGGTCTCGGGGCGGTCGATAAACCCGCAGTCCCCGCCCTGGGCGGATATCCACTCGCGGAACTTCGCAAGCGCCGCACCGCTCTCGAGCGCACGCCGGGCGCGGTTAGTCGCCTCAGTGTGGTCGATACCGAGTGCGAGCGCCGCCATCTGACCGGCGAGCGCCACGCATATCTCGCGGAGCGCCGCGTCACTGTTCGTCTCTCCGCGCAGCATCTCCACCGCCTCGCGCACCTCGAGCGCATTTCCAACCGCCCGTCCGAGCGGCAGGTCCATATTAGTCAGCAGTGCGGACACCTTCCGCGAACACCGCGCACCTATCTCCACCATCGTGCGTGCGAGCTTCTCCGCCTCCTGCGGCGTGTGCATGAACGCACCCGAGCCGACCTTCACGTCGAGCACTATCGACCCCGCGCCCGCGGCGAGCTTTTTCGACATTATGCTCGACGCGATGAGCGGGATGCTGGATACGGTCGCCGTCACATCGCGCAGCGCGTACAACTTCTTATCCGCCGGAACGAGGTTCCCGCTCTGACCTATCACCGCGACGCCTATCCGCTCCACCTGAGCCATGAACTCGTCCGCCGGAAGCGCCGTGCGGTAACCGGGGATGCTCTCGAGCTTGTCCACCGTCCCTCCGGTGTGCCCGAGTCCGCGACCGCTCATCTTCGCCACCTTGAGCCCGAGTGCGGCGGCGAGCGGAGCCACGATGAGCGTCGTCTTGTCGCCCACGCCGCCTGTCGAGTGCTTGTCCACCGCGAGCGCACCGAATCGGGAGAGGTCGAGCGTGTCCCCCGAGCGGCACATCGCGTCGGTGAGCACCGCCGTCTCCGCGTCGGTCATCCCGCGAAGATAGATAGCCATGAGCAGCGCCGAAGCCTGATAGTCTGGCGCGCGACCGGATGTATATTCGTCGACGAACCAGCGTATTTCGCTCTCGGTGAGCTCTCCGCCGTCCCTCTTCTTTTCGATTATGTCGTAAAATCTCATGTTAGTTCCTCAAAGGTGTTCCGGACCAAACGAACACGGGAGCAGCTCGTCAAGCGTGAACGTCTCAAACCCGCCCTCTCCATCGCTGAAGAACACCGCAAAACCCGGCTTACAGAACTCCCGCATCACCTGCCTGCATACGCCGCAGGGCGGGCAGCTCTGCTCGTTCGCACCGGTACCGCCGCTCACCGCAATTGCGCGGAACTCCCGTTTCCCATCCGCTATCGCACGGAAAAACGCGGTACGCTCGGCGCAGTTTGTCGCGGGATAGGACGCATTTTCTATGTTTGCACCGAGGTAGACGCTTCCGTCCGCACATTCGAGCGCCGCACCCACCGCAAAGTGCGAGTACGGCGAATAGGACAGGCGGCGCGCTTCCCGCGCCGCCTCCATCAGCTCCGCCGCAGTCACAGCCGGAGCGCCGTCTCAAGCGCAAGTTCTATCATCCCGGTAAACGAGGTCTGGCGCTCCTCGGCGCTGGTCGCCTCCCCGGTGATCAGGTGGTCGCTTATGGTACACACCGCAAGTGCGTTCCCGCCGGCGCGCGCCGCGTTGATATACAGACCGGCAGCCTCCATCTCGACGGCGAGCACGCCGAGCTTCGCATACTCGAGGCTCGCGCCGCCGTCGTAGAACACGTCGCTTGAATAGACGCTCCCGACGTGGAACGGAATACCGGTCTCCCGGGCGGCAGCCACGCACTGCTCGACCATCTTATAGCTCGCCACCGGCGCGAAGTTCCCCTTCAGCCCGAACTGCTCCGCGAACGCCGAATTCGTGCATGCGCCGAGCGCGATGACTATGTCGCGCAGCCGCACCTCCTCGCGTATCGCTCCCGCCGAGCCGACGCGGATTATATTCTTCACTCCGAAATAGTTGTAGAGCTCATAGCTGTATATCCCGATGGACGGGATGCCCATGCCGCTCGCCATCACCGAGACCCGCCTGCCGCGGTACTCTCCGGTGTACCCCTGCACACCACGCACGTCGTTGACGAGCTTCGCGCCCGAAAGGAAGTTTTCCGCGATGAATTTCGACCGGAGCGGGTCGCCCGGCATGAGCACGGTCTCCGCGAAGTCCTCCGGATATGCGTTTATGTGTGGAGTCGGACAGGGATTCGTTGACATGTGGTTCACTCTCCTTTTCCCGCGGTCTCCGCCGCGCTATCAAGTTTACCGATTTTCTTTACAACCGCGACGACCCGGCTCGTACCCAGCCGGGCAGCCCCGAGTTTCAAATAGTTTTCCGCATCCTCGAGGCTCGCTATTCCACCCGCCGCCTTGACGAGCGTGCCACCCGATACGTTCCGGCAGAGCAGCTCGACGTCGTGCGGAGTCGCCCCTCCGCCCGCAAACCCGGTGGACGTCTTTATGAACGCCGCCTTCGAGCGGGACACCACCCCGCACATCGCGACCTTCTCCTCGTCGCTCAGAAGGCAGGTCTCGATTATGACCTTCACCGGGCGCGCGCACGCCTCGCAGACCGCGTCTATCTCGCGCAGCACTTCATCGTACCTTCCCTCGCGCACGAGACCGAGGTTTGCGACCATGTCTATCTCGTCTGCACCCTGCCGCGCAGCCTCCGCCGCCTCGAAGCACTTTGCCGCCGCAGTCGAGTTCCCGTTCGGAAAACCGACCACGGTGCACACCTTCACACGTCCGGACAGATACTCCGCCGCGCGCGCGACGTAGCACGGCGCAATGCAGACCGAGGCGCAGCCGTACTCCACCGCGTCGTCGCAGAGCGCCTGTATCTCCGCCCAGGTCGCGGTCTGACCGAGCAGCGTGTGGTCCACCGCCCGAAGGATATCCCGAGTTTCCATATTTTCCTCCTCGTACGCTCTCACAGACTGCCCGCCGCCGAGAGCAGTGCTTCCACATCCTCCACGGTATTCTTCCAGGAAATGCTCGCGCGTATCGCGCTCCTGACGAGCCGCCGCTCGACCCCCATAGCCTCGAGCACGTGACTTGCGCGCCCACGCGCGCAAGCCGAGCCGCCGCTCACGAACACGCCGGTCTGCTCAAGCATGCGTATAGTGACCTCCGAGGGGTAGCGCGGGACCGCAAAATTGACTATTGCGCCGTTTGCCGCGATGATCTCGACGCCCGGTATCCGCTCAAGCCCGCTGCGGAGCCGCTCCGCGAGCATGCCGACCCTCTCAATGTTCCGGTCGATCTCCGCCGCCGCCTCCCGCACCGCAGCCGCGAATCCCGCGACCACCGGCGTCGCCTCTGTCCCGGAGCGCAGACCGTGCTCCTGACCCCCGCCGAGTATCAGCGGCTTGAGTCTGACTCCCCGGCGCAGGTATAGCGCGCCCGCGCCCTTCGGACCGTGTATCTTGTGCGAACTTACCGACAACATGTCCACCCCGAGCGAGCGGACGGTGAACCGGTGCTTCATGAGCGCCTGCACCGCGTCGGTGTGAAAGAGCGCCTGCGGCGCCGCGCGCCGTGTCACGCGGACAAGCTCGTCTATTTGGCTCGGCGCACCGGTCTCATTATTTACGAGCATCAGCGACACGAGCGCGGTGTCCGGTCGAAGCACCGCCTCCAGCGCCTCCGGCGAGACCGAACCGTCACTGTCCGGGCGCAGCCAGCTCACCTCAAATCACCGGCTTTCGAGGTATTTCACGCTGTTTATCACCGCGTCGTGCTCCGCAAGCGAGGTCACCACATGACCGTGACCGCCCCGCTTTGCCGCGAGCTCCGCGCCGCGTATTATCGCCATGTTGTCCGACTCGGTGCCGCCAGACGTGAATATCAGCTCGCCCGGCAAACATCCGAGCGCCGCCGCAATATCTGAGCGCGCGCCCTCGTTCATCCGCTCCGCCTCCACCCCGAGCGAGTGGATCGAGGAGGGATTTCCAAACCGGACGGTCATCGCGTCGAGCACAGCCGCAGCCGCCACGTCGCTCACCCTCGTAGTGGCGGCATTATCAAGATAGTGTGTTTCCATATGTCAATTGTCAGTCTCTACGCAAGCTCGCGCGTAACGTTACGCAGCCACTTTCCGCTTCTGAACCGCATCATACCCAACGCGAACTTTATCGGCTCCTCGCTCATCACCGCGAGGTAGACCCAGAGGATGTCCGCGCCGAGCACCAGTGCCACCACCGACGCGACCGGGATGACCCAGAGGTACATCGCGCCGACGTCGACGCAGAGCCCGAAGCGCACGTCTCCGCCGCCGCGCAGAATGCCGATGACGAGCGTCGAATTGAACGCGCGGGCGATGCAGACCACGCTCATGATGGTGAGCATTATCTTCGAGGCGCGTTTCGCACCCTCGGTCAGGTCGAACAGGTTGAAAACATACGGGTCGACGATCGTGAACAGCGCAAGCAGCAGTATAAGACCGTTGGCAAGTCCGACAAGCAGGCTCACCGCCATCAGCACCCTGCCCAGACTGTACACCTGCTCGCGCGGCGCGCCCGAGCCTATCTCCTTGCCCACAATGACCGCGGCCGCATTTGCTATCGCGAACATCGCGACGTTTATTATCCTCTCGACGTTGCCCGCGACCGACACCGCCGCAACCACGTCGGCGCTGTCCGCCATATGTCCGTATATCACGGTGTAGACCGAGGTGCCGAGACCCCAGAGCGTCTCGTTGAGCATGACCGGCGCCGCATAGCGCACAAAATCTCCGAGTATCTCTTTGCCGGGACGGAAGAGGTATTTCGCCATGAAGGTTATAACCCGATCCTTCTTGGCAAACACCATGTGCCCCACCGCGCACGCAAGCTCGACTATACGCGCCGCAAGCGTACCGAGCGCCGCGCCCTCGACCCCCATCTCCGGGAAACCGAGCTTTCCGAATATGAATATGTAATTGAAAATGACATTCGACACCATACCGGCGGCGGTGACCCACGCGCCCACGCGCGGACGCTCGCAGCAGCGCATCGCGCCCACGTACACCGACACGAATGCGTTGAGCACGTACGAATACGCGACTATCCTTCCGTACCTTACCGCAACGTCGACGAGTTCCGGGTTATTGGTGGTGAGTCCCATTACCCACTCAGGGAATACGAATATCACCGTGGCAAACAGCATGGACACTCCGACCGCGAACGCCCAGCTCAGACCCATGACCCTGTTTATCGTCTTTATGTCCCGTTTTCCCCAGTACTGACTTATCAGCACCGCGCCTCCGCTCTGGAGACCGAACACGAACAGCATCGCCACCATGAACGGCGTGTTTGCAAGCGAAAGACCGGCAAGCTCATTCTGACCGAGTACGCCGACCATCACCGTGTCCACCATTCCCATTGACGATGTGATGAGGTTCTGGAGCATTATTGGCAGCGCGAGAGAACACAGGTTGCGATAGAATCCCTTCTCGCGCTGAAAAACTTTAAACATTTTATTTCCCTTCCCGGGCGGGGAGCGCCCCCCGCCCTTTCGTGTTATATTCTTGTTTTTAATTTCGGTATGTGTGGTTCTTCATGACTCGGGTGGTATACAGAGTCTCGCGCAGAATGTACCTCTTCGTGTACACCTGTTTCCGTTCCTTATACACTCCATCCTCGGCGAGCTCCGCGTCTATCTGGCGGCAGACCGCGTCGAGGTCCTCAGCGAAGTGCGCAAGTACGACATAGTTTATGTGCAGGCGCGGATTTATCACACATGCGAGCGTATATACAAAGAACGCCGGGAAGAGAAGCGTAAATATTATAATAAGAGCAAAATCTCCACCCTCGTCGTCCACAGCGATACCACGCAGGTCGAGACACCAGTTCGAAAGCGTCCCGCCCGCCTCGGCTGTGAGCCCGAGGTCGTGACCAATATACATCGGCAGCTCTATGAACACCGCCTTCTGCACCGGTATACCCGCCTCTGGGTCGATGTAGGTCGGCACTATCGCGGCATACTCGTTTTCGCCAATAGTGACCACCATTATCCGGTTCTCTACGCTCTCCGGATAGCTCCCGTCCGCGTTCTGCTCGACAAGAAGCCGCGAACCGTCCGTCGCCGCCGTGTACCCTATCCCGGTCTCACGCACAGCGTCCGGTATGAACTTGAACCGGTAATACATCCCGCTGCGGTAAACCTCGTCGAGCCGCAGCATCGGCGGGGTGGTCACCCCGTATGCAGCGCAGTCGAACGGCTCGCTCTGTGGCTCTATCTCAAGCGCATGAGTATCCGCCGCAAAGGTCTGTTCCACCAGTGCATGACCGGATGACACCGCATTCGGAAAGTATATCGCGGCACCTCTCATGTACATCACGTAGAGCACTATGAGTGCGGTCGCCCAAAACAGGGTCGCAATCGCGTTCATGCGCGTCCTTCGATACAGGTACCCCTTATATTTCACTTTCAGTTTACCCATGAAGTCTCTCCTTTTCCTGCTCGTCCACCGGCGGTCACCGCCCGGATTCTCTGTACTGCAACGCCTCGGCTATGTGTACGGCGGTTATCTGCTCCGACCCATCGAGATCTGCTATCGTCCTGGCTACCCGGAGGATCCTGTCATATGAGCGCGCAGTGAGACCTAGCCGGTCGAACGCCGACTTCACAAGTTTCCCGCCCGCCTCGTCCGGAACGCAGGTCTCTGCGATCACGCTCGACGGCACGTCCGCATTGCAGGTCACTCCGTAGCTACGCCACCGCTCCTCGGCTATCCCCCGCGCTCTTTTGACGCGAGCACGTATCTCCTCCGATGACTCGCCTTCGCCCCGTCTCGTAAGCTCCTCATACTCGAGCGCGGGCACCTCTATATGTATGTCTATGCGATCGAGCAGCGGACCGCTTATCCGGCTCCGATAGCTCTCTCGCTGTGCCTCGGTACAGGTGCACTCGTGCTTCGGGTGCCCGTACCACCCGCAACGGCACGGGTTCATAGCGCAAACAAGCATGAAGCGCGCCGGGTAGGAGACGCTTCCCGATACCCTGGTTATCGTAATCTCCCCATTTTCGAGCGGCTGACGCAGGCACTCAAGCGTCACACGGTTGAACTCAGGCAGCTCGTCGAGGAAAAGTACCCCGCCGTGCGCCATCGCAAGCTCGCCCGGACGCGGCGGCCACCGGCTGCCTCCGCCTGCAAGACCAGCCGTCGAGATGGTGTGGTGCGGCGAACGGAACGGGCGCTCGGTCACAAGACCGCCCCGGTGCATCCCCGCCGCCGAGTGTATCTTCGTGACCTCTATCGCCTCAGCACGGCTCATCTCGGGAAGAATGGTCGGTATGCGCTTTGCAAGCATACTCTTACCCGAACCAGGAGGACCACACATCAGTATGTTATGTCCGCCCGCGGCTGCTATCTCGATGGCACGCTTTGCGGGTGCCTGCCCCTTCACGTCCGAAAAGTCGACCCCGGAAAACACCGATCGCTCGGGCGGCTCTGACCGGGTGACCGGCTCGAGCATACGCCTGCCGGAGAGATGCTCCGCTATCTCGTCGGCGCGACTCGCGGCATACACGACTATCCCGTCCGCCTCCGCCGCCTCAGCGGCGTTCTCATATGGCACGAATATCTGCTTCAGACCCGCCTCCGCCGCAGCTATCGCCATCGACAGCACCCCGCTTACCGGGCGCAGTTCACCTCCGAGCGCAAGCTCCCCGATGAACGCAGCGTCGTCCGGCGCCACGAAATCGTCGGTAAACGCGCTCAGGATACCGAGAAATATTGGCAGGTCATAAGTAGGTCCCTCCTTGCGGAGGTCTGCCGGGGCGAGGTTCACGGTTATCCTGCTCACCGGGAACCCGTACCCACAACTCCGCATCGCCGCCCGCACCCGCTCGCGACTCTCTCTGACCGCCGCGTCCGGAAGCCCAACAATGTCAAACGCCGGAAGTCCCTGTCCTAGATAGGTCTCCACCGTGACCACATACCCGCTTATGCCGAATATGCCCAAAGACTTTATTCTGCTCAGCAGTGGACACTCCCCCATTCTCACCTTACCTTGATCATCATGCCGTTATTATACATTAGTTTGGCTCATTGCGCAAGCCGCAAACGGCTCTAGAAATGCGGTATGGATATTTCCGCTAAAAATATTTTATTCAGATTTTTTCTGTTTACATATTGCGAAAAGAGTGATAAAATCAGTCTGAACGGTTATGTCCGCAAAGCGCGGGCACTCCGCACCTATCACATACGAGGGGGACCGGTCAGGACCCCTTTAAAATGCAAGGAGGATAACCAATGGCACGTAAGAAGAAAACCATGGACGGCAACAACGCTGCGGCGCACGTATCATATGCGTTCACCGAGGTAGCGGGCATCTACCCGATAACTCCGTCCAGCCCGATGGCCGACTATGTCGACCAGTGGGCAGCCGCCGGACAGAAGAACATATTCGGCACCACCGTTAAGGTGGCTGAGATGCAGTCCGAGGCTGGTGCTGCAGGTACCGTCCACGGCTCGCTTGCCGCGGGCGCGCTGACTACCACCTACACCGCTTCCCAGGGTCTGCTCCTGATGATACCGAACATGTACAAGATCGCGGGCGAGCTGCTCCCCGCCGTGTTCCACGTGTCCGCAAGAACGGTCGCCTCCCACGCCCTGAACATTTTCGGCGACCACTCCGACGTCATGGCGTGCCGCCAGACCGGTTTTGCCATGCTCGCAGAGACCAACACTCAGGAGGTCATGGACCTCGGCGCGGTCGCTCACCTCGCCGCTATCAAGGGTCGCGTTCCCTTCCTGAACTTCTTCGACGGATTCCGTACATCCCACGAGCTCCAGAAGATAGAGGTCTGGGACTATGACGACCTGCGCGACATGGTCGATATGGATGCCGTCGCGGCTTTCCGCGCCCGCGCTCTCAACCCGGATCACCCGGTCATGCGCGGCTCGCACGAGAACGGCGACATCTTCTTCCAGCACCGTGAGGCGTGCAACAAGTACTACGACGCGGTGCCCGGCATCGTCGAGGAGTATATGGACAAGGTCAATGCCAAGCTCGGCACCGACTACAAGCTCTTCAACTACTACGGCGCTCCGGATGCCGACCGCGTCATAATCGCGATGGGCTCGATATGCGACGTGGCTGAGGAGGTCATCGACTACCTCTGCGCCAAGGGTGAGAAGGTCGGTCTTGTCAAGGTCCGTCTGTACCGTCCGTTTGCTGCCGACCGTCTGCTCGCCGCCATCCCGGCGACCGCAAAGAAGATAGCGGTCCTCGACCGTACCAAGGAACCGGGCGCTCTGGGCGAGCCGCTCTACATGGACGTCGCGGCAGCTCTCGCCGCCGCCGGCAACAAGGCTATACTCGTTGGCGGACGTTACGGTCTCGGTTCGAAGGACACCCCGCCGTCCAGCGTCTTTGCAGTATACAAGGAGCTTGCCAAGGACGCTCCGCGTCACGGCTTCACGCTCGGCATCGTTGACGACGTCACCGGGCTTTCGCTTCCGGAAGAGGAGTCGCCGAACACCGCCGCTCCCGGCACCATCGAGTGCAAGTTCTGGGGTCTCGGCGGAGACGGCACCGTCGGCGCCAACAAGAACTCGATAAAGATCATCGGCGACTACACCGATAAGTACGTCCAGGCTTACTTCCAGTACGACTCGAAGAAGACCGGCGGTGTCACCATTTCGCACCTGCGCTTTGGCGACAACCCGATCAAGAGCCCCTACTATATAAACAAAGCCGACTTCGTCGCCTGCCACAACCCGTCCTACGTCACCAAGGGCTTCAAGATGGTCAACGACGTCAAGCCGGGCGGCGTGTTCCTCATCAACTGCCAGTGGAACTTCGAGGAGCTTGAGCATCACCTCAACGCCGAGGCGAAGCGCTACATCGCGAGGAACAACATCCAGCTCTACACCATCAACGCCATCGATCTCGCCATCGAGATAGGCATGGGCAAGCGCACCAACACCATTCTCCAGTCCGCATTCTTCACCCTCGCTGCGATCATGCCCCAGGAAGAGGCTATCCAGCACATGAAGGACGCCGCGACCAAGAGCTACCTGCGCAAGGGTCAGGACATCGTCGACATGAACCACAAGGCAATCGACGCCGGCGCCACCGCATTTGTCAAGGTGGACGTGCCCGCCTCCTGGGCTGACGCCGTGGATAGCACCGAGGACGTCACTCTCGTCGGCGCTCCCAAGCTCGTCAAGATGGTCAAGGAGATCCTCAACCCGGTCGACAAGATGGACGGCGACAGACTCCCGGTCTCCGCGTTCGTCGACCATGTGGACGGCACCTTCGAGCAGGGCGCTTCCGCCTACGAGAAGCGCGGCGTTGCGGTCACCGTTCCGAAGTGGAACGCTGAGAAGTGCGCACAGTGCAACATGTGCTCCTACGTCTGCCCGCACGCCACCATCCGTCCGTTCGCTCTGAATGCCGACGATATGGCAGCCGCACCCGCCACCCTCGAGCACGTTCCGTTCAAGGCTGGCAAGGGCAAGGGTCTGTACGACTACGCCATCGTCGTCTCGCCGCTCGACTGCATGGGCTGCGGCGTCTGCGTGGGCGCATGCCCGACCGGCGCTATCACTATGGTCCCGCAGGAAGAGGTCGCCGCTTCCCAGGAGGCGTTCGACTTTGCGGTCGCCAACATCAGCGAGAAGCCCGAGACTATCGACAACACCGTCAAGGGCAGCCAGTTCCGCAAGCCGCTGCTTGAGTTCTCCGGCTCCTGCGCAGGCTGCGCCGAGACCGCGTATGCCCGCCTGATAACCCAGCTCTTCGGCGACAGAATGTTCATCTCCAACGCGACCGGATGCTCCTCCATCTGGGGCGGTCCTGCCGCTACTTCCCCGTACACCGTCGACAAGGACGGTCACGGACCCGCATGGGCAAACTCGCTCTTCGAGGACAACGCCGAGCACGGCTACGGCATGCTCCTCGCCACCGAGCACCGCCGCGACGCTCTCGCAAAGACGGTTTCGGAGCTCGTTCTGTGCGACGACTGCGCTCCCGAACTCAGGGATGCAGGCAAGAAGTGGCTTGACGCCATGAACGACGGCGAAGCCTCCAAGGCTGCCGGCGCCGAGCTCGTTGTTGCCTGCGAAGCCAACATCATGGACGGCTGCCCCTGCAAAGCCTGCTATCTCGCAAACGAGATACTCGCCGAGAAGGACATGCTCACCAAGAAGTCGGTCTGGATATTCGGCGGCGACGGCTGGGCTTACGACATCGGATTCGGCGGTCTTGACCACGTGCTTGCAAGCGGCAAGGACGTCAACGTCATGGTCTTCGACACCGAGGTCTACTCGAACACCGGCGGACAGGCTTCCAAGGCTTCACAGATCGGTCAGGTCGCTCAGTTCGCGGCTGCCGGTAAGGCGGTTGCAAAGAAGAGCCTTGCCGAGATAGCTATGTCCTACGGCTATGTCTACGTCGCTCAGGTCGCTATGGGCGCCAACCCGGCTCAGACCCTCAAGGCTATTGCCGAGGCTGAGGCTTATCCGGGACCGTCGCTCGTCATCGGCTACGCCCCCTGCGAGATGCACAGCATCAAGGGCGGCATGGTCAACTGCCAGAAGGAAATGAAGAAGGCAGTCGATTGCGGCTACTGGAACATGTTCCGCTTCAACCCGGCGCTCAAGGAAGAGGGCAAGAATCCGTTCACCCTCGACAGCAAGGCTCCGGCTGGCGGTTACCGCGAGTTCCTGATGAACGAGGCGCGCTACTCCGCGCTCACCCGTTCCTTCCCCGAGAACGCAGAGAAGCTCTTCTCCCAGTCGGAGGAGAATGCAAAGGCTCGTTACGAGCACCTGCAGAAGCTCTCCGCTCTCTACGGCGAATAATTCCATCACACGTACTGCGAGGAGACCGGCGGCGCCGGTCTCCTCGGGCTGTAAGAGCCTTTTCCATCCCCCGCCGCACCTGCCCCATGCGCACACCCCCTCCCCCGCATGTCAATCTGCCTAAGCGGCAACCGTATAATTATTCATATTTTTGCATATTTCCTCTTGCATTTGGCGGAACGGATGGTATAATACAGAGCATAAAATGAATATTGATTCAGTGAGGAGCGTTGATTCATGGATAAGAGCAAAATAAAGAAGGTCGTCCTTGCCTACTCCGGCGGACTTGACACCTCGATAATCATTCCGTGGCTGAAGGAGAACTACAACAACTGCGAGGTCATCGCGGTGAGCGGCAACGTCGGTCAGGCGGACGAGCTGGAGGGGCTGGAGGAGAAGGCTATAAAGACCGGCGCTTCCAAGATATACATAGAGGATCTCACCGAAGAGTATGTAAACGACTTCATAATCCCGACGATGAAGGCGGGCGCAATGTATGAGGAGTACCTGCTCGGCACATCTCATGCGCGTCCTGTCATCGCAAAGAGGCTTGTCGAGATAGCGAAGGCGGAGGGCGCGGATGCCATCTGCCACGGCTGCACCGGAAAGGGCAACGACCAGGTGCGTTTTGAGCTGACGATAAAGCACTTTGCGCCGGATATGCCGATAATCGCGCCGTGGCGCGAGTGGTCGCTGAAGTCGCGTGAGGAGGAGATCGAGTACGCCGAGGCGCACAACATCCCGCTCAAGATAAACCGCGAGACCAACTACTCCAAGGACAAGAACCTCTGGCATCTCAGCCACGAGGGTCTCGACCTCGAGGACACCGGCAACGAGCCGCAGTACGAGAAAAAGGGCTTCCTCGAGATGGGCGTCTCCCCGATCGACGCCCCCGACAAGCCGACCTACGTCACCATCGGGTTCGACAAGGGCGTCCCGGTCTCGCTGGACGACAAGCCGATGAGCGCAAAGGAGATAATCCTCGAGCTGAACAAGCTGGGCGGCGCGAACGGCATTGGGCTTCTCGACATCGTTGAGAACCGCCTTGTCGGCATGAAGTGCCGCGGCGTGTACGAGACTCCCGGCGGCGCGATACTCTACAAGGCGCACAGCGTCCTTGAGAGCATCTGCCTTGACAAGTACACCATGCACAAGAAGCAGGAACTTGCCATCACCTTCGGCGAGCTTGTGTACAACGGTCAGTGGTTCACCCCGCTGCGCGAGGCGCTCAGCGCGTTTGTTGACAAGACGCAGGAGACGGTCACCGGAAAGGTTCGCCTCAAACTGTACAAGGGCAACATGATAAACGCCGGCGTCTGGAGCGACTATTCACTGTACAGCGAGGAGATCGCCACCTTTGGCGAAAGCGACTACGACCAGTGCGACTCCGCCGGCTTCATCAACCTCTACGGGCTGCCGATAAAGGTCCAGGCGCTCGTCGATGCAAAGAACAAGAAATAATTCGTTTCCCCCCATGGGCGCCGCTCCGCGGCGCCCGTTTTCTTTTTTCCGTCCGGGAAAACGGTGAGACGGCGTGAGCGGCTCTACTCTTAGGGGGAGCCGGGAGCCAATCTTTGCACATTCCTCTCGACATTCGCGCGACTGTGTGATAATATTATGTTGTTACGTCCCAACGCCTGCGGCAGAGGGGCGGTAATACTTATTCTAAAGAAAGGCTGGCACTATTTATGCAGAGCATTCTGAAGCTTCTCAAAAATGATGGCCGACTCGACGCGCGGCGACTTGCAGTTATCCTCGGCACGACCGAGGACGATGTGGCAGCTAAAATAAAGCAGTTGGAAAAGGATCATATAATCATCGGATATACCGCTCTCATCGACTGGGAAAAGACTTCGGAGGAGATGGTCACCGCACTCATAGAGGTGCAGGTCACCCCCCAGCGCGGCGAAGGCTTTGAGGGCATCGCGGAGCGGATATACCAGTTTGACGAGGTGGAGAGCCTCTACCTTATGAGCGGCGGTTACGACTTTGCGGTCACAATAGTCGGAAAGTCGATGAAGGACGTCGCGCAGTTCGTCGCCACCAAGCTCTCGACGGTGGACGGCGTGCGCGGCACCGCCACCCACTTCATACTCAAAAAATACAAGGAGAGCGGCGTACTTTTCGACGTTCAGGAGCTGAAGCAGGAGCCGTCATACCAGCTCTGAGCGTGCCGCATTTGCCGATATGAACTACGACAACATAATTTCAAGGGTCGCGCGAGACATTCCCCCCTCCGGCATACGCAAGTTTTTTGACATACTCAGCGACATGGACGACGCAATCTCGCTCGGCGTCGGCGAGCCGGACTACCAGACGCCGTGGCACATCCGTGAGACCGGCATCTGGTCGCTTACGAAGGGTTTCACCAAGTACACATCAAACTCCGGGCTCATGGAGCTCCGCCGTGAAATCTGCCGCTACCAGCGGCGTCGGTTCGGACTTGACTACGACTGGGAGCATGAAACGCTTGTCACCGTCGGCGGCAGCGAGGCAATCGACCTCACGATACGCACACTGTGCAATCCGGGCGATGAAGTGATAATCCACGAGCCGTCCTTCGTCTGCTACAAACCGATTGCCCAGCTCGCAGGCGCAGTCCCGGTGGTAATCGACACCAAGGCGGAGAACAACTTCCGCATAACCGCGGACGAACTGCGCGCCGCCATCACCCCGCGCACCAAGCTTCTGGTGCTCTCCTACCCCAACAACCCCACCGGCGCAATAATGGAGCGCGCCGACCTCGAGGCGCTCGCGGAGGTTCTCCGCGGCACCGACATCTGCGTAGTCAGCGACGAGATCTACGCCGAGCTCACCTACAACGGAAAGACTCATGTCTCCATCGCATCGGTCGACGGCATGCGTGAGCGTACCGTCGTGGTCGGCGGCTTCTCGAAAGCATACTCAATGACCGGATGGCGCATGGGCTACGCGCTCGCCCCGGCAGAGATAATTTCGCAGATGACCAAGATACACCAGTACGCGATAATGTGCGCCCCCACCACCAGCCAGTACGCCGGAATAGAGGCGCTGCGCGAGGGAGATATTGACATCGAGCGGATGCGCGACGACTACGAGGGTCGCCGCCGCGTGATAATCAGCGGTTTCCGAGAGCTGGGTCTCGAATGCTTTGAGGCGGAGGGAGCGTTCTACTGCTTCCCCTGCATTAAGTCCACCGGTCTGAGCTCGGAGGAGTTCGCGGAGCGACTGCTGCTCAGCGAGAAGGTCGCGGCAGTCCCGGGCGGCGCATTCGGAAAGAGCGGCGAGGGCTTCCTGCGCTGCTGCTACGCAGCCTCAATGCAGGACATCGAGGAGGCTCTCGAGCGCATAGGGCGCTTCCTCAAGACGCTCTAAACCACACAACTTTACACACTCCACACAATTACAAATGAACGGCAGGTCGAAAGATGGATAGACGTGTTTATCTCGCAGAGTGTCGGGACTATTCGGCTGCCAGTGTCAAAGAAGCCGTCGGCCAAGTGCTCGACGGCTTCGGCGGTACCGGCGGGATTTTTCGCGACCTCACCCACAAAAAGGTATTTATAAAGGTCAACCTGCTCTCCGCCGTCCCTCCCGAGCGCGCGGTGACCACCCACCCCGCAGTGGTGGAGGCGCTCGCGCAGATTCTCATCGACGCGGGGGCGGAGGTGACCATCGGGGACAGCGGCACGACCTCCGCCGGTGAGCAGGCGCTCCGCCGCCTGTACCGTGTGACCGGAATGGAGGAGGTCGCGCAGCGAACCGGCGCACAGCTTGCGCTCTCGGTCTCTCCCCGACGCGCGGAGTATCCGGCGGGCAAGGTCTGCCGCTCGTTCAATATTATCTCCCCGGTTCTCGACGCCGACTTCGTCATCAGCGCCGCAAAGCTGAAAACGCACGGGCTTGCTTACTATACAGGGGCGGTGAAGAACCTCTTCGGGTGCATCCCCGGTCTCGAAAAGGCTGGCACTCACGCCTCCCACCCGGACAAGCGCCGCTTCAACCGGTTGCTCTGCGACCTGTGCGGTCTTGTCGCGACCGCCTTTTCGATTGTAGACGGGGTGGTCGGCATGGAGGGCGCGGGTCCGCTGAACGGAAACCCTAAAGAGGTCGGGGTTATCGGCGGCGCGGTCAATCCGTACGCGCTCGACCTTGCGATGTGCGAGTGCGTGAGCTTTTCGCCCCGCTCGATACCAGTGCTCAGTTTCGCCGCTGATGACCGGCTGATCCCGCGCTCGGCGCAGGAACTCGACCTTCTTGGCGGGTGCGAGACCAGCCGGTTCAAGACCGAGTTTGTCCCCGCCACCGGAGGAAAATCGGTCGGGCTTGCCGCGCTCGCACTCGGAAAACTTGCACCCCGCCGTCTGCGCGAGGCGATACGAGAGCGCCGCTCGCCCTGGCCGCTGTTCGGGGACGGCTGCGTCGGCTGCGGTCACTGCGCCGAGATATGCCCGCGCCGGACCATCTCGCTTTCCGGCGGAAAGGCGCACCCCGACTACACCGCATGCATCCGCTGCTACTGCTGCCAGGAGATCTGCCCCGCCGGCGCTATAACGCTTGTAAGGAGGCGTCCCGGTGAAAACGTATAGGCTGACCGCCCCCGCGAAAATAAACCTCGCACTCGACGTTGTCGGTCGCCGCGAGGACGGATACCACGAACTGCGCACCATAATGCACACCCTCCCACTCGCGGACGAGCTCACCGTCGAGCACGCCGGCGACCGCTTCCTGTTCACCACAAACCGGCGGTACATCGTCCCCGAGACCGACATCTCGCTGAAAGCCGCGCGCGCGTTCTATGCCGAGACCGGTATTGAGCCGGGCGGGCTGCGGGTCCACACCACTAAGCGGATACCGGTGGGCGCGGGTCTCGGAGGCGGGTCGTCGGACGGGGCTGCATTGCTGCTGCACCTGAACCGGTACCACGGCGAGCCGCTTGACGTGGAGAGGCTGCGTCTGCTCGCAGCGTCGGTCGGCGCCGACCTGCCGTTTTTCGTGATGGCGGGGCTATCTGGGCGCGCGCAGTACGCGGCGCTCTGCGAGGGCATCGGAGAGGAGATCTCCCCGCTCGACTGCCTGCCGCACTGCCACATCCTGCTCGCAAAACCGCGCGCGTCGCTCTCGACCGCCGCGATGTTCCGGTTCCTTGACTCGGAGCGTGCGGGTGAGCACCCGGACGTCGACCGGCTTGCGGACGCGCTGCGCAGAAGCGATCTGCGTCAGGCTGCCCGCTGCTGCTTCAATTCAATGGAGCGCGCCGCCGCAGTGAAGTGCCGCGACATCCCGCAGATATGCGGCATGATGCGCACCCACGGCGCTATCGGCGCGTGCATGAGTGGCAGCGGTTCGGCGGTTTTCGGGGTATTTGAGGGGCGGCGTGCAGCGGGAAGATGCGCATCCGCGATAATGTCCGCGCTTCCGCGTACCCAAATTTTCCGCACCGAAATTCTCCCGGCTGAATAAAAACCGCGCGCGGCGGCTATCATCCGTAGGAAAACATACTGCGGAGGTCAGCAAAATGCGCCGGTTTATTCTGGTTTTTCTTGTACTTATACTTGCAGCCTGCCTCGCGGCGGGCGTAGAGGAGAACGCTCTTGCGGCAAAGCTCGTGCGGCTGCACGTCATAGCAAACTCCGACTCAGACGCGGACCAGCAGCTCAAGCTTGAGCTGCGCGACGCGCTGCTCGCCGCCTCTCCCGAGATATTTGAGCGGGCGAAGAACTCAGAGGAGCTCGTGCACGAGCTTGAGAATTGCGCGAGACGCGAGCTTGAACGGCTCGGCTCGGACAGCACAGTGCGGGTCGAGCTCGGTCAGGAGAACTACGACACACGCGACTACGCGACCTTCTCGCTTCCCGCAGGCGAGTACTGCTCGCTCCGTGTGACCCTCGGCGAGGGCGCAGGTCAAAACTGGTGGTGCGTTCTCTTCCCGCCGCTCTGCTTTACCACCGGACAGGAGTTCCGCGACGCCGCCGACCAAGCCGGGCTGAGCGAGGACGAAATGTCTCTAATTACCGGAGAGGATGGCGGTTTTGAGATACGTTTCAGAATTATCGAGCTTCTTGAAAAGCTCGCAGGACTGCTTAAATAGCGTGAAAGAGAGGTACATAGCAAAATGCTGCGGCTGCTTTACGGACGCGCGGGCAGCGGACTCGTCCAGAACGCGCTTGCGCGGATAGCGGAGCGCCCCTCGCAAGACGCGGGGCTCATGCACCTTGTGATAGTGCCGCGCCACTTCTCGCATGAGTGCGAGCGTCTGCTCGCGCGCGAACTCGGCGACCGCGCGTCACTGATGGCGGAGGTTCTCACAATGCAGCGGCTGAGCGACCGCGTATTCGAGGAGTACGGCGGCGCGTGTGATCAGTACCTCGACGAGGGCGGGCGGCTGCTCGTTATGTCGATCGCCGCGCGGAAGATAGCACCGCTGCTCCACACGCTCGGCGGTCTCGTCGCGCGTCCGGATTTCCTCCAGGGTGTAATTGAACTTGTCGACGAGCTGAAGCGGAACCGCATATCCCCCGAATCGCTGGACGCCGATACCGACGACCGCGAGCTCGCCGACCGGCTGCACGACCTGTCGCTGCTCGCCTCCGCATACGAAGCGGAGCTCGGCCGGCTGCGCGACCCCCGCGACCTCTACGAGCGGCTGCGCGACCTGCTCGATGAGAGCGGCTACGCCGCTGGTCGCCGCGTGACGGTGCTCGGTTTTACCGAATTTACCGAGCAGGAGTACGCCATACTGTCCGTCCTGCTGCGCGACACAGAGCAGCTCACCGTGGCGCTCGAGTGCGGTCGGGATGACGGCGAGGACCCCGAGCTGTTCTTCGGTCAGGAGAGCAGCTCGGAACGGCTCCGCCGCATATGCTCCGCCGAATGCATCCCGTTTTCGGAGGAGACCCTCCCGCGCACGCTGTCCGCCACCCGCCCGGCGTCTCTTGCGGCGCTGGAGAGCGGTCTTTTTGCCGACGGAGAGGTGCGTGTGTTTCCGCAGCCCGCCCCCGAGATCCGTGTATGCCGTGAGAGCACGGTGTGGAGCGAGTGCGAGCGGGCGGCGGATGAGATTATTTCCCTCTGCCGCGAGCGCGGATTCCGGCTCGGCGAGATTGCGGTCGCGGCGCCGCAGGACGGCGACTACCGCGGCGCGCTCGCCGCTATTTTCGACGCGCGTGGGATTGCCTGCTACCTCGACAGCACCGACGACATAACGCACAAGCCGATAATCTCGGCGCTCATCTCGGCGGTGGACATGGTTCTGAACGGATTTGCGGCGGCGGATGTCCAGCGGTTTCTCGGTACCGGGCTCTCCCCTCTCGGCTTTGAGGAGAGCTGCGCGCTCAAAAACTACATAAGCATGTGGTCGATACACGGCAGCGCATGGAGCTCGGGCAGGGCATGGACGATGAATCCCGGTGGCTTCTCTGCGGAGGACACCGAGGCGTCCGCCGCCGCGCTCGCAGCGATCAACCGAAGCCGGGAGAAGGTGTGCGCACCCTTTCTCCGGCTCATTTCGCATATCCGCCGCACCGCCGAATACCCCGCGCGCGAACTGACGTCCGCATTCTACGAGTTCTTCACCGAACTCGGGCTTGAGGAGCGGATCGCGGAAAAGCAGGAGGAGTTCGAGCGCGCGGGCGAGCTCCAGGCAGCGGACGAGTATGCGCAGCTCTGGCGGCTCGTGTGCGATGTGCTCGACCAGTTCTGGAACATACTCGGCGACGCCACCCTCGACCTCACCGCATATGCGACCCTGTTCAAGATAGTGCTCGGCAGCATTTCGGTCGGCACCATCCCGCCCTCGCTCGACTGCGTCGCGGTCGGAGACGCCGGTCGTCTGCGCCACCGCTCTCCGCGTGCGCTGCTGCTGCTCGGGGCATCGGCAGGTCAGTTCCCGCCGGCAGCCGTCAACAACACGCTGCTCAGCGACCGCGTGCGAGACGAGCTCGCGGGGCTCGGCGTGAAGCTCGAACCGGCAGCCGCGCGTTTAAACTACCGCTCGCTCGACGTGGCGTACGCCGCGCTCACCCTGCCAGGCGAATACCTCTACATATCCTGGTGCGGAGGCGCGGACGGTTCTCCGCGCGCGCCCGCGTTCTACGTGTCGCGGCTCATTTCGATGTTCTCGCTTGAGACGGCGGAGCCGTCCGGCGAAGAGCGCCTGCTCTCCTCCCGCCGTCCCGCATTTGAACTCGCGCTCGGCGCGCTCGGCGGCGGGGACGGTAAGGCAGCGGCGGCGGCACTCGAATATTTCAGGGCGCGCGAGGACTACGCGCCGCTCCTCGACCGCGCTCTCCGCGCCGCCGCCCGTGTGCGCGAGCCGCTCTCGCACGAGGCGGTCGTGCGTCTGTACGGCGCTCGCCCCACCCTCACCGCGAGCCGGGTCGACCGGTTCCAGAGCTGCCGCTACGCATGCTTCTGCCAGTACGGACTGAAGGCAAAACCGATGCGCAGCGCCACCCTCGACGCGCCGGAGAGCGGTACGCTGCTCCACTACGTGCTCGAACACACGGTGCGCGACATAGTTTCAGGCGAGGGTTTCGAGAACATAACAAACGAGCGCGCCCGCGAGATAGCGGCAGTCCACCTTGCGGAGTACGCCGCCGACGTGCTCGGAGGATTGGAAAACAAGAGCGCCCGCGTCCGGTTCCTGTTTCGCCGCCTCGGCTCGACGGTAATGCGGCTTGTGGACGATATCGTCGAGGAGATGCGGGTCTCACAGTTCCGACCGCTCGACTTCGAACTGTCCTTCTCGCCGGACGGCGACCTCCCGCCCGTCCCCATCGAGCTTGAGGACGGGAATCTCGCGTCGCTTATTGGGGTGGTCGACCGGGTGGACGGCTGGGTGCGCGGGGACAAGCTCTACCTTCGCGTCGTGGACTACAAGAGCGGCGCCAAGAAGTTCGACCTCAGCGACATCTGGAACGGGCTCGGCTTGCAGATGCTGATTTACCTGTTCGCGCTGCGCTCGGAGGGTCGCCTGCGCTACAACGCCGAGACGGTGGGGGCGGGGGTGCTCTACCTGCCGGTGCGCGACGTCACAGTATCCGCAAAGCGCGGGGACAGCGACGAGCGGATAGCCGCCGAAGCCGGAAAGAAGCTCGCGCGCAGCGGTCTGCTGCTCGCGGAGGCGGAGGTGGTCGCGGCGATGGACGGCTCGACCGAAAAGCGGTACGTGCCCGCTGGGTTCACCGTAGGCGGGGCGTTCACCCGCCGCTCGTCGGTCGCAACGCTCGAGCAGTTCGGGAAGCTCGAGCGGTACGTCGCGCAGACGCTTGCCGGTATCGCCCGCGAACTGATGCGCGGTGAGCTTTCCGCCGAGCCCTGTGTTCTCCACGGGAGGCTCGTGTGCGAGTACTGCGACTACGCTGACATCTGCCAGTTCGACCGCTCGAACGGCGCGGACAGGGTGCGCTATCTGCGGCGGGTGACGTCGGACGAATTCTGGAACGGTATAGACGCCGAAAACGACGGGGAGGCAAACTGATGCAATACACGAATGAACAGCTTCTCGCCGTCGAGACGCGAGGTCGGAACCTGCTCGTGTCGGCAGCGGCGGGGTCGGGCAAGACCCGCGTGCTCGTGGGGCGGGTGCTCGACCGGGTTCTGCGCGAGCAGCTACCGCTCAGCGAATTCCTGATAATCACATTTACCCGCGCCGCCGCGTCCGAGCTCCGCGACCGGCTCGCCTCCGGCATCTCCGAGCTCGCCGCCCAGTACCCTCAGAACCGCCACCTGCGCCGCCAGCTCTCGCTATGTGGCAGCGCGAACATAATGACAATAGACTCGTTTTGCAGCTCGCTTGTGCGCGAGTTCTCACACCTATGCAAGCTCCCCCCCTCCTTCCGCATCGCGGAGGGCGCAGAGCTCGAGCTGATACGCGAAGAGGCGCTCGCCGCCGCGCTCGAGCGGATATACGGTGAGCAGGACGGGGACGGTGAACTTGCGGCGTTCACCGCGTCGCTCTCGTTTGGGCGATTCGACACCAGTATAGTGGGTGCGCTCACCGCCCTGCACCGTGCGGTATACGCCCACCCGTTCCCCGAGGAGTGGATGGCGCGCTGCTCCGCCGCATACGACGCCCCAAGCTTTGCCGAGACCGGATTTTGTGCGGTGCTCGCGGGCGCTGCGCGCTCAGCCGCGCTCTCCGCGCGGGATATGGTCGCCGCCGCGCTACATCTCCTCTACGGTGAACCGGTTCTCGCCGCAAAATACATGCCCGCGTTCAGTTCCGACCTCGAGCTCTGCGACCGGCTTATCTCTGCGCTCGACGAGGGGTGGGACGAAGCGCGGCGTGCGCTCGACAATGACCCGGTGCGGCTCTCAGCCGCGCCGCGCGGTTACCCCGACCCCGCCTTCCGTGACAACCTCAAAGCGATGCGCGAGAGCTTCAAGAAGATGTGGACATCGCTTCGTGACAGCTTCTCCGCATCTGCGGAGGAGCTCACCGCAGAAATGTGGGCGCAGCGTCCCGCCATCCGCGGCGCGCTGAAGGCGGCGCAGATATTCCACGAGGAGTTCAGCGAGCTCAAGCGCTCGCGTTCGATAGCCGACTTCGGAGACCTGTCCCGCGCGACCGCCGCCCTTCTGACCCAGCCCGGAGAAAACGGAGAGCACCTTCCCTCAGCCATTGCAGCGGAGGTCGGTGCGCGGTATGCCGAAATACTCATCGACGAGTTCCAAGACACGAACAGCGTCCAGACCCTCATTGCCGAGACGCTCACTGCGGACCGGCACTCCCTCTTTATGGTCGGGGACGTAAAGCAGTCGATATACCGGTTCCGTCTCGCAGAACCCGAACTGTTCCTCGAGCGTTACCGCCGGTTCAGCCACCTCGACGGCGCGGCGGACGGCGAAGCCGCAAAGATAATACTCTCAAAAAACTTCCGCTCGTCCGAATGCGTGGTCGGCGCGGTAAACTGGATATTTTCATCGCTCATGCGCGGCGGCGTCGCACAGATCTCATACGGCGAGGACGAGCGGCTGTACTGCGGGCGGGAGGACACGCCGTCCCCCGAAATGGTCTGCGAGTTCCACCTGCTCGAACGCTCCGCCTCCGCCAACGCCTCCGCCACAGGCACGGGTACTGGTACAGGTGCGGATGCAGACACAGGCGACGCGCCAGACTCGCCCGACGCCCTTGAGCTTGAGGCGCAGTACGTGGCTGGGCGAATCTCGGAGATGCTCGGAACGCTCGAGATACCGGACGAGAGCGGGGACGGCAAGCGTCCGCTGCGCGCGGGCGACGTCGCAATACTTCTGCGTAGCACTGCGCGAAGTGCATCCGCATACGAGCAGGCACTTGCCGCGCACGGTATACCCGCATACAGCGGCACAGGAGTGTCGCTCACCGCCGAGCTCCGCGTTATGGCGTCGCTTCTCGAGGTCATCGAGAACCCGTACCGCGACGTCCCGCTCATAGCGGCACTCCGCTCTCCGGTTTTCGGGTTCAGCTCGGACGAACTCGCCGAGGTGAGGTGTGCGCGGAAGGACGCCGGTTTCTACGAGGCGCTGCTCGCAGCATCCGAAACGATGCCGCGCGCAAGGGAGTTTCTCGACACGGTGGCGGCGTTCCGCACCGCCGCCGGACAGATGCCGGTCGACCGCTTGATAATGCGGATATATTCCGAGACCGGGCTGCCCGGAATATACAGCGCGATGCAGGACGGCGCGCGGCGGCGGGACAACCTGAACCGCCTCTACCAGTGCGCGCGCAGTTACGAGAGCGCAAGCCCGTTCGGGCTCTCCGGCTTTCTCGACTATCTGCGCCGGTCATTTGGGGACGGTTCTTTCTTCTCGGACACCCCCTCCTCAAGCGACTGCGTCCGCATAATGACCATACACCGCTCGAAAGGGCTCGAGTTCCCGGTCGTGTTCGTGTGCGGGCTTGCGGGCAAGTTCAATTTTGACGACACACGCGGCGCGCTGCTCACCCATCCGTCGCTCGGCGTCGGAATGAAGTACCCCGACCTCGAGCGGGGCTGCATATATTCCTCCGCCCCTTGGCTCGCGCTCTCCTCCGCCCTTCGGGACGAGACGGTCGCGGAGGAGCTCCGGGTGCTCTACGTCGCGTTCACCCGCGCAAAGGAGAAGCTGGTGCTCACCGGGATGCTTCCCTCAACCACTCAACGCATACCATCGCTCATCACCCCCGAACCGGGCGACGAGCTGCTCCGCCGCGCCACCGATCCTCTCCGGCTACTGCTTCCGGTCCTCGCGCGCCATCCGGACGGGCGTCCGCTGCGCGAATTTGCGGCGGTGAACTTCGACCCGGACGCCTGCGGGAGATTCGAGGTACATATTGCGCAGGTCAGCGCCGAACCCGAGGCGGCACAGGAGGCAGCCGCGCAGGACCGCCAGCCGATCAGCGAGGAATATCTCCGCGATGTCGCACGTCTGCTCGACTACGAGTATCCGCACACGGCACTCGGGCGGATACCGTCAAAACTCACCGCAACCGAGCTGAAGGGGCACTTTCTCGACAGTGAGGCGGAGGACGATGCTGTTCCCTCCCCCGCCGTATCGCGGTCGCGGTACGCAAACGCGGCGGCGCGCCAGCTCAGGCGACCTGCATTTGCCGCGGGAGACAGTCTCACCGCCGCCGAACGCGGTACTGCGCTCCACCTCGCAATGCAGCATGTCCACCTCGAAAGCTGCACCGATGAACGGTGCGTCTCCGCTGAACTAGAGTCACTCCGTGCTCGTGGGATACTGGACGCGAGGCAAGCTGAGGCTGCCGACCCCGTAAAGATAGTGGAGTTTGCGCGCTCAGGACTCTGCCGGAGGGCTATTGCGAGCGGCACGCTGCGCCGCGAGTTCAAATTCTCGCTTCTCTGCGAGGCGTCAGAATACTACCCGGAGCTTCCGCGTGGTGAACAGATACTGCTCCAGGGTGTCTGTGACTTCTTCTTCGTGGAAAACGGCGGCATCACCCTTGTGGATTTCAAAACCGACCGAATCCAGTCCGGCATGGAGGCGGAGCGAGCAGAAGTATACCGCGCACAGCTCGAGTGTTACGCCACTGCGCTCGAGCGGATATTCGATAAGAAAGTACGCGAGCGCATCATCTGGTTTTTTGAGACCGGCGGTGCGGCATTGCTCTGATTTTTATAAAAAGATGAAATAAGGGCTTGCTTTTTCGCGAAATACGTGGTAGAATATTATCCGGCTCTAAGCAAAGTAATTGTGTAAATTCTCATCCATCGAAAGGAATGATAGCATATGAAAGAGGGAATCCACCCCAACTATCAGCAGACGACCATAAAGTGCGCCTGCGGTGCAGTTATCGCTACCGGCTCGACCAAGCAGGACATCAAGGTTGAAATTTGCTCGAACTGCCACCCGTTCTACACCGGGCGTCAGAAGCTCGTCGACACCGGCGGACGTGTTGACCGCTTCAACAAGAAGTTTGGCTTCGACCAGAACGGTCAGAAAAAGTAAGTACACATTGCGAAACGGCAGGGTTTTCACCCTGCCGTTTTATTTTTCGCGAGTATTGTTTTGCCGCTCAACCATTTAAAATATAGGTCGCAAGATTCAGGTATCCGGCAAACAGCAGCCAAAGTATATACGGTATCAGCATATCCCCCGCCGGCTGCGAGATTGCCCGAAAACGCCGCCGTGTAACCAGTACGAGCACCACGAGCAGCAACAGCCAGAAGAACGAAAGCAGCCGCAGCTCAAGCCTGAAGAATAGCACAGGCCATATGATGTTGACCACGAGCTGCGCCACGTACACCCGCAGAGCCTTCCGCACCTGCTCCTCCGGCGCCGCACCGTCCCGCCCGGCTACCCATACGAGCGCTGCCGCTATTCCCATCAGCACGTACAATATCGTCCACACCACCGGGAAAACCCAGCCGGGTGGCGAGAGTGGCGGCTTTATAAGCTCACCGTATTCTTTTCCGATATTTCCGGATAGAAGCGCCGACAGACCCCCTGCCGCAAGCGCCGCAAGCACCGATATTACATATGGCTTTACCCTGTTCCACAAAATGCACACCCCCCAGTCACAATCTACGCATAACCTGAACCGAATATAACGGAATTATACGCAGAAGTTTCTCCAATTTCGGCACAGCCGCGCGCAGACGATTTACAACGCAGAAAATTCGTTACAGCCCGCACTCGCTATGTGACTGTTTCGAAAACCTCTGTGAGCTGCGTGATAGCACGGTAACGGAGTGACTCGTGCAGCGACATTGTGCGGTTTGGCAAACGGTGGTGCAACACTCAAAAAAACAGAACGAAGGCGAGGCATTCTGCCTCGCCTTCAAAATACTCGATCGTTTTAGCCCTTCAGCGAGCCTATCATGACGCCGGTCACGAAGTACTTCTGCACGAAAGGATATATGCAGAGTATCGGAGCGGTGGCGACGATGGTGGTGCAGTACTGAACGAGCGGCTTGTAGAGGTCCATCTGGTTGACAGCCTCAGTACCGGAGGTGATCTGCGAAACGTCATTCTGTATCAGGATCTCGCGCAGTATCAGCTGCAGCGGGTAGAAACGACGGGTCTTGATGTAGATCATCGCGTTGAACCAGCTATTCCACTGGGCAACCGCCATGAAGAGTATCAGAACCGCCATGGTCGCCTTAGCGAGCGGCAGGATTATCTTGAACAGAATGGTCATGTTTCCGGCGCCGTCCAGCTTGGCGGATTCCTCCAGGCTGTCCGGTATCGCCTGTATCGACGTTCTCATAATGACTATGTTGAACACCGACATGCAGCCCGGGACGATAAGAGCAACACGATGGTCGATCCAGCCAAGGTCACGGATGACCATGTAGGTCGGGATAAGACCGCCGTTGAACATCATCGTGAAGGTCACGAAGAAGACAAGGAAGCTCTTGAAAACGAAATACTTACGCGAAAGGATGTAACCGGCAATAGCGGTGGTGACGATACCAAGAAGGGTATTGCAGGTCACGTAAATGAGGGTGTTGCCGTAACCGGTGGCGATGTTCGGGTTCTTGAACACCAGCGAGTAACCCTTGAGGGTAGCCTCGCCAAGCGGCCAGAATATAACGCCTTCGTTACGAGCAAGATGGGTCGGGTCGGAGAGGGAGGCCATCAGGACGTGCCAAAGCGGAAGCACGCAGATAAAAGCAATCCCCGCCATGATAATGTAGTTAATTATGTCGAATATTACTTTTCCGACAGTAGTCTTCTGAACCATTGCCATAACTCTGCACCTCCTTCTTTAGAACAAGCTGGTCTCGGAGAAGCGGCGAGCGATCCAGTTGGTCACCAGCAGCAGCGAGAAGTTGATAACCGAGTTGAACAGTCCGACCGCTGTCGAGTACCCGTAGTTAGCCTCGATAAGACCCTTGCGGTAGGTAAAGCTCGAAATGACGTCCGCAGTCTCGTAGGTCATCGGGTTGTAGAGAAGTATTATCTTCTCGAAACCGACGCTGAACAGAGAGCCCATCCGCATGATAAGCATGATGATGATGGTGGGAGTGATGCCCGGGAGGGTTATATGCCAGGTCTGCTTCCAACGACCGGCACCATCTATGACCGCCGCCTCGTAGAGTTCCTGGTCAACTCCGGACAGCGACGCAAGATAGATTATCGAACCAAATCCTATGCCCGCCCATATATCGGAACTTATGTATATCGTGCGGAACAGATCCGGGTCGCTCAGAAGATTTCGTTTCTCTCCACCGAGAGCAACGACGATGTTGGTGATGAGTCCGTCCGTGTCGCAGAAGTCGGTTATAAGACCGCAGATAACGACCATCGAGACAAAGTGCGGAAGGTAGCTCATCGTCTGAACGACTTTCTTGAAGTACTTTGCCCTGACCTCATTGAGCAGCAGCGCGAATATGACCGGTGCCGGGAATGAGAAGATTATGGACAGAGCGCTTATAAGGAACGTGTTGCGGATAAGACGCCAGAAATAGTAGCTTCCGAAGAAGTCACGGAAATTCTGGAATCCGACCCACGGGCTTGCAAAGTAGCCCTTCTTCGGGTTGAAGCTCTGGAACGCCATTATTATTCCGGCCATCGGTATGTAGTTGAATATAACAAAATACACGATTATCGGAATAGCAAAGACGTAGATCTGCCAGTTCATCCTGAAGTCATGCTTGATGTTCTTAGCCGTAAAAACTTTAGGCTTCGTGGGCTTGACCTGTACCGGCTTCCCCTGTGGTTTTTCAGCCATAACTTGCCTCCTTACATGTTGTGCCAGCGCTTCCGCCACATTCCCGGGGTTGGAAGCATCCTCCAGGACTGTCGCTTGGCCGCACGGCTATCTTCCATGAATAATATACTATGTCTTTGTGCAAATTGCAATACCTTTTGAGGAACTTTCACAAATTTATTCTCCTTGTAACATTTGCCAATCCCCTTTTGACCCCATAAAAGGCACATTTTCGACATTTTCCCGCATTTCTCTTTTACTTCTTTTACTCCGTTTTTCGCTTTAAAGCGCCGTACAAATTTCTTTATTTCCAATAGTGCCGCCTTTTTATGGAATATTTTTTGTCACTTTTTATAGCGCACATTTCTGTGTAAATAATTTGCGGCTTCGAAAATGATTTTTGTTGAAAGCGCCCACTCGCCGGAAAGCGTTCGTGCGTTTGGTGAATATTACAACAACAACGCTCATTTTTCCGAAAAACAGAGGCATGGACCGCTTTTTTTGTCGCTGAATACGGTATCAATATTGACACGCACGGACAAAAAGTATAATATGTATAAGATATTTCCACGCAGAATTTATGAGGTGTGTTTTAATATGGAGTACATGGGTCTCAACGAGATACGGGAAAAATTTCTTTCCTTTTTCGAGAGCAAGGGGCACCTGCGGCTGCCCAGCTTTTCGCTCATACCGCAGAACGACGCGAGCCTGCTTCTCATAAACTCCGGCATGGCGCCGATGAAGACCTACTTCACCGGCGAGCAGGAGCCCCCGCGCAGGCGGGTGTGCACCTGCCAGAAGTGCGTGCGCACCGGCGACATTGAGAACATCGGCAAGACTGCGCGCCACGGCACATACTTCGAGATGCTCGGCAACTTCAGCTTCGGCGACTATTTCAAGCACGAGGCTATTGCATGGTGCTGGGAGTTCCTCACCGAAGTGATGAAGCTCGACCCCCAGCGTCTCTATCCCTCCATATATGAGGATGACGACGAGGCGTTCGAGATCTGGAACAAGGAGATAGGTATCCCCGCTGAGCGCATCTTCCGCTTCGGCAAGGAGGACAATTTCTGGGAGCACGGTTCCGGTCCGTGCGGTCCCTGCTCCGAGGTGTACTACGACCGCGGCGAGAAATACGGCTGCGGAAAGCCGGACTGCACCGTCGGCTGCGACTGCGACCGGTACATGGAGATCTGGAACAACGTCTTTTCCCAGTTCAACAATGACGGCGAGGGTCACTACACCGAGCTCGTCCAGAAGAACATCGACACCGGCATGGGTCTTGAGCGGCTTGCGTGCGTCATGCAGGATGTGGACAGTCTTTTCGATGTCGACACCGTCATGAACATAACCAACCACGTAAGCGAGATCACCGGCGCGCGCTATGGTCAGAGCCACTCCTCCGACGTGTCGCTCCGCGTCATAACCGACCACATCCGCAGCGCCACTATGATGATATGCGACGGTGTGCTCCCGTCTAATGAGGGGCGCGGTTACGTTCTGCGCCGTCTGCTCCGCCGTGCGGCGCGGCACGGACGGCTGCTCGGAGTTGACCGTCCGTTCCTCTACGAGGTCTGCGCCACCGTAATTAAGGAGAACGTCGGCGCGTATCCCGACCTTGGGGAGAAGCAGAGCTATATTACCCGGGTAATAAAGACCGAGGAGGAGAGCTTTGCAAAGACGATAGACGGCGGAATGCGCATATTCTCCGAACTTCTCGCCACCCACAAACAGCGCGGCGAGACCACCTTCTCCGGCGCTGACGCATTCAAGCTTTACGACACTTACGGTTTCCCGGTCGACCTCACCGTCGAGATGCTCTCGGAGGAGGGCATGGAGCTCGACCGTGCCGAGTTCGACCAGCTCATGAGCGAGCAGCGTGAACGCGCGCGCACCGCTCGCGCCGCGCTCGGCGACCTCGCCTGGGCGGGCATAGACCTCGGGCTGGACACCACCCCCACCGCATTTACCGGGTACGACACGCTCACCTCGCAGGCTAAAGTTCTCGCGCTCGTGGCAGAGGGCGAGGTCTGCTCCACCCTGCGCGCGGGCGAGGATGGGATAGTGGTGTTGGACAGCACCCCGTTCTACGCCGAGATGGGCGGTCAGGTTGCCGACCACGGCGTAATACGCAGCGCATCCGGCGCGGAATTTGTCGTGACCGACGTTCAGAAGTCGAAAGCCGGCAAGTACCTGCACTACGGCAAGCTCGGCTCTGGCAGTCTGTCGGTCGACGACACGGTGGACTGCGAAGTGGACCGCGCCCGGCGCGCCTCGATAATGCGCGCGCACAGCGCGACCCATCTGCTCCAGAAGGCGCTTCGTGAAGTACTCGGCGAGCACGTCCAGCAGGCGGGTTCGCTTGTCGAGCCGGACAGGCTGCGCTTCGACTTCACCCACTTCTCCGCGATGACCGAAGAGGAAATTGCGAAAGTTGAGCACCGCATAAACGAACAGATACTCGCGGGACTCAACGTTGACACAAAGGAGATGCCGATAGCCGAGGCGAAGGCGCTCGGCGCGATGGCTCTCTTTGGAGAAAAATATGGAGACGTGGTACGGGTCGTGCGCATGGGCGACTATTCGGTCGAGCTCTGCGGCGGCACCCATCTCGACAACACCGCAAAGGCTGGCTGCCTGAAAATACTGAGCGAGGCGTCGGTGGCGTCCGGCGTTCGGCGCATAGAGGCGGTCACCGGTGCGGGCGTACTGGCTGAATACGCGCGTCTGGACACGATACTGCACGAGGCTGCCGGGCTTGCAAAGACGAGCGTGACCGAGCTTCCCGCAAGGCTCAAACAGAATTCCGAAGAGATAAAGAACCTCCGCCGCGAGCTCGAGAAGCTCAAGGCGAAAGAGGCGAGCGGCGGCGTTGTGTCGATGCTCGCATCCGCGCCGGTCATTGGCTCGGTCAAGGCGGTTACCGCGAAGGTCGAGGCGGAGGACGCCGCGTCGCTGCGTATGCTTGGCGACTCGCTTCGCGACCGTGACGCCGCGGTGGCTGCGGTCCTTGCTTCGGTAAACGGCGAGAAGGTCACATTCCTCGCGGTCTGCGGCACTGACGCAATCGCCGCCGGCATAAAGGCGGGCGACCTTGTACGCGAGGCGTGCCGCGCAGCGGGAGGAAACGGCGGCGGTAAGCCGGACTCCGCAATGGGCGGCGGACGCGACGCCGCGCGGATAGACGACGCGCTGAATGCCGCTCTTGAATATATCCGTTCGAAGCTCGGCTGAAATAGAAAAAATCGAAACAGGAGGGATCAAAATGCAGGATTGCCTTTTCTGCAAGATAGTGGCGGGCGAGATCCCGTCCACAAAGGTGTATGAGGACGACAGCGTCCTCGCGTTCCGTGACATCGACCCGCAGGCGCCTGAGCACATCCTCGTCATTCCGAAGGCGCACATCCAGTCCGCCGCATGCGTTACCGCAGAGAATTCGGCGGTGGTTGCGCACATTTTCGAGGTTATATCTGAGCTCTCCTGCAAACTGGGGTTTGCTGAGGAGGGTTTCCGCGTCGTGTCCAATGTGGGCGCACGCGCAGGTCAGACCGTTCCGCACCTGCATTTTCACGTCCTTGCCGGGCGGGACATGACATGGCCTCCCGGCTGATTTAGCAGCACGGTTCGGGGATCCCGGGGTGCTGTCTCTGTGACGGTATGAGAAAAACGGCTTTTGCCGCGCTCTGCTTTGCTTTTGGAGTGGCGGCGGTGGAATATTCGCGCGAGGGGCGGAGTTCAATCTCGGCTCCAGGGTGGTCAATGCTTGCACTTGCCCTTGCGCTGATCTCCGCCGCCGTCATTTTATTCCTGCTCCGCCGGCGCGGCGCCGAACGGATAAGCGCATACCTCTGCCTGTTCCTGCTCTTCTTCGGTGTGGGCGTGCTGCGGATGACCGCTGCCGACTACATAAGTCTTGAGCCCGCGGTCTCGCTTGCGTCCAGGCAACTCGAAGCCACCGGGACCGTTCTCGATTATCCGGAGGTATACGATTACAGTTCCCGAGTCGAGCTAAAACTTAGTGAGCCGGTCCGCGGCGCGAGGGTTCTCGTGTGGCTGGACGGCAGTCCTGACCTCAAACCCGGTGACACGCTCAGTTTTACCGCTGACTTCACCCTACCCGAGTCGGACGGCGACTTTAACTATCTCGCATTCTACCGCTCAAAGCGAATATTCCTCAATGCAAGCCCGGCTGACGGCACCGACGTCTATATCGAACGTGGTGACGGCTCCGGGATCGGCACGATCTCCGCCGACATCCGTCACGCGGTGTCCGAAAATCTCCGCGCTATCTTCGACGAAGGTGACGTGCGCGGACTTGCGCTCGCGCTGGTCTGCGGAGACCGCAGTGATATAGACGTTACTCTGCGCAGCTCGCTCTCGATCGCAGGACTTTCACACCTCGTCGCGGTGAGCGGTCTTCACGTCTCCACCGTGACCGGTCTCTCGCTTGCACTGTTCCGCACCCGCCGGGCGCGCCGAAAAATGCTGCTGCCCGCGCTTTTCCTCGCAGTCGGGTATGCGCTGATCACCGGGTTTTCGCCGAGCGCAGCGAGAGCTTGCATAATGTGCGCCGCCGCGCTCCTCGCGGAGTTCTTCGGCAGGGACTCCGACCCGCTCACATCCCTCTCCGCTGCGCTCGCGGGGATCCTGCTCGTAAACCCTTACGGCATAGGCGATGTAGGACTTCAGCTCAGCTTCCTATCCGCGCTCTCTCTTGTACTGCTCGCCGACCGGTGTGCCACTGCGCTGCTCCGCCTGATGCGTGCCGACCCGAACGCACGCCCGAAGGGCAGGCTGCGTACCGCCGCGGTGCGTCTCCGTCTGGGCGCGGTGAGGACGATCTCTGCAACGCTCTGCGCGACCGTCGCCACCCTCCCACTCACTTCATCGCTCTTCGGCGTCGTTCCCACCCTTTCGATATTCACAAACCTGCTGGTCATACCACTGCTTGCACCGCTACTTGCACTCGGTCTTGGCTGCGCGGCGCTATCATTCCTGCCCTTCCAGCTTCCGGTATCGCTGCTTGCCGCTCCCCTGCGCATTGGACTCGACCTTGTGGCGGGTACGGCACGGTTCACCGCGCGGCTCCCATTCTCAGCACTCGACCCGGGCGACGCTCCGGTCACACTGCTGCTCATATTCGTATATGCGGTGCTCGCACTGAAATTCGTATTCACCCGGTTCGACATACGCGGCATCCAAATATCGGCGGGGTTTATTGCCGCCGCCACCGCCATCGCACTCCCGGTGTGCCTGCTCGCGCTCACCCTTTCCCGCCTCTGCACCCCACTTGACATACGAATCCTTGACGTTGGACAGGGTCAGTGCATCCTCGTCAGTTCACAGGGCAGTACCGTTCTGATAGACTGTGGCGGGAACTGTTACGGAGGCGCGGGTACCACCGCCGCGCAGGCGTTGAAATGTGCAGGCATCCGCTCGGTCGATCTGCTCATCCTCACCCACGCTCACGAGGATCATGTCGGCGGTCTTGCCGACCTTCTGCGCATGACCGACGTGAAGAGGGCTATCCTCCCACCTTCCGAAGGCAGCCGAGACGTCATCGATCTCCTGTGGGAATACGGCGCAGACACCAAGGTCCTCGGCCGTGGGCTCCAGTTGACTCTCGGCGAGTTGACAGTCTCACTGTTTCTACCCAATACATCCGAGGACGAAAATGAGAGCGGTCTCTGCGCGACACTCTCCACCGAGGGGTTTCAGACGGTTATCACCGGCGACCTGCCCGCATACTACGAGTGCGTCTACGCTCGCGACACCGCGCTTAGTGCGGTCGATCTGCTGGTGGTCGGACATCACGGTTCCGCCGAGTCCACCAACAGCGTCTTTCTCGACTACACAAAACCGACCTACGCCGCGATATCGGTCGGCGCAGGAAACAACTACGGTCACCCAGCCGCCGAAACGCTCGAACGTCTCGAGCGCTTCGACTGCAAAATCCTTCGCACCGACCTGACCGGCGAACTGCGTTTCAGGATAAACTGGCTCGGTCGTCTCACCGTCTCGGGTGAGCGATACTGAAATCCGGAAAGAGGAATAATATGGCATCTGCATCTGCATCTACACGCATGAAAAAAGAGATCGCCTCAGGTGAACCGGGGCGAATATATATAATGTATGGAGAGGAACGGTATCTTCTCGAATATCAGCTCGGACAGCTCATAAAGGCAACCGTTCCGGACGATTTTGCCGACTTCAACCTATTCCGGTTCGACGGAGGGAAATTGACCCCTCACGAGCTCTCCGACGCACTCGAATCGCTTCCCGCATTCAGCGAGCGGAAGCTCATCATCGTCACCGACTTAGACCTGTTTCGTCTGTCCGCCGATTTGCGAGAGCAGTATTTGAAAGTGTTCAGCGACATCCCGGACTACGCGACCCTCGCCATAGTGTATGACGCGCTCGAGTACAACCCGGACAAGCGCCAGAACATGTACAAATATCTCGAAGAGAACGCTCTTACGGTAGAATTTGAGTTTCAGGATGCGAAAAAGCTCGTTGGATGGCTCCGCCGCCGCGCCGATGCTCTGTCAAAGCAGCTCGACCCAAGCACAGCAGAGCACATGCTCTTCATATGCGGTAGCTCGATGACAGCTTTGATACAGGAGATAGAAAAAGCTGCGGCATACGCCTCCGGTCCGGCGATACTCGTCTCGGACATAGATGCGGTCTGCCAGCCCACCGTCGAGGCAAACGTCTTTGCGCTCGCGGATGCGATAGCCGACCTGGACTCCGCACGCTCACTACACCTGCTCCGTGCGGTCATGTCGCTTGAAAGCGATCCGGTGCCGCTGTTCGGCGCGATAGGCAGCCACATGCGCCGCTTGCTTGCTGCCCGTCTTGCGATAGACGCAAACAGAAGTGCTTCTTTCGTCACCTCGGTGACCGGCACTCCACCATTTGCGGTAAACAGGTTACTCTCCACCGCGCGGAAGTTGCCACTCGAGTGGTGCCTGCGGGCAGTCAAAGCCTGCGCCGACTGCGACCACGCCTTCAAGAGCACTTCTGCCGACCCTTCCAACATGCTCGAGTCACTCGTGATGTCGCTCTGTTCTAAGGAGACACGGGTATGAGCGGTGCAAAGCCACGCATCCGCGAGGCGATAATAGTGGAGGGGCGATACGACAAGAACACGGTCATGCAGGCGGTGGACGCGCTCGTGGTTGAGACCGGCGGATTTTCCGCGCTCGGCGACCGAGACCGCATCGCGTTCTTTCGGCTGCTCGCGGAACAGCGCGGGGTGGTCATCCTTACCGATGGGGACGGCGCGGGGTTCGTGATACGCGGTCGGCTCAAAGGCGCGCTCCCAAACGACCATAACAAGGTCAAACACGCCTACATTCCGGATATTTTTGGTAAGGAGCGCCGCAAGTCCGCGCCCTCCGCCGAGGGGAAGCTCGGCGTGGAGGGGATGCGGCGAGAGGTCATTGTCGAGGCGCTTCGCCGTGCGGGATGCACCTTCGAGGACGGCGAAGAACAAACAGAGCCACGGCTGACACGCTCGGGATTCATCGCTCTCGGGCTTTCCGGCGGCAAAAACAGCGCCGCCCTGAGGGCGGCGCTGCAGCGCAGTCTAGGTTTTCCTGAACAGATGAGCGGAAAGGCACTCTACGAGGCGCTCTCGCTCATGTACAGCGAGCGGGAACTCGCCGAACTCATTTCACGGATCTCTCACGTTCCCGGCGACCAAAGCCGATAAATATCAGCACCGCCGCCATCCCCCAGAAGAGGGCATTCATATACGGGACCTCAAATATATTCTCGGTATAACAGTGGACTAGCACTCCGACCATCGCGGAGAGCAACGCCACCGCGACCGGATGCAGCGAACTTCCCTTTGCACGCCAGACCGAGCGGAGACCACAGAGCAGGGTGGACAAAAGCAGAAGGATATACGCCGCAAATCCCACATACCCCATTTCGACGAGCGTTTTGAGGTAGTAGTTGTCCATATAGAAGTAGCTTATCGCCTTGTTTGTCTGGTTCTGCATCGCAACCGCACCACCGAACCGACCAAGTCCATATCCAAACAGGGTATCACCGCTGTTGAACAGCGCCATCCCGTCGCGCCAGCGCCCGGCACGACCGCCGTACTCGCTTGCGTGCCTGAACTCGTCGGTGAACAGGAAGGTAATACGGTTTGCGACCTGCGGGATGAACACCGCGACGCCGGCGGCAAGGAATATCGCCGCAAGCAGTCGCTTGTCCCGCAGCCACGCGAACACCGCGACCATCACCGCAAATCCGAGCCACGCTCCGCGCGAGAATGTCACAAGGCAGCTCACGCCCATCAGCCCGACCGCGCACCACGCGAGCACACGCCCCCAGCTGCTCCTGACGCGGTAGGCATACGAGGCAGCAAGCGGTGCCATCATTATCATATACGCGCCGCAAATGTTCGGGCTTCCAAATATCGAATACACCCGCGTGCGGACCCCCTGCTCGGTCTGCGTAACCCAGTTCGAGGGTATCGGCGCCGCGACGATATACTGATAAATGCAGTGAAGCGCGACAAGTGACGCCGTCGCCACAAGGACCCCGACAAATGCGTTCACGTCCCCCTCGTCCCGCATCACGCGGGTGAGCACGAAGAACCAGAGCATATACTGCACCACCGCGCGCAGACCGTCTACCGCGATACCGAGTATCGGCGACACGACGCAGAGGCAGAGGAATCCGACGCCGAGGAAGAATATCAGCACCGTGTCGAGCGGAGTGGCGCAGTTAGGCTTCTCGTTTCCGGGGAACATCCTCTCGCAGACCAGGTACACAAACCCGAACGCGAGGAACGCCTCGTCCCAGCCGCCGGAGAGCGCCGCTACCGGCGAAAACTCGCGCAGCACCCAGTCTATCGGGATATACAGCGCGAACACCACCGTGATAAAGCGGTGCATCCCCGCACCGAACAGCGCGCGGTACACGAGACTGTTGCGCATAGCGGCGGACCTGAACAGACGCACCACAGCGCTCGCCTCCACATACGACCAGCATCCGCGACCGAACCGCGCAAGCGCCGAATTGAACCGGGTGAGCATCGCCGCAAACGCGGATACGCGGTACCCCTCCCCACCGCCGAGCACCCGCTCGGTCACGCGACGGGTAGCCGAATTCGCATACGAACGCCTCATCGCACCGCCCATTGCTGCAATGAGGCTGAATATATACCACCCGTGCAGACGCTCTAACGCACGCATGAGCAGTGAATTTTCAAACGCAGCCTTCAACATTTCCTCAGCCCTGGGTAAACGCGCTCCGGTCAAACTCGACCGACTCTATCGTCCCATTGAATTCGATGAACTGGCTCTTGACCGTGTGCGCCTTGCCCACGCGGACCTCCTGCGACCCGACCGTTATGAAGTCGCCCTTCGGGACCCTTGCCTCAATGGTAAATATGAGGTCGTTTCGGTCGTACTCCACCATCTGAGCAAACTCGCCGTCGGTGGAGAGCGCGGTGGACGGCTCGACATCCACAGAAACGATGTACGACGCATCCACAAGACCCTCGTTGATACCGAGCTGCTGCGGGAACTCCATTGCGAGGATGTCGTCCCTAACGTTGTCCCGCACACCGCTTACACGCACGGTATAGGTGACGTCGGTCCCGTTTTTGGCTGTGGACGCCTCGAGCGCCGCATTCGAAATACCGGCGCCAAATATCTTCCACACCACGCCGCCGACGACCGCGAGGATGAACAGTACCACGAGAAGGTCGACAATGTTTATTATCCCGAACAGCTTTCCTTTTTCATTTACTATTTTCATTTGCAACTCCTGATGCTTGACCGCTGGCTTCGCGGTCTGTATAATGTGCCTGTACACACTTTTTGATTGTACCTCATTTTACCTCGCAGCACAACACTTTTTTGGTACAGATATTTCAGATATTTGAGAAACGGAGACGAGCCAATGAAAGTGCTTCACCTCATAGGCGGCGGAGATGTCGGCGGTGCAAAGACGCATGTTCTCTCGCTGCTGAGCGGGCTTGGTCACCACATAACAGCCGAGCTTGTGAGCTTCCGTGCGGGCGGCTTTGCGCAGGAGGCGATCGCGCTCGGCATACCCACCCACGTAATATCAAACGGCAATGTCATGCGTGACATTGCAGAGCTTCGCACCCTCTACCGTGAGGGCGGTTACGACATAGTACACTGCCACGGCGCAAAAGGTAACATGATGGGCGCTCTTCTCCGTCTACGCGAGCACGCCACCGTCGTTACCACCGTCCACTCGGACTACCGACTCGACTACATGGGTCGTCCGCTCGGCGCGCTGACATACGGCAACATAAACCGAGTTGCGCTCCGTCTTATCCCGAACCACATCGGGGTGAGCGACCCGGTAAGCGACATGCTTGTTTCGCGCGGCTTTGCACCATACGGCATATTTTCAATATACAACGGTCTCGACTTTTCTGAGGAGGTCGGCACGCAACCGGAGGGATTCGACCGGTGGGAATACCTCCGCTCCATCGGTGCGGACTGCTCGCCGGGCGACGTGGTGTGCTGCATTGCGGCGCGGCTCGACCCGGTCAAGGACATCGCGACTCTTATCCGCGCATTTGCCGGGACCCCCGAATATATGAAGCTGGTCATCGCCGGTGAGGGCGATGAGCGCGAGCGACTCACCGCGCTTGCCTCCGCTTCGGGAGCGGGCAAGCGCATATTTTTAGTGGGATGGCTGGACAGCGCCGACCCCCTCTACCGCGCCTGCGACATCAATCTCCTGACCTCGCTTTCAGAGACATTTCCATACGCCGTCACCGAGGGGGCGAGGCGCCGTCTCGCGACCATCTCCTCACGCGTTGGCGGGATCCCGCTGCTCATAGAAAACGGGGAGAACGGGTTCCTGTTTACCCCCGGCGACGCCGACGAGCTCAGAGACCTCCTCTGCATTCTCGGTGAGGATGGTGAGCTAAGGCGCGCTTTCGGCGAGCGGATATACGAAAAGGCGGCGCGCGAATTCTCCATTGACGCGACCATCAACCGCCAGCTCGAGATATACCGCACCATTCTCGCCCGCCGCGAGCTCCCGCGCCGCCAGGGCATCACTATCTGCGGCGCATACGGAAAGGGGAATACCGGCGACGACGCTATCCTCCAGTCGGTTATCGCCGGGCTCCGCTCGGTGCAGCCGCTCCGCCGGATATACGTCCTCTCCCGAAAGCCGGACGAGATACGCCTGCGATACCGGGTGGATTCATCCTACACATTTAATATATTCGCAATGCTGCGCGCACTCCGGCACAGCACGCTGTATATCAACGGCGGCGGCAACCTTATCCAGGATATCACCTCGACCCGCTCGCTGATGTTTTACCTGTTCACCCTTTTTGCGGGCAAGCGCTGCGGGTGCAAAGTGCTGATGTACGGCTGCGGCATCGGTCCGGTGGGTCGTCCGCTCAACCGCCGTCTCACCTCCCGGACGCTTGATCGGTACGTCGACGAGATAACGCTGCGCGAGGATGAGAGCCGCGACGAGCTCCGCGACCTCGGGGTGCAGTCGCCGAGGGTCACCCTTGCCGCCGACCCCGCCCTCTCGCTCTCACCTGCCTCTCACGCCGCGGTGGACGAGGTCATGCACAAAAACGACCTTGACCCGCAGGGCGCGTATATCTGCTTTTCTCTGCGCCCGTGGGAGGGATTCAACGAAAAACTGGAGGCGTTCGCCGCATGCGCCGCGCACGCATGGGACAAGTACCATCTCGAGGCGGTGCTGCTGCCGGTCGAACCCACTCGCGACCTCGCGGCGGCGCGCCGGGTCGCTGCACTCATAAGAACGCCCTGCCGCATAGTTGAAACGCCGCTCTCCCCCGAGCTCGCTCTCGGGGTCATATCAAGAATGCGCGCCGCCGTCTCCATGCGTTTGCACGGGCTGATATTCGCCGCTGGGGCGGGGGTGCCGCTCGTCGGAGTGGCATACGACAAGAAGGTCTCGAGCTTCCTGCACTACATGCACCAGGAGCTCTGCATACCGCTCGACGAGGTGGACGCGGACAGCCTGTGCCGGCTTACCGACCTCGCACTCAGCAAGAACAGTGACGAGCTTGCACAGTCGGTCGAGCGGCTGCGCGCCGCAGAAAAGAACAACACTCAAGCCGTGCTCCGGCTGCTCGGCGGCAGCGCAGAGGCGTCCAGATAGGAAAGCGAGGTTTTTAAAATGCACCACATCGTCTGCCTGTCCACCACCGCGTGGCACGCGCACCCGACCCGCAAGCAGCAGGTCATGAGCCGCATACCGGATGCTGAGATTCTCTATTTCGACCCTCCTGTCACCTATCTCGCCCCGCTGCGTGACCGTTCTGCCCGTCCCCTTCTCTCCGAATACAAGAAGCCGGGAGAGGCGGTGCTGCCGAACGTCACCCGGTACTCGCTTCCCCCCATTCTCCCGTTTTACAACAAAAAGCGGTTCATCAACAGAATGAACCGCAGCCGCATAGCCGAGACGGTGGAAAACGCAATGCGCGAGCATGGGTTCGGCGGGGAGACAGTGCTGTGGGTATACCATCCCTCGTACGTGGACGCAGTGCGGCTGATACCCCACTCGGCGCTGGTATATGACTGCGTAGACCGGCACTCCGCCTACCCCGGACTGATCGACCGGGAGACGGTAGACGGCATGGAACGCGAACTTGCGGGCGACTGCAACATGGTGTTCGCAACCGCACAGGGGCTCTACGACACGCTGAGCGGGTACAACCCAAACACGATGCTCCTCCCGAACGGCGCCGCGTACGAGCTCTTCTCGCGCGCCGCCGACCCGGCGCTCCCCACCGACCCGCGTATCGCGGCACTCAAGTCTCCGGTGCTCGGCTTTGTTGGCGCTATCCAGCCGTGCATCGATGTGCCGCTGATGGCGTTTGCCGCCGCGTCCCGACCCGACTGGAACTTCGTTTTCATCGGAGACCCGCTGCCAGGTGTGGACATAAGCTCGCTTCGCGCGCTGCCCAACGTCCATCTGCTCGGCAGGCTCCCGCAGGGTGAACTGCCCGCCTGCATACGTGGCTTCGACGTGTGTCTGAGCCTGTTCCGCGACAACTCGCTTTCCCGCGACGTCAGCCCGCTGAAGTTCTACGAATACCTCGCTACCGGAAAGCCGATAGTTGCAAGCCGTGAACCGTCGCAGGTGCTGCGCTACGCAGACTCGGTGTACATCACATCCGGAGAGAACGACATGCTCGAATGCTGCGAGCGCGCCCTCTCCGAAAGCGGCAGCGACGCTGCCGCCCGCCGTATGGAATACGCCTCACACTGCTCGTGGGATGCGCGGGTCGCCGAAATGCGCGCTGCACTAGCCGCGCGCGGAATACTTAAAAACCTGTAAAACGGAACTTCCGCGGATATTGTATTTTCGCGCTACATGCTATATAATCGGAGAAGCGACATTTTCATACGACGGAGGTTTGAATGATTTCGACTTCACTTATTGTGACAATGTGGATAGTGGCGGGCGTGCTCACACTCATCACGCTGGCGCTCCCGTTTATCATTGACGGTCACGTTGAATTCACGCTCAGCGCCATTTTCCTCGGCATAATTATGTACGCCGGTTTCGACGCAATACTGCTCGACGTTTTCGACACGATAGTTCTCGGGCACATGTCCACCGACCTGTATAACTACATATATTCAAACAACACTCTCTACGTCATATACTACACGTTTATCCACGCCCTGTTCTACACCGCCGGGTTCTACACCGTGGCACGTATGGGCTTCCGCGTAGACCGTAACGGCACCGGCATTGCTATCGGCATCGGAGCCGGTGGCGCGCGCGCTGTCATGAGCGGCGCATGGCCGCTTGTCACCCGCGCTGTCTCCGCGGCGCAGGTCAACAAGATGGGCATAGACGCCTACCTCTCCGGCGCGACCGAGGAGGAGGTGGACAACCTCCGCGGCGCGATAGAGTCTCTCCAGAATTCCACCCCTGGCGACGTGGTCTGGAGCGGTGTGGAGACCCTGCTCATGTTCGCGGTGCTCGTTGCAATAGCGGTCATTATCCACATTGCCGCCACCCACCGCGGTCCGATATGGCTCATAGGCGTTGGGAGCCTGCTGCTCCTTGCGATGTTCGCACCCGCCGCGATGTACACCGTTGGTATGATAACGAGCGTACCGCTGCTCGAAGCGTGCATCTTTGCTGTCGCGGCGGCGTCGGTCGCTGTCGCAGTGCCTGTAGCACGCAGGTACATGGATAACCCGCTAAAATTTTAAACACCGAATAAAACGGCTCGGGCGGATGCCCGAGCCGTTTTGCCGTCTTACTGTATTCAGCCGTTCACTCGCGTGAACCGGGTGACCTCTCCCTGTGCCGTCTGTACCGTTTCGTTCCACATCCGCGCCGGGCGCACCCAGGTCTCCCCGCCCTCATAGAGTGCGCGGTAGACCACCATCAACTCCCCGGTCTCACTGTGACGCGCAGTGAAAAGCAGTTCGTACTCGCCGCCCTTGTAATGGCGGTACACCCCCGCTTCAAACACTTTCTCTTCCACGCTCAAAGGTCGCCCTCCCCGCCTGTACGGGAGAGCTTAAGCGTGCGCCGGTCGTAGGTCATGATGCCGTTGCACTCCTCCTCCACGTCGCTGAGCTGCGTGTATATCGCCGCGCACAGACCGCGCCTCTTCGCATCCTCCAATTCGCCCCCGTACAGCGCGCCGAAGGCTTCGCGCAAGCTCTTGATGCTGTCAAAACTGCGGTAACTGCCGCCCATACCGCTCCACGGGCGCGACCCCTGCGCGCCGAGCAGATACCCGCCGAATGCGCTGAGCACCGTCGGACGCGACGTATCGGGGTGGAAGTTCAGCTTGCGCGAGTAGATATGCAGGCTGCGAAGCTCGCCGCCCTGGTCGTACCACCCAGAGGCGTGGTCTATGAGGCGGGTGCGGTCGAGTTCGTGGATCCTGTCCTCCGCCTCGAGCGCGTCGAACTGACCCCACCCCTCGTTGAACGCCGTCCAGAGCACGACAGACGGAGAGTTGTACAGCAGGTTTACCGTCGCCTCAAGCTCGCGTATGTACTCCTCTCGCCCGCGGTCATCCGAGCGTGCAAACTTCTGGTAGTCGTTGTCCCGCAGCTTCATCCCGGTCACCGGCAGAAGCGACGTGACCGCCTTCGAATACTTTCCGCCGCCGCACACGAGATCCTGCCAGACCAGCACCCCGCGCCGGTCACAGTGGTAGTACCACCGGAGCGGCTCTATCTTCATGTGCTTGCGCAAGGTGTTGAACCCCTCACGCTTCGCGGTGTCTATGTCAAACACGAGCGCCTCATCCGCCGGGGCGGTATACAGACCATCGGGCCAGTACCCCTCGTCTAGCAGCCCATCGCAGAAGTATTCGCTGTTGTTGAGGTATATCCGCTTGTAGCCGTCCTCACCGGCACAAACCTCTATCTTGCGCATACCGAAGTAGCTCAGCACCCTGTCGTCGCCCGCGGTGACTATGAGGTCGTACAGGAACGGATGCTCCGGGCTCCAACTCTCAAACTGACCGAGCTCGAGCACGAGCGTCTCGCTGCTGCTCCCCTCGGCGGTCGCCACGAGTTTTTTGCCTACGCTCGCTATCGCCATCACCGGAATATCCGCGTACCCGGTGTCCACCTCGACTATCACCGCGCCGCCGTCGTAATCCGGCGTTATACGGAGCGACCGGATATAGTTCTCCGGCAGATTTTCAAGCCACACCGTCTGCCATATACCGCTCTGCGCGGTGTGCCAGATACCCCCGCTCTGCAGGCGCTGCCTTCCTCGGGAATGGTACGACGCATCGCTCTC
>CALXFK010000036.1 GCA_944387575.1 uncultured Clostridia bacterium
AGCATACTTTTTAACCGTTGTTCGCGCTGGTCAGAGCCTCAAAATTGGCGACCATAGTGTCAACATCGGCGGTGTTAGCCATCGTGAAGAATATCAGGTTCCCGCTCTGACGGACCGCGACCTTCTCGGCGGTGACGCAGACCCACTTGTTCGGGTTCGCGTTCGCCTCTATCTCCTCAGCCACCGCTGCGGCGTCGGTGCCCTCAGGCAGGCGGACGAGGTAGGAGCAGTAGGCTATCGAGGTTATCATCGGACCGGAGTAGATAGCCTCGGCGCCCTCGATGTAGTCGATGCCGAGCTCATAGTTGAAGGTGTCCTCGGTGATCTCGTTGATGAAGAAGTTCTCGCTCTCAACGCCGGTGTTGATGACCGCCATTATGTCCGCAAGGTCACTGGTCTCGAGGTCAATGGAGGAAGCGTCCGGAGTCTCGCTCGGCTCCTCTGACGGGTTCGTGCTCTCATCCGGGTTCTCGCTGGGGGACTCGCTCGGTTCCTCGGAGGGATTCTCGGACGGGTTCTCGGAGGGATTCTCGGACGGGGTGGTCACCGGGGTCTCGGAGGGGGTTGCGCTCGGGCTTGAAGCCGGGTCGGACGTGCAGCCTGCAAAGAGCATCGCCACAAGAGCTATTGTGAGTATTATAGAAATCTTTTTCACGGTTGAAACCTTCCTTTCGGTTTTTGGTTTTTGCTTTGCGTATAGTTTGACACGTAAAAAACAAAAAAGTTTCACTCACATAGAAAAATTTTAACCAAAAAACCGTGTATTATTCTGCCGCATGTGTGTACACGTAACAAAAAACCGCCCCGTACTCCCCAAAAAGGGGAGAGGGACGGTCTAAATATGTCAATCTACTTCGAAAAAACTGCGTACCGTCTGCAACTCGCCGGCGGTCACACGGCAGAGCGCGAGGAACTCGCCGCCGTCCGAATACACCCGGTACTCGCCGGACTGTGCGTCGGTACGCGGGGCGGCGCCGTTGCGGATGCGCGCCTCGAGCTCGGGGGAGACGGTGAGGGAGGGGCGGTCGCCGAACAGTTCGTCTACGGGACGCAGCGACGGCGCGGCGCAGAACTCATCGAGCGGCACCGCCTCGTCGAGCAGGAAACTGCCGGTGCGTGTGCGGCGGAGACTGCTCATTGCAGCGCCGCAGCCGAGCGCCTCGCCGATCTCACGCACTAGCTCGCGGATGTATGTGCCTTTCGAGCAGTCGACCGAAAACCGGTGCTCTCCGTTGAACTGCCCGAGATATTCTATCGCGGATATGGTGATAACGCGGCTTGCGCGTTCCACTTCTCTGCCTTCGCGCGCAAGTTCGTAGAGCTTACGCCCGCCCACCTTGACAGCGGAGTACATCGGCGGCGTCTGTTCGCGTTCGCCAAGGAACTGCGGTAGCAGCGCGGCGACCTCGTTGGGTGATGCGTCAAGACCGGTGGTGCGCAGAATGTTTCCGGTGGTGTCGCAGGTGTCGGTCTCGATTCCGCAGCAGAACCCGGCGATGTATGCCTTATCGGCGGAGAGAAGCATTGAGCTTGCGCGGGTGGCTCTGCCGGCGAATACCGGCAGCACGCCGGTTGCGATCGGGTCGAGCGTACCGCCATGACCGACCCTGCGCATACCGAGCGCGCGCCGGACGCGGCTCACGACCCCCTGAGAGGTGATGCCACAGGGTTTGTCGATTATCACAAACCCGCTTACGCCCATTTCAGACCTCTCAGATCAATCTCGCGCTTTGCGGCGGCGAGTATCTTTTCACGGGTGTCGTCAAAGTTGCCGTTCAGTGTCGCGCCGGCGGCGGTGATGTGTCCGCCTCCGCCGAAGTTTGCGCAGACCGAGCAGGCGTCCACCCCCGGCACGCTGCGCGCCGAGAGCTTCCACTCGCCGCTTGCGCTCTCGCGAAGCAGCAGTGCGAGCTTGATGTCCTCTACCTGCATGAGTACCGACGCGAGATTGTTGCGGTCGTCTTCATCTGCGCCGGTCTCCGCGATGTCTGCGAGGGTGTAGCAGCCGAACACCGCGTCTCCGTGGTACTCGGCATGGTCGAATATCCTCTGTTCGAGCGCGAGCCTGCCGCGGCTCTTCTCCTCGAAAAACTTGCGGTTGAGAGAGTAGAAGTCGATGCCGGTCGCGAGCATCTCCGCCGCATACCTGAGGGTGCGGGGGGTGACGTCGGCGTACCGGAAACAGCCGCTGTCGGTCGCAAGACCGAGATAGAGCGGCAGGGCGAGCTCCCGGGTGAGCGGGATGCCGAGTGCGCAGATCACCTCGTGGACGAGCTCGGCGGAAGCCGCTGCGTCCGCGTCGAGAAGGGTGGCGGAGGAAAAGAGGGTGTTCGACGGGTGGTGATCGATGCAGAGATCCACACGCTCCGCATATTTCCGACCGGCTGCGCAGACCTGCTCGGATGATGCGCAGTCTATGGCGCACACGAAACGCGGTTCAAACTGCTCCGGAGCAAAAAACTGCTCGCTGAACGGACGAAGCTTCGGGGTCATATCGGGGTCGGCAACGAGGTATGCGGTTTTCCCGAGCTGCCGGAGCGCCATGCACAGCGCCGAGGCGGCTCCAACAGTGTCCCCGTCCGGACTGCGGTGTGTGAGTAAAAGTATCTCATCGCAGGCGGCGAGCATTGCAATGGCTTCAGGAATTGCTATCTTCATCGTCTGTCTCCTCGGGGATGTCAATTGATTCGAGCAGCTCGAGTACATGGGCGCCGCGCGCTATCGAACTGTCCGGAACAAAGTGAAGTTCTGGCGTGACCCGCAGGTCAAGCCGGTGTGCAAGCTCCCGACGAAGATACCCGCCGGCGGAGCGCAGACCTTTGGCGACCTGGGCGGCGTCTGCCCCGAGCACACTGAAGTAAACCGTCGCCTCCGAGAGGTCGCCGGTCACTTCGGCGCGCGTAATGCTGACAAGACCCTGGTTTACGCGCGGGTCCTTGACGGTGCGCAGGGCGTCGGAAAGAACCGAGCGCACCTCATCGTTGATTTTATCGATACGTGCCATGATTTACCGTTCAATCTCCACTTGGTGGAAGGCTTCTATCACGTCGCCCTCCTTGATGTCAGTGTAGCCGACTACGCTTATGCCGCACTCAAAGCCGGACGCGACCTCGCGCGCATCGTCCTTGAACCGCTTCAGCGAAGCCATTTCGCCCTCGTGGACGACGACGCCGTCGCGCACTATGCGGACGCTTGCACCGCGCAGTATCCGTCCATCGGTGACATAGCATCCGGCGACGGTGCCGATGTTCGAGGCGCGGAATACCTTTCGTACCTCCGCCTGACCGAGCGTCTCCTCGCGGAACTTGGGCGCGAGCAGACCCTTCATGGCCGCCTCTATCTCGTCGAGGCACTCGTAAATGACGCGGTAGGTGCGGATGTCGACACCGGAGCGCTTTGCGCTGTCCGCCGCGGAGCTGTCCGGACGGACGTTGAAACCGACGATTATCGCGCCTGCGGTCGATGCGAGCAGCACGTCGTTTTCGTTTATCGCGCCGACGCCCGAATGTATGACGCTTACCTTGACCTCATCATTGGAAAGCTTCTCGAGCGACGCGGTCAGCGCCTCTGCCGAACCCTGGACGTCCGCCTTGACTATGACCTCGAGCGTCTTGATCTCGCCCTGCTTTATCTGAGCGAACAGGTCGTCGAGCGTGACCTTGCCGTGTGAGACGTTCGCCCGGTCGCGTGCCTCGGCGCGGCGCTGTTCGGCAAGCTCGCGCGCCATCCGTTCATCCTCGACCGCGTGGAAGCTGTCGCCCGCAGCGGGGACCTCCGAAAGACCGGTTATCTCGACCGGCGTGGACGGTCCAGCGTCGTGCAGCCTGCGTCCGCGGTAGTCGGTCATTGCGCGCACACGCCCGACCGCCGTGCCCGCGATTATGATGTCGCCGGCGTGCAGCGTGCCGTTCTGGACGAGAAGCGTCGCCACCGGTCCGCGACCGCGGTCGAGCCGCGCCTCCACCACTGCGCCCTGAGCGCGGCGGTTGGGGTTCGCCTTGAGCTCCTGCATCTCGGCGGTGAGAAGCAGCATCTCAAGCAGGTTGTCTATGCCATCGCCGGTCGCCGCAGACACCTTGCAGACGATGGTATCTCCGCCCCACTCCTCCGGTATCAGGCTGTGCTCGGTGAGCTGCTGCATGACCCGGTCGGGGTTTGCCTCCGGCTTATCCATCTTGTTTACCGCGACGATTATCGGTACCTTCGCGGCTTTCGCATGGTTGATAGCCTCGATGGTCTGCGGCATTATACCGTCGTCTGCCGCAACGACCAGTATCGCAATGTCGGTGATGTTCGCGCCGCGCGCACGCATGGAGGTGAACGCCGCGTGACCCGGGGTGTCGAGGAAGGTTATGTGGCTGTCGCCGTAGTCGACGGTGTACGCACCGATGTGCTGCGTGATGCCGCCCGCCTCCCCGGCGGTGACGTGGGTGTTGCGTATGCGGTCGAGAAGCGAGGTCTTGCCGTGGTCAACGTGACCCATGACCACCACGACCGGGCTGCGCGGCTCGAGCTGCTCGGCGGTGTCCACAGAATCGTCGATGAGCTGCTCCTCGATGGTGACATGGACCTCTTTTTCCACCTTCGCCCCAAACTCCATCGCGACAAGCGACGCAGTGTCGAAGTCGATAGTCTGACTCAGGGACGCCATAACGCCCATCTTCATCAGCGTCTTGACGACCTCCGCGCCGGTCTTTTTCAGACGCGCCGCAAGCTCGCCCACCGCTATCTCGTCCGGTATCATGACCTTGAGCTGCTGCGGCTTCTGACGCTGCATCTGCATGCGGCGTATGCGGTCCTGCTCCTCCTGACGGCGCTTCGCGCTCTGCGCCATCGTCTGGCGGTTCTGCGCCGACTTCTGCTTTATCTTTTCTTTGCGCCCGTCCATTTTATTCGCGCGTTCGGGCACAAGCTTATCTACCTTGTCGTCATACTTCGACAGATCGACCGCAGACGTGCTCCGCGTGTCTATAACGCGCACCTCGCGCTTTCCACGCACAGGCTGCTGTCCCGGGGTCTTCTGCTGCGACTGCTGTGACTGCTGCGACTGCTGCGACTGCTGCGACTGCTGTGACTGCTGCGACTGCTGTGATTGCTGTGGACGCTGTTGCGACTGCTGCGGACGCTGTTGCGACTGTTGCGGACGCTGCTGTGACTGCTGCGGACGCTGTTGGGTCTGCTGAGCCTGTTGCTTCGCCTTCTCGGCGGCAGCCTTCTCAGCGGCAGCCTTCTCAGCGGCGGCTTTTTCGGCGGCAGCCTTCTCGGCGGCAGCTTTTTCAGCGGCAGCCTTCTCGGCGGCGGCTTTTTCGGCGGCAGCCTTCTCGGCGGTGGCTTTTTCAGCGGCAGCCTTCTCGGCGGCAGCTTTCTCGGCGGCGCTGCTTGCCTCGGTGAAATACTTGCCGATGTCCACCTGGTTGGACAGGGTAAGAGAGTCGAAGACGATGTTGAGTTCGTCCTCGCTGAGAGTCTGCATAGTGCTCTTCGGGGTTTCCGAGTACTTGGAGACTATGTCCATTATATCCTTTGTCGGAGTGTCGAAGTCCTTTGCGAGGTCTCTAATCTTGTATTTATTCATGCTTCCCAAATAAAGCCACCTCCAAAATGTTCCCCATCGTTGAGACGGACGGTAATTTCCGTAGCGAGATTCCGGTCGCAGATCGCGGCGACCGAGCAGGATTGCCTTCCGAACGCTGCTCCGAGCGCTGCCTTGTCGTACCGGCAGCGGTACACCGGCGTATCGCCGGCGCGTGTACGAATGCGGTCTATGGTGTTGTCGGCTGCGTCTGCGGCTGCGAGCACGAGGAGTGCGCGTTTAGAGGCAAGAGCCTGGAGCACCGGTCGTTCGCCGATGTCGAGTTTGCGCCCGCGGTACGCGAGACCAAGCAGACCGAGCAGCTTATCCATTCGAGGCAGACCCCCCATCCGGAGCCGCGCCGTCGGACGGAGCGCCGTCGAGCAGGCTGCGCATTTCGTCGAGCAGCTCTGCGCCGACCGGAGCCATGAACGCCCGCTCGAGTGCGCGCGACTTAATGGCGCGCTTGAGGCAGTCCTCGCTACGGCAGACGTAGGCACCGCGCCCCGGCTTTTTACCGGTCGGGTCGAGTGATACGCGACCCTCCGGGCTGCGCACGACACGCAGCATTGAGCGCTTTTCCTTCATTTCACGGCAGCCGACACACTGCCGCATGGGTATTTTTTTCATGGTTACAGAAAACCGTCCTTTCTGCAAGCGGATTAAAAGATCGCGCTATACCTGCGAAAGAGGTTTGATGTCGATCTTATAACCGGTGAGCCGTGCGGCGAGGCGCGCGTTCTGACCCTCGCGCCCTATTGCAAGGGAGAGCTGGTCATCCGGGACGATGACACGGCAGCTCTTGGTGTCGTCGATCAGTTCGACCGACACGACGCTGGAGGGGGAGAGGGCGGCAGCGACATATTCGGTCGGGTCGTCGCTGTACTTTATTATATCGATCTTCTCTCCGCGCAGTTCCTCGACAATTTTTTCGACTCGCGCGCCGCGTGCGCCAACGCAAGCGCCAATCGGGTCCACGTTCGGGTCGGCAGACCAGACAGCGAGCTTTGTACGGCTGCCCGCTTCGCGGGATATGCTCTTTATTTGGACCGTTCCGTCGCTGATTTCCGGGACCTCCATCTCGAAAAGACGCTTTACTAGACCGGGGTGAGTACGGCTCACCACCATCTGCACGCCACGGGCGGACTCGCGCGCCTCCACGACGTATACGCGCACATGGTCGCCGTCTTCGAGTTGTTCGCCGTGTATCTGTTCGCTTGTGGGAAGGACGGCTTCGTTTGAACCGTTGCCTCCGGATATGTCGATGTAGACGTTCCCGTTGCGCGGGTCGGTGCGGGTGACCGAGCCGCTCATGAGTTCTCGTTCTTTCTGGGAGTACTCGGCGAGTGCCTTTCCGCGCTCAGCCTCGCGGATGCCCTGAATGATGACCTGCTTTGCGGTCTGTGCGGCGATGCGGGTGAAGCGTTTGGTGTCTATTGCGACGTCGACAAACCCGTTGAGCTCGGCGCGGGGATCGATCTTGCGCGCCTCCTCCGGGGATATTTCGCAGGACGGGTCGAGGACGTCGTCGGTGACCAGCTTGCGCACGAACATCCGGATGGTCTTCTTATTCATGTCGGGCTCGACGAAGACGTTAGTGGACTCGCTGTTTCCACTCTCACGGCGGTAGGCGGCTATGAGAGCCTTGCTGATGCTTTCGAGCATGTGTTTACTGGGAATGCCCTTTTCCCGCTCAAGGTCGGAAATTGCGTCAAAGAACTCGGCATTCATTTTTTTCCAATCATCCTTTCTCTGACCGGCGAGAGCGGTCAATCCTGAAAATATTTGCTGAAGTCAGGGCTGAGACGGACACGCGAGACGCTCTCGCGTGGGAACTCACGGGTCTCGCCGTCCTCACAGGTGATCGTTACAGAATCGGGGGAGTGTGCGGTAAGTGTACCCGTCCATGTCTTTTTTCCGTCCGCTGCCGAAAACAGGCGGAGCTCGATGCGCTCGCCCAGGCAGCGCTCAAAGTGATCGGTGGTGCGGAGTACACGCTCCATACCGGGGGTGGACACTTCGAGGGAGTATGTGCCGTCTATCAGGTCGGAAAGTTCGCCCGCCCGTTCGGTCGAGTCGAGCGCGCGGCTGACCGCCTCGCAGTCGTCGATACCGGCGCCGCCCTCCCGGTCGATATAGAAGCGGAGGGTCTGCCTGCCGCCCTCCCGGAGGAACTCCACGTCCCACAGGTAGACGCCGAGGCTCTCGCACACCGGTCGTGCGACCGAGAGCGCAAGGTCGGTAATTTTGCTCATTTGCAAGCACCTCTGAAATCAGGTAATCAATAATAAAGAGTGGGAACACCCCACTCTCACAATGACATGATCAAAACTTTACCATACGGCAGTATTATATCATCGATGCGGACGGATTGCAAGACATTTCGCTTATTTTATTTGAAAAAAGCAGACCCCGGCGGAAGAGGAAACCGGCAGGCGTCCCGTTTGAACGGGAGCCTGCCGGGAATGGGTCATATCTGGGGGAACTCCTTGCCCTCCATCTCGCGGAGAGCGGCGATGCGGCTGAGGTTGATGCGACCCTTGTCGTCGATTTCGATGACCTTGACCCAGGTCATGTCGCCGACGTTGAGGACGTCCTCAACCTTTGCAACGCGGTGGTCGGCGAGCTTGGAGATGTGGATAAGTCCGTCCTTGCCGGGGGCTATTTCGACGAATGCGCCGAAGTTCATGATGCGGGTGACCTTACCGTAGAAGAGCGAACCTATCTCGGGGTCGTTGACGATGGCGTCGATTATCTTGAGGGCGCGGCGGCAATCCTCGATGGACTGGGAGGCGATGAACACGCTGCCGTCGTCCTCGATGTCTATCTTGGTGTTGGTGTCCGCGACAATCTTCTGGATGACCTTTCCGCCCGAACCGATGACCTCGCGGATCTTGTCCGGGTCGATGTGGGTGCGGATCATCTTGGGCGCGTACTTCGAAAGCTCGCGGCGAGGAGCGGGCAGAGCCTTGAGCATGACCTCGTCGAGTATCTCAAAGCGGGCTGCACGGCAGCGGTCGAATGCGGAGCGGATTATCTCGGGAGTGAGACCGTCGTTTTTGAGGTCCATCTGGATGGCGGTGATGCCGTTCTTGGTGCCTGCGACCTTGAAGTCCATGTCGCCGTAGAAGTCCTCGACGCCCTGGATGTCGGTGAAGGTGGTCCAGCCCTCGTCGCCCATGTCGATGAGACCGCAGCTTATGCCCGCGACCGGCTCCTTTATCGGGACGCCGGCGTCCATGAGGGCGAGGCAGCTTGCGCATATCGAACCCTGCGAGGTCGAACCGTTGGAGCTGAGAACGTCGCTTACGACGCGGATGGCGTACGGGAACTCCTCCTCCGACGGGATGACCGGCTCGAGGGCGCGCTCTGCGAGGGCGCCATGACCGATCTCACGCCTGCCGGGACCGCGCAGACCGCGTGCCTCACCGGTCGAGTAGGCGGGGAAGTTGTAGTGGTGCATGAAGCGCTTGAACTCGTCGCCGTAGATGTTGTCCAGCTTCTGCTGGTCGCTTATGACGCCGAGCGTGCAGCTCGCGAGGACCTGGGTCTGACCGCGGGTGAACAGTGCGGAACCGTGGACACGGGGCAGCAGGCGGACCTCGGCGGCGAGCGGACGGACCTCGTCCATCTGGCGACCATCGACGCGCTTGGACTGCATGAGCCACTCGCGCACGACGACCTTCTGCGCCTTGTACATTATCTCGTCCATCTGGCTCTCGACGTGCGGATACTCCTCCGCAAACTCCGCGATGATCGCGGCGCGGACCTCCTCGAGACGTGCCTCACGGACGTTCTTGTCGTCGGTGTCCAGCGCGTACTGGAGCTTGTCGTGAGCCCAGACCTTTATCTTGTTGCAGAGCTCCTCATCGAAGCTCGCGGCGGCGGGGGTGAATTTCGGCTTGCCCACCTGCGCCACGACGTCGTTGATGAACTCGACTATCTTGACTATCTCGGACTGTGCGAGCATTATGCCGTCGTAGACGATGTCGTCCGGGACCTGCTTTGCGCCGCACTCTATCATGACGACCTTGTTTGCGGTGCCGGCAACGGTGAGTGCGAGGTCGCTGCGCTCGCGCTGCTCATGGTCGGGGTTGAGCACGAGCTTGCCGTCAACGTATCCGACGGCGACGCCGGCTATCGGTCCGTTCCACGGCACGTCGCTTATCGCGACCGCGGCGGAGGCGCCTATCATTCCGACGAGCTCGGGCTGGATGTCCGGGTCGTGGCTGAACACGGTGCAGGCGACCGCGACGTCGTTGCGCATGTTGGAGGGGAAGAGCGGGCGCATCGGGCGGTCGATGAGACGACCAGCGAGGGTCGCCTTCTCGCCGGCGCGACCTTCGCGGCGGTTGAACGAGCCGGGGATCTTGCCGGCGGCGTACATCTTCTCCTCGAAGTCGAGCGTGAGCGGGAAGTAGTCGATACCCTCGCGGGCGCGGGGGGAGGCGACTACGGTGACGAGGATCGCGGTCTCGCCCATGCGGCACATGAGAGCCGCGTTGGTGAGCTCAGCCATTTTGCCGTATTCGAGCGTGAGCTCACGACCGGCGATGGTGGTCTTGAATTCGCGGTAGTTTGTAAATTCCTTATGAGTTATCATTTTCTGCCTCCTCAATCTCTATTGCTCTTTCGGAGCCGGAGACTCTCAGCACTTGAAGAAATCCTGACGCGCGGCGCGTGACCGGGTTCAGACCTTCTTCAAATGCTCTGAGTCTCTCCTGTCTCCTCAAGGTGGATGGAAAGACGCGCGGCAAATCGCAGGCGCGAGGGTATCGCGCGAAAACACGATACCCTCGCAGGCGAAATTATCTGCGTATGCCGAGCTTGGCGATGATGGTGCGGTAGCGCTCAATGTCCTTCTTGGCGAGATAGTCGAGAAGACGGCGGCGCTCGCCGACCATGCGCTGAAGACCACGGCGGGAATGTGCGTCCTGCTTGTGGACCTTGAGGTGCTCGGTCAGCTCGCTTATGCGCGCGCTGAGGATGGCTATCTGCACCTCGGGCGAGCCGGTATCGGTCGGATGGACGCGGTACTGCTCAATGATCGCTGTCTTTTTGTCCTTCTTTATCATGTGTGTCACCTTTCTCCGTTATACGGATTGATTTCTCCGGCAGCGAAGCTGCGGGTGGGTGACGCCCGCCGGTTCTGCGACCCGGAATCCCGGCTCACACCCGAACGGCGCTGTCCCGCTGCTGCGCGTGCGGTTGCCCTGAAAGTCGAGCTCTAACAGTATACCACGTGTTTTGCGGTTTGTAAACAGTTTTTTCAGTTTTAACAGTCGTATGCAACACTATTTGCGCCGGTTCATACCCGAAAGCGTCCGCTACCACTTAGCGGGCGTGCTGACCGTCAAAATAAAACGCCGCATATGGCTGCTGCGATGCGTATAAAAAGAAGAAACGGTCAAAAATCAGTGGGCGGAGAGGGCGTGTGACGTCTCATTTGGGCTGCGAGACGGCGGGAAAAGCCGGCTTCTCGCCCCGATAAACACCCATAAGACGATTTTCACATATAAAATAAATAAAAAAATATGTAGAATAACTATTGAACGAACGCGCAACTAATACTATAATAGGGAGCGGTAGAAAGTCTGTCGACGGATGACGGCTGGACCGGTTGGGCGGATGCGCGTTGCGCCCGCACTCATGCGGAATGCGGAGGGCGGGGCGCTCCGGCTGCACGTGCACCGCGCCCGGTGCCGCCGGGATGGAGACGGACATATTAAAACGACATATCCGGTAAAATCCGGTCTGGAGAAAATATATGGAAAAAAGATTTATTTACGCGGACAACGCGGCGACCACGCCGCTGTCCGAGACCGCGCTCAACGCGATGCTGCCCTGGCTGAAAGAGGGATACGGCAACCCGTCGAGCGTGTACCGCATAGCGCGGGAGAGCCGCATTGCGCTCGAGAACGCGCGAAAGACGGTCGCGGAGTGTCTTGGCGCGAAGCCGACCGAGATATACTTCACCTCCGGCGGCACCGAGGGTGACAACTGGGCGATAAAGGGGGCGCTTGCCCGTTCGCGGCGCAAGGGGGTCATAATCTCGAACGTCGAGCACCACGCGGTGCTTCACTCGGCGCTCGCGATGGAGAAGTTCGGGTTCAAGGTGACCGAGCTCCCGGTGCGTGAAAACGGCATAGTCTCGCCGGACGACCTCCGCGCGATGATAGACGAGGACACTGCGATAGTGTCGGTGATGCTCGCCAATAACGAGATAGGAACCATCCAGCCGATAGCGGAGCTTGCCGCGATAGCGCATGAGCACGGCGCGCTTATGCACACCGACGCGGTGCAGGCGGCGGGGCATATCCCGATAGACGTAAAGGAACTCGGGGTGGACATTCTCACGATATCCGCGCACAAGTTCCACGGACCGAAGGGTGTGGGCGTGCAGTACATCCGCAGCGGAGTGCGCATCACGAACCTGATAGACGGCGGCGGGCACGAGCGCGGCAGGCGCAGCGGTACCGAGAATGTCGCGTCCGCATGTGGTCTTGCGGCGGCGCTGAAGGAGGCGGTGGACACGCTTCCGGAGCGTATGCCGAGGCTCACCGCGATGCGCAACCGTTTGATAGACGGGCTTTTGAAGATACCCTATGTCCAGCTCACCGGCGACCTTGACAAGAGGCTTCCCGCCACGGTGTCGGTGGTGATAAACGCGGTTGAGGGCGAAGGTCTGATACTTACGCTCGACGAGCTCGGCGTGTGTGCCTCGAGCGGTTCGGCGTGCACGAGCGGCTCGCTCGACCCGTCGCACGTGCTGCTTGCGATAGGGCTGAAACACGAGGTGGCGCACGGTTCGCTGCGGCTGACCCTGCCCGACGATATCGATGAGGATGGGGTCGACTATATAATATGGGCGGTAGCGACCGCCGCGGAGCGCCTGCGCGCGATGAGCCCGGTCTGGGATTCGAGCGCCGGACGTCCGATGTAATTCGTAACATTTTGGAGGGAGATAAAAATGCTGTATTCTGACAAAGTTATGGATCATTTCGCGCATCCGAGAAATGTCGGAGAGATTCCGGACGCAGACGGCGTGGGAACTGTCGGCAACGCGAAGTGCGGCGATATAATGCAGATGTTCCTGAAAATCGAAAACGACGTCATAGTGGACGTGAAGTTCAAGACCTTCGGCTGCGGAGCCGCGGTCGCGACCTCGTCGATGGCGACCGAGCTTGTCAAGGGCGCGACCATCGAGGAGGCGCTCAAGCTCACAAACAAGGCGGTCATGGAGGCTCTCGACGGGCTGCCGCCGGTCAAGGTGCACTGCTCGGTGCTCGCCGAGCAGGCTATCCGCGCCGCACTGTCCGACTATTACCGCAGGCAGGGTATCGACCCCGAGCCGATCGTCGGCAAGATAGAGGAGCTCGACGAGCACGGCGAGGAAGAAGAGGAATAAGACGAGGCATTTTGCGACCTTTTACCGGCTGCGGAGAGTTCCTCTCCGCAGCCGCTGCATTTTCGAACTGTGATTGCCGGCTGCGACCCGGCAAAGGAGGAAAATATATGCTCAAACGTATACTTACCGTGCAGGACATCTCGTGCGTTGGCAAGTGCTCGCTTACGGTGGCACTGCCGGTCATTTCGGCGCTCGGCGTCGAGTGCTCGGTGCTGCCCACGGCGGTGCTCTCGACGCACACCGCAGGCTTCGGAAAACCTCATGTGCGCGACCTCACGCCCGATTTTGCGGGCTTTGCGGAGCACTGGGAGAGGCTCGGTCTGAAGTTCGACGCGGTCTACTCGGGCTACCTTGGGGACGCCGCTCAGATAGACCTCGTCCGGTCGCTGCATGAGAAGGTGGGCGCGGAGGGGTCGCCGCTGATAGTCGACCCTGCGATGGCGGACTACGGGAAGCTGTACAGCGGGTTCGACATGGCGTTCGTGGAGCATATGCGTGGGCTCTGCGCCGAGGCAACAATAGTGCTGCCGAATGTAACCGAGGCGGCGCTGATAACCGGGGAGGAGTTCCGCGAGGACGCGGACGAGACCTACGTTCGCGGGATGCTCGAGAAACTCTGCGCCGCCGGTGCGAAGAGCGCGGTCATAACCGGGGTGGTGCGCGGCGATGAGTTCGGCGCGGCGCTGCTCGACGGTGAGAGCGGGGAGTATTTCGCGAGCTTCCAGAAGCGTGAGCATCCGAGTTACCACGGTACCGGGGACATATTCGCGAGCGTGGTCGCGGCGGGGATTGCGCGCGGGAGGACGGCGCAGGAGGTGGTCGCCGCGGCGGTTGGGTTCGTCGTGGAGTGCATACGCGCCTCGGCGGTGCTGCCGGAGGAACGGCGGTACGGCTCGGCGTTCGAGCTGAAGCTCGGAGTGCTTACACGGCTTGCCGAGCAGTGGAGCGTCAGCGAGTGACGAACAATTGAAATACAAAACTACCGGGATACCAGAGGTATCCCGGTAGTTTTTTGCAGAGAACTGACTTCTATTCGAGGCAGCCGTAAGCGACCGCGCGCAGGCGGAGGTGGTGGTAGACCTCGAGGTTCGGCTGGAGGTTGTGCATGTACACTATCGACACGCCCTCCGATGGGTCGGCTTCCGCCCAGGTGCCGGTGCCGCCGGTCCACCCGAACGAGCCGATGGAGCCGTTGTGCCTGCCCTCGTACTTGTCCATCAGGGTGCGCACGCCGAATCCGTAACCGTAACCCGCCTGATAGTCGTTGTGGAAATCCTCGCGGAGCATGGTCTCGGTGAGGGTGTTGGTGCGCATCATGTCGATGGTCTTTCTGCCCATTATGCGCACTCCGCCCGACACGCCGCCGCACGCGAGCATCTGCATGAGCTTGGTGTAGTCGACGCAGTTGGTTATCACCCGCGCGAAACCGGGTACGCTTCCGAGTTCGCCGACCCATGCGGTGTCCTCCGGGTCGGGGATGTAGAGCGCGCCCTCGTCGCCGAGCTTCTTGCCGGGGGCGAGGTGGTAGTTGCGCACGAGGCGCTCCTTGAGGTCGCCGAAGAAGAAGTTTGCGGAGCTGTCCATGCCGAGCGGCTCGAACAGCATCTCCTTTATCGCGAGCTCGGCGGGCTTGCCGGTGAGCACCTCGATGAGACCGGCGGTGAGCTCGCTTGCAAAGCCGTAAAGCCAGCGGGTGCCCGGCTCGAACGCGAGCGGGACCTTCGAGACCGCGCGTATCTGGTCGCGCAGGGTGTAGTACCCGTTCTCGTCCGCTATTTCGGCGACCGCCTTCGCCATCGCCTCGCTTACCGGGTGCCCGACCCCGTCCTCAAAGCCGATGAGCGCCTGATACGGAAGCCCGCAGGTCATGTTGAGGATGTTTTTGACGGTTATCGGGTGCTCGGTCGGGACTATCTCGACTTCACCGTTCGGCAGCGCCTTGTACTTGGTGCTGTGCCTCCACTCGGGGAAGTACTCGTAGAGCGGGTCGCTCATCAGGAACTTGCCCTGCTCGTAGAGCATCATCGCGACGGTGTACATCGCGACCTTGGTAAGCGACGCCTGACGGAACACGTTGTCGCGGGTGAGCGGGCGGCGGTTCTCGATGTCCGCCCAGCCAAAGTAGTTTTCGTAGAGAGTCTCGCCGCGCTTTGCTATCACGCAGCCGCATCCGGGAAGCCCGTCGTCAACGAACTTCTGAAGCAGCCTGTCCAGATCTTTGAAATTAGCCATTGTTGCACCCCCTTATTCAAGGCAGCCGTACACGGCGCTGCGGACGCGGAGGTGGTAGTACTCCTCCTCGCAGGGCACCATGTTGTGCATGTATACGACCGCAAGCTCCTCCGACGGGTCGGACTCACACCAGGTCCCGAATCCGCCGCTCCAACCGAATGCACCGAGTGAACCGTTGCTGCCCTCGGCGTGTGTCATGAGCGTGCGCACGCCGTAACCGTACCCGTATCCGGCGAAGTAGCTGCCCTCAAGCCCGTTCGGAAGCCCGTTTGCGCGCATCATGTCGATGGTCTTGCGACCGAGGATGCGGCGTCCCTTGTACACGCCGCCGCAGGCGAGCATGGTCATGAGGTGGCTGTAATCGCTGCCTGTCGAGAATAGGCGCGCCCAGCCCTCCTCGTGCTCCTCGCCGGGGAGGTGCTTTTCGTCGATCGGGAGGTTGACCGGCGTGAGAGTGCGGTCGCTCTCGCGGCGGTAGAGCTGCACCATCCGCTGCTGGGTGTCGCCAAAGAAGCGGGAGCGGGTGGACGGCATCTCGAGCGGGTCGAAGAGCAGTTCCTGGAACACGTCGTCTATCCCCTTGCCGCAGACCGCCTCGATTATAGCGGCGGCAAGTTCGCTTGAGAACCCGTATATCCAGCGCTCGCCCGGCTCGCACGCGAGCGGGACGGTGGAGATCGCGGCGACCTGTTCGCGGTTGGTGAAGTGACCCTTTGCGACGAGCGGCTGCATCGCCTTCTGCATCGCGCGAAGGGTGAGGTTGTCGGTCGGACCGTAGGAATTGCAGTACGGAAGCCCGCACTTCATCGAGAGGGTGTCGCTGATGTTGATGGGCCGGCTTGTCGGAACGGTGGTCACATACCCGTTCGGCTGGCGGACGAATTTGCGGGAACTCTCCCACTCGGGGAGGAATTTGCTAATCGGGTCGCTCAGCAGGAACTCGCCGCGCTCGTACAGTATCATCATCGTGGTGTACAGCGGGAGCTTGGACATCGACGCCATACGGAATATGGAGCGGTCGGTTATCTTCTCTCCGGTCTCGCGGTTCGCCATTCCGAAGAAGCCCTCGTATATCGTCTCGCCGTGCTGCGTCACATGCAGGGTGCATCCCGGAAGCCCGTTGTCCACAAAGCTCTGGAGCAGCCGGTCAAGCGTCTGAAAATTTGACATAGATACCCTCCTTACCTGGGTTAAAAATTCTGCCGCACCGGGCGCGGTGCACCCGGTGCAGTTGGGGTGCGGGGACTTCGGTCTCAGCCGGTCACTTCGAGCGAACCGTCTGCGAGACGGCGGAACTGCCTGACATAGTTCCAGCTGAGCCACGCCTCCTCCGGGTTGCAGTCGTGACCCTTGCCGTCGGCGAGGCTGTAATTGTAGAGGTTGAGCGGCTCGGCGTCATTGGAGAAGAAACGGTGGGTGGTGTACTTGCGGTCGGGGTAGCGCGGATTCGGATAGTACTCCTCGACCTTGTCGCCCACGACGCCTACGCCGCAGTCGGCGGGCTCGCTTATGTAGGGGGTGGGCTTGCAGGTGATGTTGTTGTACGCCTTCCAGAAGTCGTACTGCACCTGCTGACCCGAGCCGCGTACCACCGGGTACTCCACGTCGCGGGAGCCGTAGGTGTACCAGACCGGCATGCGGTAGTCGAATTTCAGCTTCTTTTCCCATGCGATGGCAAACGGGAGGACGTTGCGGTCCTGGCAGAAGCGGGTGTTGTCCGCGCAGACACCGGCAATGACCTCGGGGTGGGTCATCGCGTACACCTGCGACATCGCCGACCCGTTCGAGAAGCCGCCGATATATACACGGGTCTCATCTATCGCGTAGGTCTTTTTCATGTATTTGATGAGCGCGTCTATGTATCCGACGTCGTCATACTGCTCGGGATTCATGTCGTTGTTCCAGCCCCACTTGGAGGTGCACCACGGGTAGACGACGATGAATCCGTCGCTCTCGGCGACCTCGTGCATCTTGCTGGTGTTGCAGAGGTTTGCGGGGGTGTCTCCGCCGCCGTGGTTGTAGACCATAAGCGGGACCTTCTTTTCCGGGTTCGCCTTGACCGACTCGGGTATGTACTCGAACCAGGTGTGCTTCTGCCCGTCGCCGAGGCAGTCGTCGTCCTCGTGGATGACGAAGCGGTAGTCGCCGCGGACAATGCGCGGACCCGGGTCGCCATACTCGCAGGAGTTGGAACGGCAGACCTTCGAGAACAGCTTCTCCCAGCCGTACTGCACCGCCGCGGGGGTGAGAGCCGCGTCCGGGCGCTGCTCGGCGAGGACGAACTGCGAGTCGTTGATGCTGCTGCGGCGCACCGCACCGTCGGTGACGTCCGCGCGGTTGAGTTTTGCGAAGAAATCTGCGGTGGCGGCGTCACTGTTCCAGAGTATTGCCGGAACCGCTGCGCCCACACAGCGCTCGGCGGCGCGCGCGGATATGCTGCCGCCTATTCCGAATACGCCCGCGACGTTGACCGGGTTGCAGGCGGCTATCGCATACGCCATCGAGGCGCCGCTGCCCACGCCGATGTAGTAACGAGCGTTGTGCATGTTGTGGTAGACCCCGCGGTCGGTGAGGTCGGGCTGGTAGTTGAAGAGACGTATCATCTCGGGCACGTCTGCGAGGTCGTCGGCGCGCCATGCATCGAGCTCGCAGTTCCAGCTCCCGCCTATCGGGATGGGGAAGAGTATCAGGAAGCGCTGCCCGTCCACGAGCTCGCGCAGTCCGTCGTCCTTCATCAGTTCGCGGATGTCGTCGTCGCCGACCTGGTCACGCAGGACGGTAATAAGTGTGTTCTCGTAGCAGCAGATGCGCTCGCCCTCCGGGTAGATGACGTACATGCTGCGGCGCGGATCGTCGAATTGCCTCAGTTCAAGTCTCATTTGGTGCTCCTTTCACGGTGCCTGCGGCTCCGAGTGGTTATGAAACCACTTAACATTTACAAATCCACTAATAATTATAATCGTAAATTTAACAAAAAACAATAGTGTACATTTTGAAAAAGTATGCTTTTTGACGGCGGCGGAGCTCTGGGGCATCGTGTATAATGGTTGCAGTGTTTTATGGCAGACGCAATATATGTACTTTTACTTTACTTATTTGTGCTTAACTGTATTTTACATTTAATGTATAGCCGCTTATCCTGCGGCGGGAGGACGGAGAATGGAGAAGGTACGTGTGCTTGTTGTTGGAGAACCGGCGCGGGTGATACCGGAGCTCACCGCGCAGGACACGCTCGAGCTTGAGCGGCAGTATGGGCGGTGCAGTTTTGTGTATGTAGATGTGGAGCGTGCGGAGGAGCTCCGCCGGGAGGCTGAGCGGGCTGAGGTCATAGTGGGGAGGATACCGCCCGCCCTGCTCGCACACGCCACCGCACTGCGCTGGCTGCATCTCCAGTCGGCGGGGGTGAACGGGTACGAGCGGCGCGAGCTGTACCGCAACGGCGCGGACGGGGTGCGGCTCACCCGGTCGGCGGGGGTGTTCAGCATACCGATGGCGGAGCACACGCTCGCGATGATACTCGCGCTCGACCGGCGTCTGCCGCTGCTCGGACGGCAGGCGGCTGAACATGTGTGGCAGAGAGTGCCGGTGCAGCGAGAGCTGTACGGTTCGCGCGTTCTGGTAGTGGGCGCGGGGGACGTTGCGCGCGAGATAATTGCGCGGATTTGCGGGTTTGGGTGCAGGGTGACGGTGCTCCGCCGCCGCACCGGCGGGGACCGCAATGAGATTCCGGGCGTCGCGGAGGTGTTCACCGAGCGCTTCGCGGCGCTCGACGGCGCGGACTACATTATAAATACCCTCCCGCTCACCGCGGCGACCGCGCGCTGCTTTTCGGACGCGGAGTTTTCGGCGATGAAGCGGGGCGCGGTGTTCATCAACGTCGGACGCGGCGGGACGGTGGATACCGGAGCGCTTACGCGCGCGCTGGAGGACGGACGGCTCGGCGGCGCGGGACTGGACGTTGTGGACCCCGAACCGCTGCCCGCCTCGAGTCCGCTCTGGGATATGGAGAACGTGATAATAACCCCGCACAACTCCGGTGACTCGCTCGCCTCAAACGCGCGGCGCAGAGCCTGCTTTGAGGAGAACCTGCGCCGGTATCTTGAGGGTGAGCCGCTGCTGTATGAGGTGGACTTCGACGCGGGATACTGAAGAAAACTTTCGGAAAACATTGTATTTTTTGGGAATATGTGGTATAACTACTGAGCGCGGATAACATTCCGCGCGCAGTTTGGCGCACAGGTTGTTTAAGACGTACAGTAACCGGAGGGGACGATGAGGAGAGCACTTTCAGTTTTACTTGTGGCAGGTATTGTCATATCGCTTGCGGGGTGCTGGGGCGGGGAGGGGTATGTCGCGCCCTCCGCGACGCCGACCCCGGAAAAGACGCGGGTACAGCTCGAGACCGAGCGGTTTCTTGCGCAGTATGAGGGCGCGGAGGAGACTGCGGAGGAGGCGGCGTTTTTGGACCAGGAGGTCGTGCTGTCCGAAGAAGGGCTCGGTGCGGTGGAGGACTATCTCGCGGGGATGGCGGTGGAGTATCCGTTTACCGATATCACGCGGGTGGATAGTGCGTTTGAGCAGTATCTGGCGCTCTCGGCGCGAGCGGAGGATGGCGGCGGAGATGGAGAGGCGCTTCTGAATGCGCTGCCGATGAGTACGGACGAACTTCTGGAGCTTGTGAAGGCGAATAACGAGGAGTTTCTCGCGGTCCCGGGCATTAAGAACAGCATGTACCGCCCGCTTGAAGAGGACTATCTCGAGTGGGTGTGCGAGGTGGTCGCGGACACGCTGAACCGCGAGCTTGCCGAGGTCGATTTCGGCGCGCAGCTCGGGTCGATAGCGTGGAACGTCGAGAACCTCAAGATACTGAAGGGGGGCAGTGTTGCCAATGCCTCCTATATCACCGGCGCTATCATGCAGGTGCGCCGGTCGGGCGCGGACGCGATGGTCACGATAAGCGGCGAGGAGATGGCGGCGCATATGACGGTGACCCACGAGGTGGAGCACCTGCTGCAAAATATGTCCGAGCCGGCGCAACGAGCGCTCGGGCTCGAGCAGTGTTACGGATTCAGCTACAATTGGGCGGATATGGCGGTAAATTCGCTATATTTCACCTGGTTTACCGAGGCATCGGCTGAGCGGCTCTCGGCTGCATTCTACGATACCCAGCCCACCACCTACGCGAGCATGATATCCTACCTCGACAGCCTGACCTTGCCGACGCTGCTGCGTGGCAGTCAGCCGCTCGATACGCCGCGGCTCTCGCAGCAGTCCACGCTCGAGGCGGTGTTCGAGCATTTTGGCTGCGAGACCGAGGAGGAGCGGTTCGAACTTCTGAACATGCTGTACGGCATAGAGCTCATCCAGACGACCCCGGAGGGGTTCTGGGAGGTGTACACCGCCGAGACCGGGCTCGAGCAGAACGACGACAGCATCGGCGCACTGCGGCGCGAGATAAAGGAGCCGGTCTGCATCACGATGAGCCGGTACTTCTACCGCGATCTCGCGCGCTGCATTGCCGCGGGTGAAATGACCCTGCGCGAGCTGTTCTATCTCATCAGTATGTGGGAGTTCGACCTGAATACGCATATAATTTACGAGGACGAGACGCGGATAGATACCACCGCGACCTTCCTTGCCGGGTACACCGGAATGCAGGATGCGTTTTTTGAGGCGCTCGCAGAGTCGTGTGGTATGACCGCACAGGAGCTGTGCGAGGCGTTTTGCGCATACCTCTGCCGCTGCCGCGTCCCGGAGCGCAGTCTGCTGTACGGTGACGAGGAGTGGACCGACGGCGTGTACATACGTGCGGCAAGCGACGACGCCAACCGGTTCATGGACGAGTATTACTCAGATGTGAGCCAGAATAAGACCGTCCCGGTGCGCGTCGCAGCAGAAATACTGGGAGTGTATTCCACGGTCGAATGAATCCGACGAGACGAATATGTTTAAACCCTGACGCAAGCCTGCGTCAGGGTTTTGTTTAATAAAACATATCTTGCAGAAAAATTCCAGAAAATAAAATGAAGAAAGATTGACGCAAAGGTGAAGCAGTGATATGATGATTGTGACAGAAATTCTGAATTTTGCAGAAATCACTATATGTATGACTGGAGGGGAAGGAAATGAAGGAAGTAAGAGTAGGAATAATCGGTGCGGGAATGATCTCGCACCGGCACATGACCATCTATACTCACATACCGAATGCGAAGGTAGTGGCGGTCAGTGAAATTGATGAAAACAGGCTCATGATAACCGACGGACTGTTCCTCTCAAGCGAGCTCGGACGCGAAGTGACCGCGGATGAGATACGCGCTATGTCGAAGCCGCTCTCGCTTACCGAGCAGGAGACGCCGTTCGGTACGATACATTACGATCTTTCCTTCTGATATTCTCCTTTGTACAGCTGCAGAGAGCGCGCGCCGTGAGGCGCGCGCTCTCTGCATGTTGAAAAGTTTTTTGGATATTTCAGCGGATAGATGGGGTTGCGTTTTGTCCCGCACACTCTCGAACTGTCCGAATCTATTTTACGTTCCGACCGGCGCAGGTAAAGCGGGTAAAGCAGGTAAAGTGGAAAGCCGGGGGACCGTGCACTGAGCAGTGGTCTCCCGGCTTCCGGAGGTGTGAAATGCCTAAAGCAATGAAAAAAGTGAAGTTTGTAGTGTTCTTTCTCAGTTCTCCCTGAGCTTGTCAAACAGGAACCGGTACATCTTGGTCATGTTTTCGTCGGCAACGCTTATTGTCTCGCGCTTGCGCTCGTTGAGCAGCAGGGTTCTGCTGCCGGTGCCGTCGAATGCCGGCCATATGGCGAGACCGTCGCCGTTCGGGTCACCGGTCTTTGCAAAATTGGTCCAGTAGTCCACCATGTCGCGGCTGAGGTCGTAGTGCCTGCCGTCGAACCGGCGCCAGCAGCGCTGAAGCGTGCCGAATATATACCAGAGTTCCGCCGAGTGATATGCTTGGGGACCGGATTCCGGATGCCTGTTTTCCGGAGGGGTGAGCGGGGGACGGGTCAGGGGGACAAAAAAGCAGACACCCACATTTTGGTGGGTGTCTGCTTTTGACGTGCCGTCAGTCGTGCAGACGCATCAGCGTCAGTGCGCGGTGCAGGTTGCGGATGGCGACATATCTGCCGCTGTCCGCGCGCTCCCCGTCGAGCGACCACGCGACCGGCTTGAACATGTCGAACGTGACCTCGGAGGCGTGGAAGAAGTCGAACATTTTGCCGGTGTAGTTCGAGCTCTGTATCGCCTGAACTATCTGCGAGAACTCAACGATGTTGTTCGGCGAGCGGACGAGGATGACCTCGAACAGACCGTCGTCGAAGCGCACGCCTGCGTGCTCGAGCTTGACTATCCCGCCGACCGACGTGGAACTGGACACCGCGCCGAAGATGTAGTCGCCCTCGTACACCTTTCCTCCGGACACCGCGCGGATGTGGTTGGGGCGCAGGCTCTGGAGGTCTTTGACGCCCTCGAGGAGATATGCCAGGTGACCGATGGCGTTTTTGGCGGGCTGGGCGGCGTTGTAGCTCGCGGCGGTGAACGCGCCGAACGACGCGATGTATGTGAAATAGCGGCGGTCGCTCCATCTTCCAATGTCAATACGCTCCGGGGTTCCGTTCACGATACCGAGGGCGGCGGCGCGGAAGTCGCTCGGGATGCCCATGCTTGTGGCAAAGTCATTGGTGCTGCCCGCGGGGACATAGCCGAGCGGGACGTCGGCGCCGCTCGAAAGGATGCCGCTCACCGTCTCGTTTAGCGTGCCGTCGCCGCCGCAGCAGGCTATCACGTCGTAACCCTGGAGCGCGGCGTCGTGCGCGAGCTGGGTGGCGTGACCGCGGTGCTGGGTGGTCTGCACGGTGACGAGCGCGCCTGCGCTGCACAGGACGTCGACCACAGTGAAAAGACCGAGCCGCGCCCTGCGCGTCCCGGAAAACGGATTGATTATGAGGAAGACCCTCTTCTTGCTGCTGACCGCTAACGTATCCATAAAAGTTACCGTGTTACCTCAATTTATTTTAAAGTGCCGAAAGCACATTTAAACAGTGGTAATAATTATACTACAATATAGTAGATAGCTTCAACAAAAAAGACCTAAAATTTTCATAAACCAACCGCAGAAAATGCTTGACACATCTGTCAGTATGTGTATAATGTGTGGTTAGTTATCACTGATAACGTAAATTCAGAAATTTGGGAGAGTAATTATGGTTTTTGAGGCTATTGCAGAGCTTATTGCTGACCGCACCGAGCGCGACATATCGGAGATAACCGAGGACAGCACCTTCCGTGATCTTGGCATCGATTCTCTTGACACGGTCGAGCTGCTCATGAACCTCGAGGACAAGCTCGGCATGGAGATAGAGCTTGACCGCAAGGTCGAGACCGTGGGTGAGCTTGTGGCGTTCATCGAGGAAAAGAGGCAGGCATGATCTCGACCCCACTGTGTAGTCTGCTGGGCATCGAGTACCCGGTGCTCCAGGGGGGTATGGCGTGGATAGCTGACGGGCGGCTTGCCGCCGCGGTCTCTGAGGGGGGCGGACTCGGCATAATCGCAGCCGGGAGCGCCCCTGCGGAGTATGTCCGCGAGCAGATCAAGATCGCAAAGTCGCTCACCCGCCGTCCATTCGGCGTGAATATTATGCTCATGAGTCCGGAGGCGGACGCGGTGGCTCAGGTCGCCGCCGAGGAGCAGGTCGCGGTGGTCACCACCGGCGCCGGGAACCCCTCTAAATATATGGATATGTGGCTTGCAGCCGGGGTCAAGGTGATCCCGGTGGTTGCGTCTGTCGCGATGGCAAAGCTCACCGCCCGCCTCGGCGCGTGTGCGGTGATTGCCGAAGGCGGCGAGAGTGGCGGTCACGTCGGCGAGCTTACTACGATGGTACTTGTCCCGCTCGTGTGCGACGCGGTGGATCTTCCGGTCATCGCGGCGGGCGGTATTGCGGACGGACGCGGAGTTGCCGCGGCGTTCATGCTCGGCGCATGCGGCGTGCAGATGGGCACCCGCTTCCTTGCAGCCGAGGAGTGCACTATCCACCCCGCATACCGCGAGCGGATACTGAAGGCGCGCGACCTGTGTACGATGGTCACCGGCAAGCGCCTGGGTCACCCGGTGCGCAGCCTGCGCACCAACTTCTCGCGCGAGTACGCGAAGGCTGAGTACAGCGCGATGCCGGACGACGAGCTTGAGCAGTTTGCGGTCGGCGCACTGCGCAAAGCGGTCGTGGAAGGGGATGCAGACGGCGGATGTTTCCTGTCCGGTCAGTGTGCGGCGCTCGTGAACCGGGTGCAGCCGGCAGCCGAGATAATCCGCGAGGTAATGGAGCAGGCTGAGCCTGTGCTGAACGGAGCGACGAAGTGGGTAAAGTAGCTTTTGTATTTGCGGGGCAGGGCGCGCAGCACCCCGGAATGGGCAAGGAGCTGTTCGAGAACAGCACTGCGGCGGCGGAGGTTTTCCGCCGC
>CALXFK010000037.1 GCA_944387575.1 uncultured Clostridia bacterium
GGTGTCCAGTATGTTGCGGGAAAAGCGACTCACTTCCTTTGTGAGAATAATACCGAACTTTCCCTGCCGAGCGTCGTCCAGCATGCGGTTGAACTCGGTGCGCCGCCTAGTGGACGTCCCGGTCACTCCCTCATCCGCATATATCTCGTACAGCTCCCATTCCGGGCGCCCCGCTATGTACTCCCTGAAATACCGAACCTGGCTCTCAAACGAGCTCGCCTGGTCGGCGCGGTCGGTGGACACCCTGCAATACGCCGCCGCTCTCACCGGTCACCGCCCTCCCCCGCATCAACAAGCGCCCGGAGCGCCGCCCTGCACCCGCTTTCGCTCAGCAGCCCCTCGCGTTCAAGCGTCATCAGTACGGCGCGCCGGTACTCGAACACGAAAGCCTCGGTTTCTCCCCGGCTGAGCTCGCCCGTGAACCGTTCCCCCACATATTTCAACCTGTCCGCCATCGTTTTATTGCACCCCCTTCACCCATCCTTATGCACGGCGAGTGCGTCTTTTTACAATACAGCAATTCAATATGGTACATAAGGTATACGTTCGGCAGCTTAGAGTACATTATAAAAAGGCAAAAAAATAAGGGGGGAACCTGCCGGTTCCCCCCGTGCAATAACCCCTCCATTGACAGTTAACTGCCGCCGCAGCAGGAGGAGATAGGAGGTTAGATCAAATCACTCGCCGTAGATGAACTCGCTCATCATCTCAGCTCCGTCCGCAAGACGGGGCGCGGGACGGGAGAGCTCGTTATTGGCAAGGTTGAGGATGGCACCGTTCTTGACCGCGGTGACATTCTCCCAGCCGGCGCGCGCAGCTATCTCCTCGGTGGGAGTTGCGCCCTCGCCGTAGTACATCGCAATAGTGACTATATAGTCCGGATCGCGCTCGAGAACCTGCTCCTCCGAGACCTGGCTCCAGCCCTCAACGTCAGCGAATATGTTCTCGAGACCGAGCATGTTCGCGATCTCGTCCATGAAAGTGTTCGCACCGGCAGCCCAGAGACCATACTCAAGCGGCGAAACCTCGAAGTAGACAGTCTTTTTCTCGCCGTCCGCCGGAACCTTTGCCGCAACCTCGTCGAAGGTCGCCTGCATATCGGCTATAACAGCTTCCGCCTCCGAGCTCTTGCCCATGAGGTCACCTATGAGCTGGATTGCGGTGTACACGCCCGCAATATCCTGAGCGTCGGACACAACGACCTTTATGCCGGCGTCGTCCAGCATCTGGATCTGCTCCTCGGTCTGCGCCATGGTGCTCATTATAAGGACCTGCGGCTCAAGCGCGATTATCTGCTCAAGGTTCATGCCGTCACCCGACTCAACCGTAGTCACGTCGAGCACCTCAGGCGGGTAGTCGCAGTAGGTACCGCGACCGACGAGGGTGTCCCCAGCGCCTATCGCATAGAGTATCTCGCAGTCGGAAGCGGTGAGCGCAACAACGCGGGTCGCCGGCTCCTCGAGGGTTATTTCGCGACCGAGCATGTCAACGACGGTTATGGCAGTGCTGCCGCCGTTGCTGTCGTCAGGCTCCTCGGACGGATCTGCGGACGGGCTCGCGCTCACGTCGGCGGAAGGGGTAGCGGAAGCGCTCGGGCTCGGAGACGCGGTACCGCCGTTTCCTCCGTTGTCGCTGCATCCGGCAAATGCCGAAAGCATCATCACAAGCGCCATGAGAAATGCAACTTTCTTCAGGTGTTTCACTCGAAAATCCTCCTTTTATTATAACGTCCCCGCCTGAGCCGCCTCGATTGCAAGCCCATCCCGGCACGCTATTTACTACTTCCTCACCGCACACGGCGGTCGTTTTACCGGCTCAAAAATCAAAATAGCGCAACACCCGAAAGCACCGGATGTTGCGCCGTTTTCCACAACAAAAACACTCTCACCCCATATCACGTAGGGAGAAAGTAAAGCATCTGCAAGCAGGTCTTCTGACTTCAGGAATCCGGAGTTTACACTCCACGTCCACAGCTCTGCCTTCCCAGTTTCCCAGTGACGAACTCACGTTCACGAGCTGTGACCTCAACCCACACAGCGGCGGTACCGTTCGGGATTTTCACCCGATTCACTATTCTTTCCGGCGGGAGCTGCCCCGACGGAACACTCGCAGTCGTATTAAGATCATGGCTTATTATAGCCACACCTTCCCATCTTGTCAAGCCAGGTTTTATGAAAAAAACGAGTTGACAACCCGCCCCGCCGATATTAAAATTCAAATAAGCCGCGTTTATCGCGGTATTTTCAAGATACCGGCGGCTGCGGCAGCATCGCGCTGTCACAGCCGCTTTTCGGTGTATCATCAACAGTATCTTAATTCCTTTTGGGGGTGTCCTTATCATGTGGACGCTTATCTCGGTGTGCGTCGGATTCTGTATCGACCTTGTAATAGGCGATCCGCATGGGTTCCCGCACCCGGTCATCGCTATTGGTAAGCTTATAAGCCTGCTTGAGCGGGCGCTGCGCCGCGCGTTCCCAAAGACGGTGCGCGGTGAGCGCGCCGCAGGGGCGGCGCTATGGCTCATAACGGCGTCCGTGTCGTTTGTGGTACCGTTCGCGCTGCTCCTGCTCTGCGGGATGGTGAGCATATGGCTGCGGGTCGCGCTTGAGAGCGTTATGTGCTGGCAGATACTCGCGGCGCGGTCGCTGCGCGACGAGGCGATGAAGGTCTACCGTACGCTCAAGACGGACACTCTCGAGCGTGCAAGGTACGCGGTCTCGATGATAGTCGGTCGTGACACCGCCTCGCTCGACCGCGATGGTGTGACCCGCGCCGCGGTCGAGACGGTCGCGGAGAACACGTCGGACGGCGTGATAGCTCCTCTCGTATGCCTTCTCATCGGCGGCGCGCCGCTCGGAATGCTGTACAAAGCGATAAACACTATGGACTCGATGCTCGGATATATCGAGCCGCCGTACACCAATATCGGTTTTTTCCCCGCGAAGATAGACGACATCGTCAACTACATCCCCGCCCGACTGTCCGCGCTGATAATGCTGCTCGCGGGCGGGGTGCTCCGTTTCGACGTCAAAAACGGCTGGAGGATATTCCGCCGCGACCGCCGCAAACACGCAAGCCCCAACTCCGCGCAGACCGAGTCGGTGTGTGCCGGGCTCCTCCGCATACGGCTCGCGGGCGACGCTTCCTATCACGGGGTGCTGCACCAAAAACCGTACATAGGAGACGATCTGCGCCCGGTCGAATCGGAGGACATCCCCCGCGTATGCCGCCTCATGTACGTCACGACCTTCCTCGCGTTTGCCGCAGGCGCTGCGCTGAGATATCTCACGTTTTCACTGCTGATTTAGCGATTTAAAAGGGGGAACCATGCTCTACCACAAGTCAAACCCTCACGGCGGCGATACGGATGCACCGCTCGACTTCTCCGCAAACACAAATCCGCTCGGAATGCCTCCCTGCGCCGCCGAAGCGGTGCGCCGCATAACCGGCGAGCTGCACCGGTACCCCGACCCGTATTGCAGCGAGCTTGTGAGCGCCATCTCGGCGTTCGAGGGGGTCGACCGCGACTACATCCTCTGCGGCAACGGGGCAGCCGAGCTCATCTACTCGTTCTGTGCCGCCGTCCGTCCGCGTCGCGCACTCGAGCTTGCACCCACCTTTGCCGAGTATTCGCTCGCACTCGAGCAGTCGGGCTGCGCGGTCGAGCGGTTCATGCTGCCGCGCGAGAAGATGTTCCGGGCGGACGAAGAGCTGCTCAAATGCGTCGAGCGCTCGTCGCCGGACGCGGTGTTCATCTGCAATCCGAACAATCCCACCGGTCTCACCCTTGACCCACCGCTCATGGACGAGCTGATACGGCTCTGCGGAAGGCTCGGAGTGCGGCTGTTTGTTGATGAATGCTTTGCCGAGTTTCTCGCTGAGGACCGCAGCGTCAAAGGCATGCTCGCCGCCAACCACAACATTATAATACTCAAGGCACCCACCAAGAGCCACGGGATGGCTGGTCTGCGGCTCGGCTACTGCATGAGCGCCGACCCGGAGCTTCTCGAGAGGATGAGCGAGACGGTCCAGCCGTGGAACGTCTCCGCCGCCGCCCAGGCTGCCGGCGCCGCCGCCCTCGGCGACACCGAATTTCTCGAGCGCACTCGCCGTTTGACCGACGAGGGGCGGAAATACCTTGCCGAACAGCTCCGGCTTCTCGGCTTCGAGGTATGTCCGGGCGAAGCGAACTACCTGCTCTTCCGGGCGGACGGCGCACTCGGCGGTGAACTCCGCAGGCGCGGCATCGCGCTGCGCGACTGCCGCAACTACCACGGTCTCGAACCGGGCTGGTACAGGGTCGGGGTCAAGCTGCCCGAACAGAACGCCGCGCTCATAAGCGCTATCAGGGAAATACAGGGGAGGAACAGCAATGGCTAAATGCATTATGGTGCAGGGCACGATGTCAAACGTCGGCAAGAGCATACTCTGCGCCGGTCTCTGCCGCGTGTTCAGGCAGGACGGGTATCGCGTCGCGCCGTTCAAGAGCCAGAACATGGCGCTCAATTCGTTTATAACCGCGGACGGCGGCGAGATGGGTCGCGCACAGGTCGTTCAGGCATTCGCCGCGGGGGTCGAGCCTGACGTGCGCATGAACCCCATCCTCCTCAAGCCGACTACCGACGTCGGAAGTCAGGTCATCGTTGGCGGAAAGGCGCTCGGGAACATGCACGCGGTCGAGTACTACCGCCGCAAACGCGACTTTATTCCGGCGGTGATGGAGGCGTACAACTCTCTTGCCGCCGACTACGATATAATAGTCATCGAGGGCGCGGGCAGCCCCGCCGAAATCAACCTCAAGCAGGACGACATAGTGAACATGGGCTTTGCCAAACTTGTCGACGCACCGGTCCTGCTCGTCGGCGACATCGACCCGGGCGGAGTATTCGCACAGCTCTACGGCACCATCTCGCTTCTCGAGCCGGACGAGCGCGAGCGGGTTCGCGGGCTTATAATAAACAAGTTCCGCGGCGACCTCAGCATTCTCGAGCCTGGCATAGACATGCTCGAGAAGCTCTGCGGAGTCCATGTTGCGGGCGTTCTCCCCTACCTCCACCTCGACATCGACGACGAGGACAGCCTGTCCACCCGTTTTTCGAACTCCATGACCCGCCGCACGATAGACGTTGCGGTGATAAAGCTCCCCCGCATTTCAAACTTCACCGACTTCTCCCCGTTCGAACGATATGAGGACGTTTCGCTGCGGTACATATCCCGCCCGGACGAGCTCGGCGCGCCCGACCTCGTCATCATCCCCGGCACAAAGAGCACGATAAGCGACCTCATGTGGATGCGCCAGAACGGTCTCGAGGCTGCGGTAAAGAAGCTCAGCTCGGCGGGCGTTCCGATTTTCGGGATATGCGGCGGATACCAGATGCTCGGACGCACCATCTCCGACCCGGAACACGTCGAGACGGCGGCAGCGGAGAGCATCGACGGAATGGGGCTTCTCGGTTTCGACACGGTGTTCGAGGGCGAAAAGGTTCAGCGCCAGACCTCCGGGACTCTGCCGCAGGTGGACGGTATCTTCTCCGCGCTCGGCGGTCTTGAATACACCGGCTACGAGATACACATGGGACGCGGCGGCGGCGGGGTACTCGAGAACAGCGGCTGCGTCTACGGCAGTTACATACACGGCATATTCGATTCGGACAGAATAACCGACGCTATCCTCGCCGCGCTCTGCAAGAAAAAAGGCGTAGACTTCGCGAGCCTCGGCTCATACGACGCCGAGGGCTACCGTGAACGGCAGTACGACCTGCTCGCCGACGCAGTGCGCGCGGGGCTCGACATGGACTTCGTATACCGCGTGCTGAACCGCACGGTTTAACGCTTTGAATGTTGTCATTTTGTCTGCGATACAGGTACCGAGGAGTTGGGACACCTCGAAATGATAGGCACCATCGTCTATCAGCTCACCCGCAACCTCTCCCCCGCCGAGATAAAGGCGGGCGGTTTTGAGGACTATTTCGTCGACCACACCACCGGCGTCTACCCGCAGGCTGCGAGCGGCGCGTCATGGAGCGCCGCTTCGATGCAGTCGAAGGGCGACCTTATAGCCGACCTTGTCGAGGATATGGCAGCAGAGCAGAAAGCCCGCGCAACTTACGACAATATCCTGCGACTCTCCGACGACCCGGACGTCATCGACCCGATACGTTTCCTTCGCGAACGCGAGATCGTCCACTTCCAGCGTTTCGGCGAAGCGCTGCGGCTCGCGCAGGAGCGCATGGACTGCAAAAACTTCTATGCGTTCAACCCCTCGCTGAAATTCTGAGGCAAATCAAGCCCGCAATACGGATCTCACAGCTCCGAACGCGTGGCGCAGACCAGACCGGGCACATCGAGCACACATGAAACACACCCCACCGACCGTTTGGTCGGTGGGGTGTGTTTATTCCGCCGGTAAATATTGAGAAGGCGGGATACATGCCCGCCTTCTCAACTGTGTTTGCCTATTTATTCAGTTTGCTTCGCGATACAGGAATGTGACCGCCTGCGCACGGCTCACGGGATTCTCAGGACGGAAAGTGCTCGGGGTGGTACCGGTAGTGATACCGCCTTCGACTGCCCACGCAACCGCATCTGCGTAGTAGGCGTCCTCAGTCACATCCTCAAATCCGGTCCCGGTCGCCGCCGGTGAACCGGCTGCGCGCCACTGGAAGGTAACTGCCTGCGCACGAGTGACCGGTGCATCCGGTCTGAAGGTGGTCGGAGTGGTGCCGGTGGTGATGCCATTCGCTACCGCCCACAGCACCGCGTCATAGTAGTAGTCGCTCTCGCTCACATCTTCAAACGGATTCGTGCCGGTGGCTTCCGGAGAACCTGCCGCCCTCCACAGGAAGGTCACCATCTGTGCACGGGTCACAGTCATGTCCGGTCTGAACGTGGTCTCGGTAGTGCCGGTGGTGATGCCGTTCGCTACCGCCCACAGCACCGCGTCATAGTAGTAGTCGCTAGCGTCAACATCAACAAACGGATTGACAGGTTCCACGGTCTCGACCTCGTTGAAGGTCACCGCTATCTCAACGTTGGCTGCCGGCATGACGAACGTGTACACACCGTCTCCCTTGTCGGTGAGTCCAACAGTTTTGCCATTGGCGTCGGTAACCGTGAGCGTTCCGAGTTCATAGCCCTCGTTCGGGGTAACGGTCACGGTCACCGTGGCGCCGCCCACAGCAGTGCTGGAGCTGACCTTGATGCTTCCGTTGTCCACCTGGGACGGAACAGTGATTGTGTAGTTGGTAACCGGAGTTCCGCCGCCAACACCCGGATTGTAAGTGGGTGCGGTATAGGTGTACTGCTCGGTTTCTCCCGCAGCTATAACTATCTCGGTGCCGTTGAGGGTCACGGTGATATCCTCACCAGTGCCGTTCATTATGTTAATGGTACGGCTACTTCCGGAAACGGTCGCAGTCAAGTTCTCGTTTTTAAGGACAGTTATAGTCTCACCGTCACCGGCTACGTTCACCGCGCCCTGGAAGGACGCATATCCGGTGTCGCCCACCTCAGCCACTGTCTCACTTGTCAGCGAGAAGGTGAACGGGCTGAATCCATAGCGGGAAGTGAAGGTAATGCTTCCATCCGCACCCGCAACAGCTTTGTAGAAGTACGTTCCGCCAATGCTCGCCTCATGCTTGATGTATACGGTCTTTCCGGCAAACGACTCGGGCAGTGTTACGCTGATGGTCGCGGCGGTCGTGATGCTCAGCTTCTCCGCATCCTTGACGACAACAGCATTTCCATCATCGCTGAGGTCGACATCGTTCGAGTTCTCGGCGGTGGACGCAACAACCTTGAACATAGGAGTGATGTCAAGGGTTATGGAATAAACGGTGTACTCATCCTTTGTAATATCCTTTGCAGAGATAGACAGATAAGTCTGGGTGTAGAGAGAAATGCTCTCTCCCTTCTCGCTATCCGCAACAAGTCCCTTTTCCTCCGCAATCTCTTTCAGAGTCTCCTGCTCCTCGGCATTGTTGTTCAGCTTGTCAGCCTCGTCTTTCGCGGCATTGCCGATTGCGGCATTCGCATTTACCGAGCTGGCGGTATCCTTCGCAGTCTGCTTATCCTCTTCGGCTATGCTTCCAGTGTCAACCTCCGGAGCCTCGATCGACGGTTTGACCTCTCCGGCTGCAATCACGGTGACCGCGCAGGTCGCAGTCTTGCCGCCCGCAGTCGCAGTGATGTTCGCAATGCCAGCGCTCACAGCGGTGACAACGCCGTTTTCATCGACAGTCGCAACGCCCTCATTGTCCGAAGCCCAGGTGACGTTCTTGTCGGTAGCGTTCTCCGGGGAAACGGTCGCGGTGAGGGTCGCAGTGCTGCCTTCGGTAATGGTCACGTTGTTCTTGTCAAGGGTGACGCTCTCGACCGGGATCACCTTTGCATCAACGGTGACCGCGCAGGTCGCAGTCTTGCCGTCAGCCGCAGTCGCGGTGATGTTCGCAGTACCGACGCCCACGGCGGTGACAACGCCGTTTTCATCGACAGTCGCAACAGCCGCGTTGCTCGAAGCCCAGGTGACCTTGTTGTAAGCGCCCTCCGGGACAACGGTCGCGGTGAGGGTCGCAGTGCCACCCTCAACGAGGGTAAGCTCGGTCTTGTTGAGGGTAATCTCGGTTATGGTGTCACTCACGACAAACTGACCGTCTTCATTCGCATAGACTTCCTTGCCATCGGTTATGTACGCTTCGGGATTTGTCGAGAAGGTACCGGCGTTGATAACCTTGGTCGCATATGCCACATCGGTATCGATGGGATCAGCCAAATATACAGCGCCTTTCCCTCCAGTAAAGATGCCGCCTGTCACATTTACCGTAACAGTGTGCCCATAGGGAACCGAAGCACCATCGTCAGCAGAATGCCCCAAGTACAAGGCAACGCCATTTTCACTGGTTATGCTACCGTTACCAATATTAACTACAATAGGACCATATTTGCTGTAAGTGCCTGTTATCGAAATACCTGCACCGGTCTGCTCGGTGCCATTATTATTTGCATCGGCAGGATCTATTGCTTCGCCAATAGCCGTAAGGGCGCCCCCATAGACATTCAAAATGCCGCTTTTGACACCAACTGCCTCACGACCGGTGACTTTAGCACCATCATAAATGTTTACCTTTGCCAGACCATTTAAAGCAATTCCCTGGTCGGTGTTACCACCGGAAATTTCCGCACCGGAATATACATTCAGCACCGGAATGTTGTCAGGAGTCGACTGCATTGCATCGTTTACGTCAGCATTTCCGCCAATATTTCCACTGACAAAAACGCCGCCCGCCGAGCCGGTAACTTTTCCGTATACATCAACGGTTGCGTTGTAGCCATATTTATTTCCTGTTGATGCTTCCGGGAAAATGCATATACCGTAGGAGGCTTCAATGGTCACATCCTCTTTTACAATCAGTTTTGAACTTCCACCATCAATCGTTTTAGCTCCATACACATTTAGAGGCTGTGAAGTTAGAGTCGGTATTATGCTGCCGTTCTGAATAGTTAAAGTCCCTTGGTACTGATTCAGGCGACCATTGGTTATGGTATTGTCCCCTAAGTCGAGCGTAATGGACTTTTCGGTGTTTAAAGTATAAGTATCGCCGAATGTCGCATCTTTTAAAAGAGTGACTGTCACATCGTTGCTTTCTTGTTCTACGGCAGCATCAAGAGCATCGGCAAGAGTGGCAAAGTACTTAGTTTCAGTACCATCGGATATCTGGGCAATAGCATTGTTTGGTCCCAGACTACTTACTTCAAAACTTCCACTACCGTCATCGACGCAAATGCATCCATCAGAGATGAATTCGGCTGCGACTGTCTTTGAGAAAGTGCCGCCTGAAATCGAGACTTCCCCGCCGGTGATATTGTTTTTAATACAGTCTATCCCTTCAGGAGATGTAAAATTACCACCGGTAATCGTCAATTTACCAATGTCATTTTCGACACTCGCCGCTACACTTGCGCCATTGAGAACACAGGTCTGATTGGGCGCATTCACAACAAATGTACCGTCATGAACTTCTGCTACATTCCAGTTGAGCAACGCCGCCTGAGTAGTATTGGTGAATGCTCCTCCATAGATGTAAAGATAACCACCGTCATCGTTTTTTACGGAGTTTATACCGCCGGTAAATTCTCCGCCGTTAATTGTTAGACTTGGATTTTCAGCGTTTATACCACTCACATAACCAGAGCGAGGATCCGTACTGCTATAAGAATAGTACCCGTTTTCTATCATACTGGAAAAGCTACCAGTATTTTTTACGGTTACACCACTGTTTATGGTCATCGTCCCATGATTGCATATAGTATACCAGCTATTGTCTCCGCTCACTTCGGGACTTTCACCAGCTTCTGCACTTCGGTTATAAGTACCACCATTCAGTACAACTGTGCCATTATTGAAAATAGCAGCTTTTGCGTGGGTTTTGTTATCCACAGTGCCCGAACCAGTGATATTCAGAGTCGCACCAAGCTCGACAGTAATGGTGTCACCTACATTGTTCGTAATATTATGATTATTCAAATCAAGGGTCACTACTTTACCAGCAGGTACGATGAAATCACCCGTTACATTATCCATCAGTTTGATTTCACCGCCATTATCTAGGGCAGTTTGCAGTGCCTCTGCACTATTTACTTCCGTCGCCACCGCCATTGCGCCGACCGGCAGAAGGGTCAGCAACAGAGCAACAACTAAGGCAATGCAGCCGATACGAGTTTTAACTTTCTTCATTGCTTGTTTCCTTTCTGTAAAA
>CALXFK010000038.1 GCA_944387575.1 uncultured Clostridia bacterium
ACAAGTTCGCCACCGTGGAGAGGACGTAACTGTCGAGGGAGAGCAGGTTTTTTAGCGCGCCCTGGAATGCGGTGTATACTTCGGTTATAACTTTGTTCGCAGCCGCCGCCGTTATTAACAGCACCGCGCCGGCAAAAAGCGCCACAAAGGACTTGAAATGGCGCATCTGTGAAAGTTTCTTCATGAGGTCATCTCCCTTCTGATAGTTGGTGTTGCACACTACCGATCGTGTTCTACAATATCAGGATATCCCATCCGGCTAAAAATCGGATAACCGGGATATAAATATTTGCTAAATAATTGCAGTGAACGCGGGAAATTCAAAAAATACAAGTTTCTGTTGCAAAGCGGCGCGCACAGGAGTAAAATAAAGTGAAAATTCATGTTAAAAGAAATCGCCGAGAAACAGGATGCGGGAGGCAACAAATGACGCAACAGAATTATACGATGCTCTGTGATTTTTACGAGCTTACGATGGGAAACGGCTATTTTTGTGCCGGGCTCAGCGGTCGGGTGAGCTATTTTGACGTGTTTTTCCGCACCGTGCCGGACGGGGGCGGATTTGCGATAGCCGCCGGGCTTGAACAGGTGGCGGAGTACATCCGCGATCTGCACTTCACAGAGGAGGATATAGAATTTCTGCGCGGTAAGGGCGTGTTCAACGAAGAGTTTCTCGACTACCTGCGCCGTTTCCGATTCACCGGAGACATCTGGGCGGTGCCGGAGGGGACAGTCGTGTTCCCGGGCGAGCCGATAATGACGGTGCGCGCCCCCGCGATTGAGGCGCAGTTTATAGAGACCTTTGTTCTGCTCTCGATAAATCACCAGTCGCTCATCGCTACCAAAGCGAACAGGATAGTCCGCGCAAGCGAGGGGCGCGCGGTGAGCGAGTTTGGCAGCCGCCGCGCCCAGGGTGCGGACGGCGCGATATATGGAGCTCGCGCAAGCTATATTGGCGGATGCGCCGGGACTGCGTGCACCATCTCGGACAAACTCTTCGGAGTACCTGCTGGCGGCACCATGGCGCATAGCTGGGTCCAGATGTTCGACGACGAGTATGAGGCGTTCACGACGTACTGTCAGATATATCCCCGTGCCGCTACCCTTCTTGTCGATACGTACGACGCGCTGCGCAGCGGAGTTCCGAATGCGATTCGTGCGTTCAAGGAGATACTGCTTCCGCAGGGAATAACGAACTGCGCTATCCGATTCGACTCGGGCGATATTGCCTATCTCTCGCGCCGCGCCCGCAAGATGCTGGACGACGCGGGACTTGAGAACTGTAAGATAGTAGCGTCGAACTCGCTTGACGAGTATATAATCCGTGACCTGCTGCACCAGGGCGCGTGCGTGGACAGCTTCGGCGTCGGCGAGCGGATGATAACTTCCAAGAGCGACCCGGTGTTCGGTGGCGTATACAAGCTGGCGGCAATAGAGCGCGACGGGCAGATAGTGCCTAGGATAAAGATAAGTGAGAATGCCGCAAAGATAACTAATCCTCACTTCAAGAAGCTCTGGCGGTTGTACGACCGCGCGAGCGGGAAGGCGGAAGCCGATCTCATAACCGTCTACGACGAGACGGTGGACGACACAAAGCCGCTCGAGATATTCGACCCGGACCACACCTGGAAGCGCAAGCTGATGACGAGCTTCACTGCGCGCCCGCTCCAGCAGCAGATATTCAGGAACGGCGAGCTGGTGTATGACCTGCCGGAGCTCTCCGACATCCGCGATTACTGTATGCGCGAGGTCGATTCGCTCTGGGATGAGGTAACCCGGTTTGAGAACCCGCACAACTACTATGTAGACTTGTCTCAGAAGCTCTGGGACATCAAGCACGAGCTGCTTGGGTCGCGCCGCAAGGATTGAGTCGCCACGTGCGGCGACGGAGAAATTATACGCCGTTTTTTCATTCCGGTCAACAAAACCGGCGAAAATATGGATGCGGAAGGCGCTGCGGTTTATTTTCCCAAAATAATGGTTCACTTTTGCCGCCGCCGTGGTATAATAACCGCAAAGCGGTTATTATTACTTTGATTCAAGCCGTTTTTCTCGTCCCTTACGGGACAACCGAAAAACATGGCACATTATACCATTCCGGCTTTGCCGTCATAGCATAACGTCTATATACGACAAAGGACCTGCTATGTAGATGTGCCCGCCGCAGATAAGAGGGATACATATGGGCAAGTTTGTAATTAAACGAACAAGAACCGGAATCAAGTTTGACCTGAAGGCGAGCAACGGTGAGATAATTGCGACCTCTGAGGTCTACTCCTCTGAAAGCGCATGCCGGACAGGGATAGCGAGTGTGCGGCGTAATGCACCTGTGGCGGCGGTAGAGAACCGGTTGACTGATGGATATGCGGTTGAAAAGCATCCGAAGTTTGAGGTGTATCTTGACAGGGGAGGCGAGTACCGGTTCAGATTGAGGGCGACGAATGGTCAAATAATCGCAGTGAGCGAGGGATACCGCGAGCTTGCGGGCTGCATGAAGGGCATAAACTCGGTCAAGCGGAACGCCCCGGAGGCTGAGATTGTCCAGGAGTGACGCTGTGTAATCGTTGCGTACATCTATTAGATATTTAAAAGGAGAGGACTGAGAAGTCCTCTCCTTTTTGCCTTACCAGCCGAGAAGCTGGAGGTATTTGCGGCTAATTTCGACCGCCTCGAGCTGACTGCGACCAATGCTCTCATCCTGCTCGACGACGACCCACTCGGCGCCGGCCTCGACAGAGGCATCGAGTATGGGCTGCCAGTCCTGCATGCCGAGACCGACCGGACGGAACTCGAACTTTCCGGTATCCTCAGCAGCCTTCTCGGTTTCGATGCCGATGAGCTCGTACATATTCTTCGGATTGCCCTCCTTGAAGAAATCCTTGAGGTGGACTATCGGGGCGCGTCCGGCGTATTTGCGGACGTATCCGTCCGGGCTCTGTCCTGCGACCTTTACCCAACAGGTGTCAAGCTCGGTCTGGAGCAGTTCTGCGGGGATGCGCCTATATATGTCGTCAAGCCCGAAGGTGCCATCGGGAAGGGTGACGAACTCAAAATCGTGGTTGTGATATAGCAAAGTGATGCCGTGCTGACCGAGCACCTTTGCAATACGGGTCATCTCGGCAATGACCGTCTCGTATCCGGGGGTGAGGTGGCGGTACTCTTCCGGAAGATAGGGAACGGCTATGTACTTTGTGCCGATGATCTCGTAGTCATGTGCGACCTTCTCTGCGTCCGCAATCATGTCGACGAGCGGAACGTGAGCGGATACGGCGACAAGCCCAGCGTTCTTTACTGCGTCGCGCACCGCCTCGGGCGATAGGTCGTACAATCCTGCGAGCTCGACGCCGTCGTAGCCGATCTTCTTTATCTGTTCCATGAGAGAGGCGAAGCTGTACTCGCCGCTCTCGATCATGTGGCGGACCGAATAGACCTGAAGACCAACGGGAAGTTTTTTCTGCATGGATACACACTCCTTAAAGAAGAATTTTGCAGGATTCCGACAAAATTATTATATTGCGTACCATAAAGCTTGTCAAGCCGCAGCAATTCAATCTGCTTTTGATCCTCCGCTCTTTAACAGGTCGCGTATCTCGGTGAGGAGCAGCACCTCTTCTGGGGGCTTGGAAAGCTCGTCCGCTTTCGCCTCCTCCTTCGCCTCCTCTATTACTGCATTTTCCGCAGCCCGCAGTTCAACCTCGCGCTTCTTAAGAAGCTCGTGGAAGCGGTTTATCACGCGAACCATTATGAATACCGTGAGAGCTATGAGAAGAAAGTCAACGACTGCCTGGATAAAGGAACCGCAGCAGATTGCGGTTTCGGCAGTATCTCCGCTCGCTTCTTTTATCACTATTTTGAGCGAGCTGAAATCGATGCCTCCGATGAGCCAGCCAATGCTGGGCATCAGCAGGTCGTTGACGAGCGAATTAACTATCTTCGTAAACGCGGTGCCGACAATGATACCGACAGCCATGTCGAGCACGTTGCCACGCGATATAAACGTTTTAAATTCTGCAAAGAAGCCTTTTTTGTTTGGACTACTCATTGGATATGTCACCATTTTGGTTCTGGAGATTGGAATCGCCCCGTTTTTTACGCTTAAACCGGAATTTTGACTCGGTGCCGTGGATCAGACGGGATATGTTGCTGCGGTGCAGGAACGTTATAAGTACGGCGATGATTGCATAGATGACTATGCACCAGTGCGCGTTTGGGGAGTTCTGGTAGTAAACCCACACCATCGGGAGCACCGACCAGACCGCGATGAGCGACGCAAGGGACACGTACCGGGTGAGGATCAGGATGACCGCAAAAATTGTGAGCCCTATGGCGGAGGCACGCAGGTCGAAGGTAATTATCATCGCGCAGGTGGTGAGTACTCCCTTTCCGCCGCGAAACCCAAAGTACAAGGGGAACGCGTGACCTAGCATGACACAAAGCCCGGCGAGGAACTTCGCGAGGTCGCCGAGCAGGAAACGCGCCGCAAGAATCGCGAGCACGCACTTTCCCATGTCGCCTACCATGACCAGGAGTGTGCTCTTGCCGCCAAATGTACGGGCGTAGTTCGTTATGCCGGCGTTGCCGCTGCCGTGAATACGGATGTCATCGTGCTTGATATACTTGGAGACGATTATTGCGAAGTTGAAGCTGCCGAGAAGGTATGAGAGGACTACAACTGCGAGGTACTTCAGAACTACGGGCATAATACTTACCTCCAATGCGCGGATCACTGATCGCCGCGCTGCTTTATAGTCATACGCACCGGCGTGCCGACAAAGCCGTATGCCTCGCGTATTCTGTTTTCAAGATAGCGCCTGTAAGAGTAATGGAACAGCTCGGCGTCGTTGCAGAACGCGACAAAGTGCGGCGGGTATACGCCGGTCTGGGTCATGTAATAGATCTTGAGCTGCTTTCCCTTTTTTGTGGGGGGCTGCATACGTGTTATCGCCTCGCTCAGCACCTGGTTAAGTTGACCGGTGGTGACCCGCTTGCCTGCCTCCTCGTATCCGCTCTTGATCAGCCCGAAGAGCTTGTCGAGGCGGAGTCCGGTAAGCGCGGATATGCAAATGACCGGGGCGTAGTCCATGTAGGCGAGCATCTTGCGTGCCTGTTTCTCGAATCGAGAGACCGAGCCGCTGTCCTTCTCTATCGCGTCCCACTTGTTTATTGCGATTATCGAGGGTTTGCCAGCGTCGTGTGCAAGTCCGGCGACCTTGGTGTCCTGTTCGGTCACGCCTTCGAGTGCGTCTATCATTATCACGCACACGTCAGCACGCTCGACTGCCATGCGTGTGCGCAGGACGCTGAAATATTCTATGCGCTCATCGACGCGGGATTGCTTTCTGAGACCGGCGGTGTCAATAAAATTGAATACGCCGTGACTGCTTTCAACTATGCTGTCGATAGCGTCGCGCGTCGTGCCGGGGATGTCGCTGACGATGACCCGCTCCTCGCCGAGTATGCGGTTTATAAGCGAACTCTTGCCCGCGTTCGGCTTACCTATGACAGCGACGTTGATGAGCTGTCGCTCGCCCTCTTCCTCGGCGTGAGGAAGATAGCGGATGCACTCGTCGAGCAGGTCGCCGGTTCCGGTGCCCTGAACGGCGCTCACCGGTATCGGGTCGCCCAGACCGAGGTTGTAGAACTCGTAGAGCTCGGAAGGGGGCGCGCCGGGACGGTCGCACTTGTTGACTGCGAGCACCACCGGCTTCCTGGAGCGGAGCAACATGTCCGCGACATCCTTGTCCGCCGCGGTTACCCCGACCTGCACGTCACATACCAGGACTATCACATCGGCGGTGCCAATGGCGATGTCCGCCTGCGCGCGCATGAACAGCAGCATCTCGTTGTCGGTGTGCGGCTCAATACCGCCGGTGTCGACGAGATTGAAATTCCTGCCCGCCCATTCGCTGCTCGCATATATCCTGTCGCGGGTGACACCGGGTGTGTCCTCCACAATTGACAGACGCTTGCCGACAAGGCGGTTAAACAGCATGGATTTGCCCACATTGGGGCGCCCGACTATTGCTATAAGCGGAAGTGACACTGTATTAACTCTCCTGTAAAGTTGTAAATGATTTTAAAGCCCCAAGATAACGTCTACGAGGTCGACGCCTCCGCTCTCTACCGGAAGTACCGGTACTCCGAGCTCGCGCTCGACATCGCTTACGCTCACGTCATCGAGGAACACGTCCTCACCGGAGCGCAGCATGGTTTTCGGAATGATCAAGAGCTCGCCGAGCGGTTTTCCGCGGAGTTGGGCTATGAGGTCACCGCCGGTGACAAGTCCTGCGACGGTTATCAGTTCGCCAAAAAAGTCGTTACGTATATCGTAAACAACACAGTCTATATTATTACATTTTCGCCGCAAAAGGTCAACCGCTTTACGCAGGATCGGAGCAAAAAGTCTCCCGGTGGCGAGTGAAACGTGCCTGGGCTTTTCTGGTGCTGTCAGACCGTCGAGCGCGGCACCAAACTCGTCGAGAAAGAGCGCGAGCATACCCACTCCGTTTTCGAGTTGTGGAAAGTCCTCGTAGTACTCGACCGACGGAAGTTCGCGACCGGAGGTTAAATATAGTTCGTCCGAGCAGTAAAACACGCGACTCTGGCGCTCACGGAGCATTTTTTTTGCCGCGGCATCCACCGCATCGATGGTGTCTGCTGCCTCCTGAGCTGTGAGCGGACGGAGGGGGGTGAGACCGTCGCGGAACTTTGTGAGCCCGACCGGTACCACCGACGCGCTTTCAAGCGCCTCACCGAGCGCGGATAGGTCGGCAAGGGTGCGGACAAGTGCCTCTCCGTCATTCCAACCGGGGCAGAGAACTATTTGCGCGTTGAGCGATACCCCTGCCTCCGCAAGCTCACCCAGTCTGCGCAGGCTCTCTCCCGCGAAGCGGTTCTGGAGCATACGACACCGGAGCTCGGGATCGGTCGTGTGGACCGAGACGTTTATCGGACTTATGCGCATGAGTTTTATCCTCTCGACGTCCTCATCCGAGAGGTTTGTGAGCGTTATATAGTTGCCCTGGAGGAAGCTGAGCCGCGCATCGTCGTCTTTGAAATAGAGCGTCTCCCGCATTCCCGGGGGCATCTGATCAATAAAACAGAAGATGCACTTGTTGCGGCAGGAGCGTGGCTCGTCGATAAGATAGCTCTCGAAGCCGAGACCGAGGGGTTCGCCCTCGGCTTTGCGTATGCGAAGTGTGTGTGGCTTTCCTCCGCGGAGTATCTCAGCGGAGAGAACGCTCTCATAGGAATAGAATTTCAGGTCGAACACGTCGCGTATTTTGTGACCTGCTAGACTTATCAGGTCGTCACCGGTACGGAAACCGGCGCGGGCTGCCGGACTTCCTCTATCCACGCTTGTTACAACAGGCATATGCTCCTCCCAACACCCAGACAACGGGGCATAACAAAAATCAACCCGGGACTGCCGGGTTGATTTCCGTCGTATTTAGAATTACTTTGCGGACTCCACGGCGATGACTTCGCGTCCGTCATAGCTGCCGCACTCTTTGCATGCTCTGTGGGGCAAGCGGAGCGCACCACACTTCGGGCACTTTGCAAGAGTCGGGGCGCTGAGCTTCCAGTTGGAGCCGCGGCGCTTGTCGCGTCTAGCTTTCGAGACTTTACCCTTCGGAACGGCCATTTCTGCACCTCCTAAATAATATAACAACAAATGAAAGGGACTGCCGGGTATCGGTCATTCGCTCTGCTTGCGCTTTTCAAGAAGTTCGGCGAGCGGTGCAAGCCGCGGGTCGATTTCCGGCTCACAGTGGCATTCGCCCCTGTTCAGGTTGCCGCCGCAGCGCGGGCAGAGACCGGCGCAGTCTGGCGAACAAAGAAAGACCATATCGCTCTCGAGGATGAGCGTGTCGCGCACAGCCTCGTCGAGGTCGATAGACGCATTTTCTATCAGCAGGATGTCCGCATTTGCAATGTCATCTGGCGCCGCAAGCTCTTCGCTAAGCGTGGCGTCGATGTGGAGCGAGTAGTCTCGCGTGACATGCTCCGCACAGCGCGAACAGTCAAAGTCGATGACTGTGTCACAGACGGCGGAAACGGTAATGACACCCGCTTCGTTGAGAAACTCGCCATGAACCCTCGCAGGAGATTTGAAGGGAAACTGAAAATTTATCTCCAAATCTGCGAAAGATGTGGTATAATCGAAGCGGAGAACGGCTCCGGGATTTTCAAGAATATCAACCAGTGAAAAAACCATGCCGAGACCTCTATAAAACACCTGCTTATATGACGTGCGAATAATATTATATCCGCAGTGGGGAGCTTTGTCAACAACTTTTTTAAAAAATGGCAGAGTCATGCGAAATGACCGCGCAACCCCCCGAATGCGCTGGTGGGAGAGACCTGTGAAAGAAATTATTGTTGGAAAAAATGACGCCGGACAGCGGCTCGACCGCTTTCTGTCAAAGCGTTTTCCGGCGATGCCGGCGTCATTGATGCAGAAGTGGCTGCGACTGGGAAGAGTCAAGCTGAACGGTAAGAAGTGTGCGCGAGACGTCCGCCTCACCGAGGGTGACATGCTGCGGCTGTACATCTCGGATGAGTACCTCGAGACGCCGGACGAGCAGGTGGCATGGCGGAGGATAACAAATCCGGAACTGGTGGTCGTGTATGAGGATGAGAATATAATAGTGCTCGATAAACCGTCCGGTCTTCTTTGCCATCCGGACGAGCGGGAAACGGTCAACACGCTTGCCACACGGCTTCTCGCATATCTATACCAGAGCGGTGAGTGGCGCGCGGAGGAGGAAGGAGCGTTTGTGCCAGCGCTCTGTAACCGCATCGATCGAAATACCCGCGGCATGGTCATCGCCGCCAAAAACGCCGAGGCGCTCCGAATAATGAACGAGAAAATTCGTCTTCGAGAGGTCGAGAAGTACTACCGATGTCTTGTCAAAGGGACGCCGTCGCCGACAGTGGGAGCACTCGAGGGGTACATCGTGCGCGATGAGAAAGAACACCGGGTTCGTGTGTACTCTTCACCGAGAGCGGGTGCGCGGTTTGCAAAGACGGCGTATGCCACGCTGGAACGGCGTGGAGATAGGACTCTAGTGGAGTGCAGGTTGATCACTGGGCGAACGCACCAGATCCGCGCTCAGTTTGCGGCGGCGGGATGGCCGCTCGTGGGAGACGGGAAGTACGGGGTACTCAGTAGGGGTGAGCGAGCGGGGCAGGAACTCTGCTCATACCGTTTGAAATTCGTATGGAAAACCGATGCGGGCGCGCTCGAATACCTGAATGGAATGGAGCTGCGGATCGACGACGGGTTTGGTTTCGAAGAAAATAAAGTACAAATTATTTGATTTGGAGGTACGGTATGCCTGTTGAAGTGGAAATGAAGCTCGCGATCCCCGATGACGAGACCGCAAACGAGATTTTTTCGGATGCGGCGATAAATGAGATGTTCTGGGGAGAACCGAAAACCACACACATGTTGTCACGGTATTACGATACGACAAGCGGCTCTCTGTCGGCACGAAGATGGACGCTGCGTCTGCGTCGCGAGGGGGACAGGAAGGTGGTCACCTGCAAGACTGCATCGGTGGACGTGGTGGCGGGTCTGTTCTCGCGTGGTGAGTGGCAGGTTTATGCGGACGACGTCATGGAAGGTGCGCGGCTGCTTGTGGAGGAGGGTGCTCCGTCCGAGCTGCTTGAGGAGATAGAACGGGACGGTGTTGTGGAGCGCTGTACGATAGAATTTGACCGGCGAGCGGTGCAGCTCAAGCTGCCCGCAGGGGTTATAGTCGATATGTCGGTGGACAAGGGAGTAATAAAGTCTGCGGACAGGGAACGCCCGTTGCATGAGCTTGAGCTTGAGCTGTTGTTCGGGCGCCCGGAGGATCTGCAGCCGATAAGCGAGCTGCTTGTGGAGAAGTATCACCTTCAGCCGGAGAGGCTTAGTAAGTATGCCCGTGCTCTTGAGCTGGAACTTGGGAGACCTGTGGATATGACCGGTAAGGATGTGGAATGAAATGGCTGAGTATAGCTATAATGTGACTGGTATGTACTGCGCCGCCTGTGCATCGGCGGTGGAGAGGATAGCGCGCCGCCGCCCGGACGTCACCGCGGCTGCGGTCAACCTTGCGACCGAGAGGCTCGTCGTGATCACCGACGGAGCGGAGCCGTTTGAGGAACTGCGTGAGGCGGTCGCGAAAGCGGGGTACGGTCTTGAACGCCGTACTGCGGAAGACGACCTTGAAAAGAGACGGGATGCGGAGTTGAAAGCCGAACGGAATCGGGTCATAATATCTGCGGTGTTCGCAGTGCCGCTGTTCTATCTCGGCATGGGGCATATGCTGCCGTTTGGACTAGAGCTGCCGCTGCCGTCCTGGCTCGACATGAACTCGTCGCCGGTGGCGTTTGCGGTGGTGCAGGCGGTTTTGGCGCTTGTGGTCATGATATGTGGCAAGAGATTCTATGTGTCGGGATTTCGGGCGCTGTTCCAGCTTTCCCCAAATATGGATACGCTCGTCGCGCTTGGTACTATTTCGGCGTTCGGGTATGGGGTGTGGTCGATAGTCCGGATACTGGGCGGAGATACGTCACATGTTCACCGACTGTTTTTCGAGTCGGTGGGAACGGTAATAACGCTCGTCATGCTCGGAAAGTACCTCGAGACTCGCAGCCGCCGCCGCGCCGCCGGTGCGATAAAGAAGCTCGGCGAGCTGCGTCCCGAAACCGCGACGGTGCTGCGCGGTGAGAAGGAAATGCAGGTGCCAGCATCTGCACTCGCGCCAGGCGACGTCGTGCTTGTACAGCCAGGTGGGAGGTTCCCGGCTGACGGAAAGGTGATATCGGGGGAGTCATCTGCAGACAATTCGCTCATCACCGGCGAGAGTATGCCGGTACCGGTCGCGCCGGGGGACGAGGTCATAGGTGGTGCTATAAACGGCGAGGGACAGCTCCGCTGTGAGGTCACCGCGGCAGCCTCCGAGTCGATGCTTGACCGAATGATAGCGCTTGTGGAAAACGCGCAAAGCCGAAAGGCTCCGATCGCGCGCATTGCGGACAAGGTCGCGTCGGTGTTTGTACCTTGTGTGCTTGCAATAGCTGTTCTGGCAGCGGTGATATGGGCTATAAGCGGCGCTGATGTGGAGTTTGTGGTAAATGTGTTTGTGTCGGTGCTTGTTATAGCCTGTCCGTGCGCGATGGGTCTTGCCACACCTACTGCAATCCTTGCGGGTTCCGGGAGAGGTGCCGAGCTCGGCATCCTGATAAAGAGCGGCGAGGCGCTCGAAGCTCTTGCAAAGACCGAGGTCGTTGTGGTCGACAAGACGGGGACGCTCACCGAGGGACGCCCGCAGGTCACGTCGGCGGTGTTCACCGATGGGGTGGACGAGCTTGAACTGCTCGGTCTTGCCGCTGCCGCCGAGCGTGGGAGTACGCACCCTGCGGCGGTCGCATTTATCGATTATGCCGAGAAGCGGGGCGCGGACTGTACCGCTGCCGCGGAGGACGTGCGTGCACTGCCTGGTCGCGGTGTGGAGGCGACGGTCGGCGGACACAGTGTGCTCGCGGGCAACTCGCGTCTTATGAGTGAGCGCGGTATAGGCGAGAATGGTATGGACACCGAAAATGCGCAGATATGCGTTGCGGTGGACGGCAGGCTGTGTGCGGTGTTTGGGTTTGCGGATGCGCTGAAGAGCGATTCCCGCGGCGCTATTGAGCATCTGCACGCGCTCGGCGTAAAGTCGGTCATGCTCACCGGCGACCGCGAGTCCGCCGCCGAAAAGGTAGCGCGGGAGGCGGGCGTGGATGAGTACTACGCGCAGGTGCTGCCCGACGGCAAGGCGGAGTATGTGGAGAAGATACGCCAGACCGGCGCTCGCGTTGCAATGATAGGTGACGGAATAAACGACGCCCCGGCGCTCGCCGCCGCAGACGTCGGAGTCGCTATAGGCGGCGGTACGGATGTTGCCATAGAGAGCGCGGACGTAGTGCTCGTCCACGGGGACATGTCTCGCGCGGCGGATGCGGTAGAACTCGCTCGTGCTACACGCAGGAATATAGTTGAGAACCTGTTCTGGGCGTTTTGCTACAACACTGTTGGAATACCGATAGCCGCCGGGGCACTATACTTCCTCGACGTGCCGCTGCTTAATCCGGGTTTTGCGGGAGCCGCGATGGCGCTGAGTTCGGTGTCGGTGGTCACAAACGCGCTTCGCCTGCGTCGTTGGAAGCCGAAACGACGGTAAAACCGAGAAAATGAGGGGAACCACTGGTTCCCCTCGTCTGAAACTTCGCGCGGGCGGTTGACACGAGCCTCGGTTTGTGGTAGCCTGTATAACATCAGAAAAGTAAAAAGGATGCGCGGGTATGGCGGAATTGGCAGACACGCAGGATTTAGGTTCCTGTGCCGCAAGGCGTGTGGGTTCAAGTCCCACAACCCGCACCAGACCAATATAATCCGAACCTATTTCCTTACTGTAAACGGGTTCGGATTATTTGTTTTATCCAAATCCCAATTTCAAAAGTAAGAAATAATGCTGCAAGGCAGGGACCATGCCTTGCCTTGTGCTCTCAAGCCATTTTTCAGCTCTCTGTGCTTTTATTTTAGCTTGTTGGGTCGTCTGTTCCTCGTATTCTTTCCTGTCTTTTCAGCTTTTTTCTGTTAATAATAAAAAACTTGTGTGAATACTGTATAGGTATACCTTGACAATATCCGCGCAGGGATTTACTTTCCTTTATTTGTTTGTTAAGGTGCATACCGGCAGAGGAAAAAGAAGTCTTATACCACACTCTTGCATCATTCGGGCTATGTATCTCACAAGACTTTCATGTGTTTTATTCGGTTGGACTGTCGTTTACAGGAGAACAAACGCTTTGTCAAGTTCTTAAAATATATACGTTATTTTAAAATGAAACCGTACAATATCAGACAATAACTTTACTAATCAGCCGATTTGCGTTATACTATAAAAACGAAATTGTGGCGCATTTTATGGTTGAAATAGAAGACCGCCATTACTCTATGCCGGAGATTATGAAATATCTCGGCATTAACAGAGATACGGATCTGCACTGGATCGCAGCAAAGAAATGCCATTACATAAGGGTGGAAATAGGTGAAAATTTGAGGTCTCCGAGATCGACGAATGGGTAAACGACGACAAAGCGGAGGAGTAACTATGAGAGCACCGTTTCAGATTTTGGCAATACCATATCGAAGATCTAATGACATATTGGAATTCTGTGTATTTCATCGTGCGGATTTTGATCAATGGCAATTTATAGCCGGCGGCGGAGAGGATAATGAATCCCCAGCACAGGCAGCCAAGCGTGAAATATCGGAGGAATGCGGAGTCATAGTTGATTATATAATTGAATTGAAATCAATGTGCTATATTCCGACGGATATTTTTCCAAAGCTTTATTTAGCTAACTGGCCTGAGGATACTTATGTTGTACCGGAATACGCATTTGGTTTTGAATGCACAGATAAAATTGAACTATCCCACGAGCATACTGAATGTGTATGGCTTACATATAAAGATGCCTATGCAAAGCTGAAATGGGATTCTAACAGGACGGCTTTATATGAGCTGAAGCGTCGTCTGGAAGCAATGAAATAGAGATGTTTGTCCATTATTTATATCTTTAACAGTTGTTGGATATGAATGAGCGATTTGATGAATAAATGTGAAATATAGTGTAGCTCTTTTATGGAGTACCCGAAGATATTGGAAATTGGATTAGTCTTGCAACTCTGGTCGGGAGGAACTTTCCCTGTCTGGAGACTCATGAGAAGCTGGACGAGCATAAAGCCACTGTTCTCAGATTTATGGACAAATGGCAGACTGTTTGCGTAAAAGAAAGAAACGAAATCTCCGGCGTCATGCTGTCCTCACGAGGACACAATATGATCTGTTGCCTTGCTGTTTCTCCTAATTATCTCTGGCATGGCGGGAGACCCATAAGGGCGAGTGCGAGGACTGATGTTGGCGGGGCAGCAGCCCCGCCCGGTCTTGCTTTATGGTAATCGAGGCGGGCAAGCACCAAAGGTTCTTGCCCGCCTCTTTTGTATAACGAAAACCACCGGCAGTAACGGTGGTTCCAAAAATCGCAGAAAAAGTAATCCTCCTTTGGTAAAATAGTGGAGGTCTACCAACCGCCAGAAAAACCAAAGGAGGAATTAAGTCCAGATGAAACTTGATATCCGAGTTTAGCGTACACGAAGTGGGAATGCAAATATCATATTGCATTTGCGCTAAAATATCGGAGACAGGTAATATGTGGGAAGATAAAGTAAGATATAGGTCAAATGCTAAGAAAATGATGTGAGTACAAAGTGGTAGAGATTATCGAGGCAGAGGCGTATCCGCAATGAAAGTGGCTGAGTGAGAGTAAAGCGGTTTATGTATAGGCGTGATGCGGTTAATCGGCGTCTCGGGGAGTTCCGAATGTTGTAATTTTAACAGTTCAGTTGAAGGCGAATTTGGAAATCTGGTTGAAGTTATTATTCTCAACAAAGAAAACGGTGTTCTGTTTTGCGGAGTAAACAAACGACACGCGGGTTGCCCACTCGCCCTCCTGGCGTACCTCGCGCAGCACCTCCATAGCGTCAGCGACTGAAAAATTGCTGCCGTATCTGTTGATGAGATCCAGCGCGCGTTCGTAGCGGTCGTCTCCCGGTACGATAAAAGGCTTTGTACTATTTGGCGAGATGAGAGAGTAGTTTGTGATCAGAGACAATCCACTCTGTTCTATGCGGTGACCGAGACCCGGTTCTACGATGAGAACACGCCCTCGTATATCGGACAGAATAGTCTGCATAGTTGCATCGGCGGCGTAAGTGATTGTCCTGTTCTGCACGATTTGTATCGCATCGTCTAAGGAGATATGGGCGTTTATAAACTGCTCGGTGAGCTCTGCGACTGTCATACAGTTAGGATCATTGCGGTACGCACCGGCGGGATTTCCATGAACGTAGAGAAGTGTGCCGGTGTTGCCATTGCGGTTGACGCCATGGTATGAGTGGTAGGTGCCGTCCGGTCGCAGAATGCCGATATAAAAGCGATCCTTCTCGGTCATGACGCGGTGTGTCCAGACCGAAAGGTCGATGTCGAAGTTGAACCCTGTAATGATGTCCTCGCCACGGTGGACGAATCTTGTACACATGTAGTTACCTCACAATAAAAATGCCGGAGCAAAGTGAACTTTGCTCCGGCATGGAACATCGCAACACTATAGATGCCACGGCCTTCACCCATTCGCAAGCTGCCGGTATATTATTTTTTACTCCACAGGAGACAGTTCTCCGCTATGAGCCTCCAGAGCTTCGATTCGGTGATCCTGCGTCAGAATCTCCATCTGGCTGATAGCGATGGCATTGAGCTTTGCCAGCCGCTCAGCCTGAGACATCCCCTCGTTGATGA
>CALXFK010000039.1 GCA_944387575.1 uncultured Clostridia bacterium
CCCAGGACAACGAGGGTCAAACGGTTTCCAACTGGAAACCGTTTGACGGTGGGGGCGATACACCCCCAAATCCGTTGCCGTGGCCCGTTTTCTCCCGGCATCCAGCCGGGAAAAACGGGCACGGAAACGGAACCATGATGGAAGCGCAACCATCTGAAAAAATGCGCTTGTCTCAACACCTTGCGTTTCGGATTTGCGCTGAAAAATCCATTTTTATCATCGGAGGAGCGGCAAGTAAACGGGCGGGCATAAAATGCACGCACGGTTATTTGTCATGCGCAAAAGGAGGAACCTGCCGTGAAAAAACTAAAAGGGGCGGCAAAGCGGATCTTGGGCGTTACCGCGAGGTGGTGTCTGAACTTCCGTGCCGGGAGCTGTTGTGCGGGTTTGTTTCAGGGCGGGAAGAGCTTGAATGCTGGGACCGTGCGGATCTATTTCAGTTTTATTTCGACACAAAGGCGGTCTATCGGAGCCTTGACGATATTATTTCGGTGCCTACTGAAGAGGAGGCGCGGCGTGCGGCACTGGTCGGTGCGTGTGGCATCTATCATGCATGCAGTCACAACTATCTGCATGAGCGCAACCCGGACGCTCTGCGCGGGCTTTGTAAATCGGTGAGATTTGTCATGCAGGCGGATGCTTTCTGCGAGAACGGGTATTATACGCGGAACCGGGGGGAGCTGCGAGAGAGAGTTGGTGAAACCGGGCGCGAATTGCTGACGGCAATCGGCGAGGATAGCGGGTTTGACCGGCTCAGCCGATTGATTTTGGAATGGGCGAGCGATGTGATATCGCGACGCGGGGAATGATGCCATACGACCCGGGAAGCGAGCAGGTGCAGAGCGGTCTGCACCTGATTTTTTTGTATTGCGGGTCAAAACTTGGGCATGAGGTGTTTTTCCCGCGCCGCCGCAATAATTTTTCCGGTGGAAAATATTGCTTTATATTAAAATGCGTGGTAACATATGTAAATAAACAAGACTTTTGCAAAAAGGAGAATAAACGATGAAACGTAAGATCTTGGCTGCTGTCATGGCGCTTGCCCTCTGTCTGAGCCTTACCGCTCCCGCGTTTGCGGACACGGTGGATTCGGTTTGGAACGACGATTACAGCGTTCTGTTCACAACGACATCCAATTTTCATTCCGACTGGGGTCTGTATGACGACCAGTACTCCATCCAGACTATCACCGGATACAAGGGAAGCGATGTGGATCTAACCCTTCCCTCGGTGGATTTTGACGGTGAACCCATACAGGCGGTCGGTGACAATGCTTTCAACGGTAAAACCAAGATAAAGAGTGTCACCATACCGGACGGATATACCAGCATCGGAGCAAGCGCGTTCTCCGGCTGCACTGCGCTTACCTCCGTCAGCCTGCCGGATGAAATGGTGCGTTTCGGCTTCGGTGCGTTCAGCAACTGCTCGAACCTCACCACCATCAACCTCCCCGCCAGCCTTGCGGTGGTGGAGGGATCGACCTTCTTCTACTGTGAGAAGCTTGGCAAAATAGATATCCCTAACGGCGTGACCTCCATTGGGAACAGCGCATTCTGGGGATGCAGCAGCCTTGCGAGCGTAACCATTCCTGCGAGCGTCACAAGCATCGACTACGGTGCGTTCATGGAGTGTGACAGTCTCACCGACGTCTATTACGGCGGAACCGAAGCTCAGTGGGCGGCAATCGAGATAAACAACAACCAGAATTATAACGACGCCCTGCTGAATGCGACTATACATTACGGAAGTGCGCCGGCAGTCGAGGAGCCGGTGGAGCAGCCCGAGACCGTCTCTGGATTCTCCGATGTGGTAGTTGGCATGTGGTATTCGGAGCCTGTTGCCTGGGCAGTGGAGAACAACATAACCAACGGCACCAGCGCGACGACCTTCAGCCCCGATTCCACCTGCACCCGTGGTCAGATAATCACCTTCCTGTGGCGCGCTGCCGGTTCGCCCGAGCCCACCGGAGCCGCGGAGTTCACCGATGTGGCAGCCGGTGCCTACTATGAGAAGGCTACTGCATGGGCAGCCGAGAACGGGATGACCGAAGGAGATACCTTTTCCCCTGAGGCTCCCTGCACCCGTGAGATGGCGGTCGAGTTCATGTGGAAGTACGCGGGAAGCCCAAGTGCGGACGCCGCGTCCTTCACCGACGTGAGCTCGGATGCGGTCAACTGGGCGGTGGCGGAAGGGGTCACCAACGGCACCACCGACACGACCTTCAGCCCTGATTCCATCTGCAACCGCGGTCAGATAGTGACCTTCCTCTATCGCGCGTTTGCGAAGTAACAAAAACGGTTTTCCGGTCAACATAGGTACACAGAAAGCCCGGTTTACACATTGTGTGTAAACCGGGCTTTGACCGTCTTGCACTTGAAAGAACTCCTCGACACCGCGCCGCGCGTGCCCCGGACGGTTCAACCGATACCGTAAAGATGTAACGCACCGCACGCTATTGCCGCTCGAGACAGTTCCAGAAGTCGGTAACGGTTTTTTCGTACTTTTCCTTCTCGATAAAGTAGCTCATAGCGTGACCTGCGCCCGGAACCACGAGGAGCTGTTTTTCGGCGGAACACGCCTTGTAGTTTTCATATGTCATGTCAATGGGGACAAATTTGTCGTCAGACCCGTGGATAAACAGTACCGGGACGGCGCACTGCTTCATCGCGTCCACCGTTGAATACGCTTTTGAGCTCATATTTATGCGCTTTTTGCATAGGTCACTTGCAGCGGCAGCGTGAATGCGGTAAGGTAGATGCAGGTTCTTTTCTATCACGTGTTTCCATATTGCCTGGGGCGAGGTAAACCCGCAATCGGCAATGATGCCTTTGACGTTATCTGGAAGTTCGAGCCCCGCCGCCATGAGGACGGTAGTAGCACCCATTGAAACGCCGCATAGATAGATGGGCAATCTGCCGCCGGTTTTTTCGTTTACCCAGTTTATCCAACCGAGGGCGTCATAGCGTTCCAGCATACCGAAACCCATGTACTTCCCGCCGCTTTCGCCCTGACCGCGCTGTTCTGCGTACAGTACGCTACAACCGCTATCGTACCAGAAGTCGGAAATCGCTCCAAAATCCTGTTTCCAGGTCGAGCGCCATCCGTGCATGGCGACAATCACGCGTTTTGGTTTTTTGCGTGGCACCCAATGCCCGACAAGGCGCAGACCATCGTGGCTCTCTATCGTGACCGTTTCCTGGTCGCGGGAAGCTAAAGATCCTGCGCCCTCCGAAACTGCGCCTACGAATTCCGTGATTTCGGGAGAACCGGTTAGCCGCTCCCTGCCCTTGCTTGCGCTCAGCCTGTCCGGTATGTCGCGATCCATTGCGATGGCGAGAAGTTTTCTTGTAATGGTGTACGAAACCACGGCAGCCGCTCCTACCGCAACGACTACCGAGCCTGCGCCGGTCAGAATATTTCTTGTAAGCCTATTCACTGCCGTCACTCCTTTAAAACTGTGAGTTGTTCGAACATATCGAAGGTGTAAGGATAGGAACAAGCGCGTGTAATTTTATCCCAAGGGAAAGACTTTGCTGCTCTACATTTATTATACCGTGACGGCAAAGCCGGAATGGTATAATGTGCCATGTTTTTCGGTTGTCCCGTAAGGGACGAGAAAAACGGCTTAAATCAAAGTATAATAACCGCCTTGCGGTTATTATACCATAAAAAGTGTACCAAGGAAATCTGAACTGGTACAAAACAAAAATTAAACATTTGATGTTGACGCTGTGCCGGTAGGCGAGTACAATGTGGGCAATCGCCGGGCGAGAATAAAAGTTTTCGGTGACATAGGAGGACGCGATGTCGTTTCATTTAGTAAATATGCAAACGTGGGAGCGCAGGGAGTTCTACGAACATTTTATCAATGAGGTCGTCTGCACATATTCCACAACGGTAAATATTGACATAACCTCGCTGAATAACGTGAGGCTGTATCCGGCGATGATATGGCTGCTTACCAAGACGGTCAACCAGATGCCTGAATTTCGTACTGCGCTGACGAATGAAGGGGTGGGCATATACGATGAGATGCATCCCGCATATACTATTTTCAATAAGGACAACAAAAACTTTTCCGGGATATGGACGAAGTTCGATCCGGATTATAGTGCGTTCCTGCGTGCCTATGAGTCGGATACGGCGCAGTATGCGTCGTCGGTAAAGTATGCCCCCAAACCCGACAGACCTGCAAACTCGTTTGATATATCGATGGTCCCGTGGTTTACTTTTACATCATTTAATATCAACGTATTTGATGACGGGAAGTACCTTCTGCCCATTTTTACTCTGGGGAAATATTTCGAAAATGGCGGGAAGAGGCTGATTCCGCTCGCCATACAGGTGCACCACGCCGCGTGTGACGGGTATCATGTCGGAAAGTTTGTTGAGAAATTGCAGACCCTGACCGATGAGTTCGGCGCCTGACGGGGCTGGTATGTTCCCGGAATACGGAACGGTATTGCTGTGTATAATGGCGTCTGCTGAAAAGACGCTGAATGCCGGCAAAGCCGGTGTGGCGGGCGGTCGGTACAGCCATGCCCTGCATTTGTTTGTAAATAACCGATACGAGGTGCATTATGAGAGCTATCACAAAAATACTGGCGGCACTGTTCTCTGTGCTGTTCCTTGCGGGCTGCGCTTCTGAAAATCCTGCGAATGATCGGGATGCTATTCCGTTTTCGGAGGGTGAGATGTACGCCGTGGCGCATCTGGGATACCAGGAGATGGGGAGTCTCGACAGTTACGTACAGAGCTATCTGGGCGGCGACAGTGTCCCTGTCCACTATCTCTCGTCGGGTGACTACTACCTGATAATACCGCGCTACGACGGTATGAAGCTGTCGCTATACCGCGGCGACATAGACTCCCCAGAACCCACGCTGATATTTGAGGACCCGGACTGCTGCGCGTTTGTAATCCAGTGCAATGCAAGCGATATTTTTGCTGACGCCACCGTTGTCTTTGAGTACGGCGGGGAGACGGTGGAGTTTTCGCCGTTCATCTCGCTCAAGGACGGGACTCTCGACGTCGGCGAGCGGGGTCTCGACATCACGTCGAAGACGGAGGGCTGACCGCTTTTTACAAACTTCGCCGGAGCTCTTGCAATTTCCGGCGCGGGGGTGTACAATACACGGGAAATTGAATACGCGGGAGCTTGTAGTACAGGCTGAGAGTAAGGTGCGACCTTCGACCGGTGACCTGATTTGGGTAATGCCAACGTAGGGATGACATATACTTGACGGAAGTTGCCGGTGTGGGCGCTTCCGTTTTCTGTTTTGTTCCCGCAAAGGGAGAGATAAAAATGTTTGAGGAAATGCTGAAGAACGTCAGGCAGCGCTCGCCGTTGATACACAACATTACAAACTACGTGACGGTCAACGACTGCGCGAACATCCTTCTCGCGTGCGGCGCCTCGCCGATAATGGCGGACGACATAGGCGAGGTCGAGGACATCACGGCTATCTGCGCCGGTCTGAATATTAACATCGGCACGCTCAATTCGCGTACCATCCCCGGGATGTTTGCCGCGGGAAAGAAGGCAAATGAGCTCACCCATCCGGTGCTGCTCGACCCGGTCGGGGCGGGCGCGTCGGCGCTTCGCACCAGGACCGCGCTCGGGCTGCTTGACGAGGTGAAGTTCACGGTAATACGCGGGAACATCTCCGAGATCAAGACTCTTGCGACCGGAAGCGGAAGCACGAAGGGGGTCGACGCCGACGTTGCGGACAGCGTAACGAGGGAAAACCTCCCGCAGGCTGTGGCGTTTGCGAAGTCGTTTGCGGAAAAAACCGGGGCGGTTGTCGCCATCACCGGCGCCATCGACATAGTGGCGTCGGCGGACAAGGCGTACTGCATATTCAACGGTCACCCGATGATGAGCAGCATCACCGGTACCGGATGCCAGCTCTCCGCGCTCACCACCGCATACGTCGCCGCAAGTCCCGGCTCCGAGCTCGAGGCGGTAGCCGCTGCGGTCTGCGCGATGGGTGTCTGCGGCGAAATAGCGCACGAGCGCCTCGGTGATGCGGACGGCAATTCGAGCTACCGTAACTACATAATAGACGCCATGTACAACCTCACCGGCTACGCGCTCGACCGCCGCGCCAAATACGAAATACTCTGAGGAAGACGGAGGGAAGCTCATGAGATGCGCAAGAGAGACGCTTCGGCTCTATGCGGTGACCGACCGCCGCTGGACCGGCAGGCAGACGCTGTTAGAGC
>CALXFK010000040.1 GCA_944387575.1 uncultured Clostridia bacterium
GGCAAACATGCCGTCCGGTCCGCCGATGCGGGACCAGTCGCCGGTTATGACCCTGCCGCCAAGGAACGTGCCGCTCGCGATGACGACGCAGCGGACGCGGTAGACGGCACCAAGTGCGGTGACAACTGCGGAAACATGTCCGTTTTCCGTCTCAATATCCACTATTTCAGCCTGTTTCAGTGACAATCCGGGCTGACGCTCGAGCGTGAGCTTCATATACTGCTGGTATGCCCTGCGGTCAGCCTGAGCCCTGGGTGACTGCACCGCAGGACCCTTTCCCCTGCCGAGCATTCTGAACTGGATGCAGGTGGCGTCTGCCGCGCGCGCCATCTCGCCGCCGAGCGCGTCCACCTCCCGGACAAGGCAGCCCTTTGCAGTGCCACCAATGGAGGGATTGCACGGCATGTTGCCGACCGCGTCCGCATTGATTGTAAAACAGAGAGTGCGTGCGCCAAGCCTCGCGGAGGCGAGCGCAGCCTCGATACCGGCGTGCCCCGCCCCTATGACTGCGACGTCGTATTCGCCCGCGTCGTACCTCATTTGACCCGCACCTCCACTTTTATATATCGTAAAAATTGAACAAAAGTGTCTGCCATATGTGGACAAATCATTTCCTTACGAGCAGCAGCGCCGCTCCCGCCGGGAGGGTCACCGAACGCTCACAGACGGTGTAAAGACCGCTGCCCATGAGGTCGATATAGCTGCCGTCCGGCAGACCGGTGAGCGTCTGAGAGGCGGAAGCCCGGTTTACGGCGGCATATACCGGCTGGGAGTTTGCGCACTCGCGAAGATAGCACAGGACAGCTCCGTCCGCCGCAACAAAGCGGAGGGTACCGCGGGTTAGAGCGGATTCGCTGCGGCGCAGCGCGCCAAGCCGCCGGTACCAACCGGTGAGTTCGCGGTCCTCCCCTCCCCAGGGGAAGGTGCGGCGGTTGAACGGGTCCTCCCCTCCCTGCATTCCGGCTTCGTCGCCGTAGTAGACGCAGGGGGCGCCGATAAACGAGTATTGCAGCAGAGCGCCAAGTTTCACAAGGGTGCGCGCTGCGAAGTAGCGGGTGTCGGAGAGCGCAGCCTCGGAGCGCTTTTCTCGCCCGCCCTGCCAGAACTCGGAGGGGGCGCCAAGCGCGGTGAGGATACGAGGAGTGTCGTGTGTGCCGAGAATATTCAGCGAACAGAGCAGCGCGTGCATCGGGTAATTTTCGAGAATGTCCGAAAGCGCGTCCTCAAATTCGGAGGCGTCTCCGCCGCCGAGGTATGCCAGTACCGCAGAGCGGAACGGGTACCCTGTCACCCCGTCAAGAGCGCCTCCAAGCAAATATTTACGGCGCGCGCCGTAGCTTATCTTGTTTGAGGCGTCCTCCCAGACCTCCCCAATTACTATCGCGGAGTCCTTTTCCTTGTGCGCGGCGGACGCAATGCCGCGAATAAAGTCGTCGGAAAGCTCGTCCGCAACATCCAGACGCCAGCCGTCTGCACCGGCATTTAACCACCGGCGGACGACGCTCTCGCTGCCGCCCGCGATAAAATCACGGAAAGAGGGGTCGTCGTCCCGAGTCTGCGGCAGAGTAACTATTCCCCACCAGCAGGAATACACGTTTGGCCAGGATGTAAATTCGTACCAACTGCTCCACTTCGAATCGGTGGACTGGTATGCGCCGGGCTCCGGGTAGTGCCCGCGCCGGTTGAAGTAAATACTGTCCGAGCCGGTGTGATTGAACACCCCGTCGAGAATTATGTGCATACCGCGCTCATGCGCCGAGCGGCAGAGTTCACGGAAATCCTCCTCGCTGCCGAGCGAGGGGTCGATACTCGTGTAGTCGGCGGTGTCGTAATGATGGTTCGAGAAGGACTCGAATATCGGGTTTAGATAGATGGTCGTGACCCCGAGCGACTCGAGATAGTCGAGCCGGGAACGTATCCCGGTAAGCGTCCCACCGAAGAAATCGCGGTTCGTCATCTGCATCGCGCCCTCAAACTGCTCGGGTCGCCAGAGCGGTTCTTCCGACCAGTCGCTGTGGATTATCCGTTCGTTGAGACGAGAATATTTGGCAATCTCACCGCCCTTTGAAAACCTGTCCGGGAATATCTGGTACACTACCCCCTCCCCCAGCCACTCTCTTTGATGGTTTTGGGGGTCATCTTTGAATACTGTAAGTTGAAATTCTGGCGGATAATCCGCACCGTAGAACATTGCGGGACCTCCGGTATGACCGCGGCGGGCGCCGTACCAGAAAGAGCCGCCGTCATTTTCGAAGCGGAAAGAGTAGAACCAGAGACCGGGCGTGTCACCGCACGGGAACTCCACCTGAAATTCCTCGCAGTTTATGCTGTGACCGAGGTGGGTCATGGGCAGTTCTATGCGCGGACCGTCCGGTTCAAAGTGAGCGCACAAAAAGCCGCGAAGCGGAAAGCGGTAGCTCTCCGGCCTCGCGGTCATAGTGACCGTGCCGCCGGTGGGAACCGCTCCGAGCGGGGAGCGGAACTCAGCGCGGCGTGAATCGAAAACAGCACACATAATAGCACGACGCCTCCATACCTGAGAGACGGCGTAAACCTCCCTTTTGGCGCGAGAGTCAGTTCTGTTTCTGCGGGCGCGCCTTGCCCGAGCGAAGCACCTTGACGTCGCTTACGTTGTAGAATTTAGTGACCGGGTCGTCCGAGCCGTTGTTGAGCAGCACCTTGAGCTGACCGCGGAGCAGACCGACTTCTACGACCGTCCCCTCTCCGTCGGCGGTCTGGACGAGAGAGCCGAGCTTCGGGGTCACCTTGAGGAGCGCGGAATACGCCTCCTGTTCATACTTGAGGCAGCACATGAGCCGTCCACAGGTCCCGGAGATCTTGGTCGGGTTGAGAGATAGGCTCTGTTCCTTTGCCATCTTTATTGAGACCGGGTGGAATTCATGCATATAGCCCGAGCAGCAGAACTCACGACCGCATATGCCGAGCCCACCGAGCATCTTCGCCTCGTCGCGAACGCCTATCTGGCGGAGCTCTATGCGAACATGGAACACCGACGCAAGCTCCTTGACAAGCTCGCGGAAGTCCACCCGTCCCTCCGAGATGAAGTAGAAGAGGATCTTCGAGCCGTCAAATGCGTACTCGACCTCGACTACCTTCATGTCGAGGTTCAGGTCATCAGCCTTTCGCTGGCAGATAGCAAGAGCCTGCTTTTCGCGCTCGGAGTTCCGTACGAGAGTCTGCCGGTCGTCATCGGTCGCGATGCGGAGCACACGCCGCAGCGGCTGGACGACCTTGTCGTCGTCGACAAGCGTGTTCGTGCTGACGCACTCACCAAACTCAGTGCCGCTCGACGTCTCGACCACAACATCGGTACCCGCCGGTATGGTGAGCCCGGACGGGTCGAAATAATATACTTTGCCCGCTGATTTAAAGCGGACGCCAACAATCTCGGTCATATAAGACAGTTCCTTTGCAGTAATAATTCCGGGGTAAAATGCCTCCGGACAGAAAGAATGTAATATATTTAAGTATAACACACCTGTCAATAGCGGAATAGAGGGGCGTGCACAAGCATAGGTTGTTTCAGGACAGGGGGGATTGATTTGGAGGCAGGACGTGAACGCTGGGGGTCAAAGTTTGGATTTCTTGCGGCGGCGGTCGGGGCTGCAATAGGACTGGGAAACATATGGGGGTTCCCCTACCGCATGGGCGAAAACGGTGGATTTGCGTTTCTGCTTGTGTATGTGGCGCTTACGGCGGTAGCAGGCATCCCGATGCTCGCCTGCGAGCTTGCAATAGGAAGGATGACACGTTCTGGAGCGGACGGCGCATTCCGTGCGCTGTCGAAGCGTTTCAGGTACGTGGGATTGCTTGCGGTGGGCGCCGCATTTCTTGTGACCGGGTTTTACAACGTTCTCGGCGGTTACTGCGTGCGGTATTTTGTGTTCAACTTGACCGCGCTTTTGGGAGCGAACATGCCGGACGCGGAGGCGGCGTTTGAGAGTTTTGTGCTGGATACGCGGCAGGTTTCGGTCTATTCGGCGGTGTTTGCGGCGGCAGTGCTTGCAATAGTGAGCTTCGGAGTGAGCGGTGGGATAGAGAAATTCTCGAAATTTGCAATGCCGGCTCTCACGCTGCTGCTTGTGGCGGTGGTGATACGTGCGCTGACGTTGGACGGCGCGGAGGAGGGACTGCGATTCATGTTTGATCCCGATCTCACGCCGCTTATCGAGGACCCGCTCGGAGTTATCACGACGGCGGGAGAGCAGATGTTCTTCTCGCTTTCGCTCGGGGTCGGGTGCATGATAATATACGGCTCATACCTCCCTTCAGGCGAAAACATTATGCGGAGCGCAACGGTGATCGCGGTGGTGGACGGTGCAACGGCACTGCTCGCCGGAATGGCGGTACTGCCAGCGGCGTTTGCGCTCGGCGGCGAGGGTGCGCAGATGAGCGGACCGGCGCTGCTGTTTGTGACGATGCAGAGGGTATTCGATGAGATGGGAAGAGCCGGCGCGGCGTTCGGGGTGCTATTCTACGCACTGACGGTGGCGGCGGCGGTGTCGAGCGGGGTGTCGTTTGTGGAGGTGGCGGTGTCGTTTGCGGTGGAGCGGGCGGCGCCGAGACGGGTAAACCGCACCGCTGCGGCAGCGGTCGCGACGGCGGCGTCGATGCTGCTGTCCCTTCTTGTTGCTTCGGATGCTCTCGGACTTGCGGAGAGCACTGCGCCGTTTGGCGGGTCATGGATGGCAGTAGTGGATATTACAGCGGAGGGAATAATGATACCGCTGTGCTCGCTTTGTACTGCGCTTGCCGCGGCGTATGAACTGAAACCGGAGCGAATAGAGCGCGAGATCGAGCGCGGAGGCGGAAAAATAGGAAGGAAGGGACTGTTCAGGTTTGCGCTTAGGGTAGCGGCTCCGGCAGTAATGCTGATTGTACTGTGGGGGCAGATACAGAATATTGTGAATTCCTGACGATTTTTTTCGCAAAATAAATTTTTACTGAAATTTTACAAAAAGCATGATATTATTATAGAGGCGCGGGGTATCTGCGCGGAAGTGAATATTACGACAAAAGAGAGGAATTTAAAAAGGCATGAGCGTTACAAACATACTCAGCCTGCTTGGAGGTCTTGCACTGTTCCTGTACGGAATGCAGATGATGAACTCCGGTCTGGAATCTGTTGCAGGAAACCGGATGAAGCAGATACTCGAGAGGCTCACGGCGAATCGTTTCCTTGGAGTAATGGTCGGAATGGGAATTACGGCGGTGATACAGTCCTCGTCGGCTACGACCGTGATGGTCGTGGGATTTGTCAATTCCGGAATGATGACGCTGCGCCAGGCGGTCTGGATAATTATGGGCGCGAATATTGGTACCACGGTCACCGGTCTGCTAATCGGTCTGGATATAGGTGTGCTTGCACCGACGGTGGCATTTATCGGCGTGGCGGTCGTCGTTTTCGTAAAAAACCAAAAGCTACAGCAGGTTGGGCAGATCCTTGCCGGGTTCGGGATATTGTTTATCGGCATGGACATGATGAGCGGTGCGATGGAGCCGCTGCGGGAGATGGACTCGTTTGTTTCGCTCATGACCCGCTTCTCAAATCCGATTCTCGGAATACTTGCGGGCGCGGTGTTCACTGCGATAATACAGTCCTCGTCTGCGTCGGTCGGCATATTGCAGTCGCTTGCGGCGAGCGGGGTCATCGGGCTCGGCGGCGCGGTGTATGTGCTGTTCGGACAGAACATCGGCACCTGCATAACCGCGGCAATCGCGAGTATCGGAACGAGCCGTGCCGCGAAGCGGACAACGATAATACACCTGTCCTTCAACGTCATAGGCACGGTTGTGTTTACGTTGATATGTTACTTCCTGCCTCTTACCGGGCTCATTGAGAGCCTGATACCCGACCAGCCGAAGATGCAGATAGCGGCAATGCATACGCTTTTCAACGTCTCGACAACGCTGATACTGCTGCCGTTTGGCATGACGCTTGCGAGCTTCGCCACCAAGATACTGCCAGACCACCCCTCCGAACAGGAGGAGGGTCACCGACTCGCGTATATCAAAGAGGTGGAGACGTCCGAGTACCATATGGGTATGTCTGCAATAATCCTGAACGGTGTTCGCAAGGAGCTTGGCAGAATGGCGGATATGGCTCGGCAGAATGTTGAGCGAAGTTTTGACGCGGTGCTCGCGCTCGACCCTGCGAAGCTTGCAGAGGTGGAAAAGACCGAGGACTATATCGACTTCCTCAACAAGGGCATTTCACAGTATATTTCCCGGATAATAGTGTACGAGACAAACGAGCGCGACTCGGCGGAGCTCAGTTCGTTCTTTAAAATAGCGAGCAACATCGAGAGAATAGGCGACCATGCGATAAACATCTGCGGGTACACCCGGATCCTTGAGGAGAAACGCGCCTCATTTTCTGAGAAGGCGCGCGAAGAGATAGTTCAGATGCGGGAGGTAAGCCTCCTTGCGATGGACAGGCTCAAAAATATATCTGGACTCTCGGTCGAAGGTCTCACACAGATCTCCGCATTTGAGCAGAAGATAGACGACATGACTGCGCAGTTCCGGCGCAACCAGATGGACCGGATGCGGGACGGGAGCTGTTCGGACGAGGCATGCATAATTTATTCCGAGATGCTTACCGATTTCGAGAGAATAGGCGACCACATCCTGAATATAGGAGAGGAGCTTGCTCGGAGCGGTATTCAGGGCTGATTTGGCGCTCCGCCGGGGCGCCGGGGAACGGAGGCGCGCAATGAAAGAACTTGTAAGTATGCCGATCTACACCGGCTGGCTCAACGAGTACGGCGGTGCGGAAGGGCTGCGCGGCTGGCTTGATGGGCTTGGTTTGGACGGGATTGAGGCGGTGTGGGGGGACATGGGATATGTGGACGACCGCGCCGGTGAGGTCACCGTCGGATACCACCTCTTGTTCTACGCCGACTTTCTCGACTTCTGGCGCGGAGACGAGAAACGGTTGCTCCGGAAGTTCGGCAGCCGTGAGGAGTATGTGAGTTTTTACGGCGGAGCGGACAGGCAGACGCTCATTTCGCAGTACCGCGCTGACCTTGCACGCGCGGCGGAGTTTGGAGCAGAGTATGTGGTCTACCATGTGAGCGACGTGTCGCTCGAGGAGGGGTACACATACCGCTTTGAGCACAGCTCGCAGGAGGTCATAGACGCGGCGGTGGAACTGATAAACGAGACCGCCGGCGGCGACCCGCCGTATACCGTCCTGGTTGAAAACCAGTGGTGGCCCGGCTTCACGTTTACCGACCCCGCACTCACCGAGAGGCTGCTCGGCGGCATACGCGCAAAAGATGTGGGCATACTGCTTGACTGCGGTCACCTGCTCAACTGCAATACTGAACTGCGAGGTGAGCAGGACGGTGCGGAATATATTGTTGACATGCTCAGACGCCACGGGGAGCTTGCGAAGCGGGTGCGGGCAATGCACCTTCACCGCTCGTTTTCCGGTGAGTATGTGCGCGAGCATACCGGGTCGCTGCCGCCGCTCGCGCCCACATATTCGGAGCGTTTTGCGCAGGCATACCCGCATATCCTAAATATAGACCGCCATCAGCCGTGGCAGACCGACGCGGTGCGCCGCGTGGTGGAGTGCGTGCAGCCGGAGTACCTCACCCACGAGCTCTCCGCGCATGGGCGCAGAGCCTTGACCGATGTGGTGCGTACACAGCGCGCGGCGCTCGGCAGGTGAAAAGCAGCCGCGCACAAAAATATGCCGTGAGCATCTGCTCACGGCATATTGCTTTCTGTAACGACCTTGCGCGACTGCTTGTGCAGATAGAGAGCCTGGTCCGCCTGCTCCTGAAGCTCTGTGAGACGAAGCTCGGTCAGAGGACTGTCGTGGGAAAACTCGGCGGAGGCATACCCGTACGAAACGCCGTTAGAGGGCAGGGAGTTGTCCCAGCGGAAGAGCATCTCCTGCTCGAAGCGCGTCACTCTCTCCGGGATTTTCTCCACCGCCTCCCCGGTGACTACCACCACAAACTCGTCCCCGCCAATGCGGTAACAGTGCCCAATGGGACCGAACGCGCTGCGGATACACGCCGCGGCGATGTGGATTGCAATGTCGCCGAAGTGATGCCCCATCTGATCGTTGATAAGCTTCAGGTCGTCTATGTCGATCATAATAAACGCCAGCTGCCTTGGCTGAGATTTCAGAAGCTGCGTCATGTGCAGCAGAAAAGCGTTCCGGTTGCCAAGGGCGGTCATCCCGTCCTCCACCGCCATCTGGCGGTATTGTTCGGACGTCTCCTTCTGGTGCCAGAACCTCCCAAACGACGCGACAATGTCGGCGGTCATGCCTATGAGCAGTATCGAGAGCCCTACGATGTAGAACGGCGTGCTGCTTGCGATATGCAATATGCCGAAGTAGTAGAGCGCGATTGAGACAAGCGCGCAGAAATATATGACAAGCGAACCGGCAAACGTGAAAAACAGCTGCTTGTCTTTGCGACGAATGACGCTGCGCCAGAACGCGCAGACTGTCGCCGGGACTGACAACACTATAAGCGCGTGGACTATTATAGCTGTTCTCCGCAGCGGCACAACCCCGAACAGGTGCAGGACCATGCAGACCACCGCGTTTGCAATAAGCGCCCATATAAGAATGTCGAGCGCGCGCCGGCAGTCTTTCAGCGTGAGCCGGATGTAGAGCAGATACGGCGCCGGGAGCACGTAAAAAGCGGCGTAGCTGAAAAAGTAGCTGAGCGCGTAGTTGCCGCCGCTTACCGTCGTGACCTTCGAGTCGAGAAGAATCCACAGCCCGCTGAGAAATATGAACGCGGCAAGCGAAAGAAGCGGGAGGTGCATCTGACTCTGCCACCTCGCCAGAATTGCCGCGATGAGAATTAACGCCGCCGTCAGCAGAATGCAGATGAAACTGAAAACAATGGCGCCCGAGTTCTCCCTCAGCAAAAAGAACTTGATTGCGCCCGGCGTGTCCATCAGGACGCTGTCAAGCGTATACGAGCCGCCGTCGTAGCCGCGCAGGACAACCGTAAGCGTCTCCGCGCCGGTGCAGCGCGACAGCGGAATAAAGTGCCACATGCTGCCAAGCGCGTGCTCCTCCCCCTGCGGGGACCGGTAGATAAGCGTGTCGTCCGCATACGCGCTGATAGACGCATATCGCGTGCGGAAGGTGAGAACATAGTCGGGACGAATCGACAGACCGCTTAAATCGTGCTCAAGCGTCAGTTCGTCGCCCGCGCCGTCAATCTTGTGCGGCAGCGTCGCTATCGCTTGCCGCTCCCCCTCCGGATAGTAGAACCAGCCGGTGTCCAGCCGCAGCACAGACGACCTCTCAAGCCCGTGCAGAGGGGTGGGCGACAGCAGCGCAACGGCGAGAGCCGTGAGAAATACCGCTACAATGGCGGCAAATATGAGCAGGCTCTGTCGGTACGAAACAGCATGAGCGTTTGTTTGTACGGGCACAGCAATATATCCCTCCGTTCTGTAACGTTATTAAAAAAGTATGTTTGGTGCGTCATACCAGATTGGCAGGAGCCAAAACAATTTGTAAAATCATTTGGAAATTTGTTTCATTAAAACAGTAATCATCCCTATTTTGTGGGGTTACATTATATCATGGACAGAGCCGATACACAATAGATTTTGTACAATATGCCTATAAGCGTGCAAAAAAAGTAGTTCTGCTTTTCGGCAAAACCGGGCGACCATACTTACCCTATATAAGGATATACTATAATCAGGGGAATGTCAATAGGGGTATCCGCTGATAAAATAAACGTGTTATAGGAGGGGTACGGTGGACGATTTGAAGAGCGTTGTTCGGTGTCAGATCGAGGAATACGGGAGCGTCAAAGTGAAGCTGGCTGAAGTGCTGGACAGCCGTGGAATCACCCGCAATCGTCTGCGTGCTCTGACCGGGACGAAATATGACGTTATCGACAGATACTACAAGGGCGTGAGCATAGAGATGGTGGACCTCGATTTTATGGCGAAGGTGTGCTATGTGCTGAACTGTGAGATAAGCGACTTGCTTGAGTATCAGCGCCCGCAGGAAAAGAAGTAGCGCCCCGCGCGCAAACTATAGGCGATATCAGCCGCACCCCATTTGTCAGAAGGTATGATATACCTGCCGACGAGATGGGGTGCTGATTTTCTTTTTGACCATGCGTCTCCCCTGTTATTACGCCTTGCGCAAATAAACGCAAAAAGTCGGTCCGAAACCGGTTCGGACCGACAACAATGTGAAACGTGCCAGGGAAAAGGCAGACGGACTACATCGCGCCGGTGGAGGAAGTGTCCTCAAGCAGAATCATCTGCCCCGCCGCGATGTCATACAGGTATGTGTACACCACGGCGTCAGCCGAAAGCGACAGCCGTACAGCGGTGGCATCGGTTGCATGGTCGTAAATCGTGTGGAAGAACACGTACCCGTCCAGGACTTGTACGCGAGAGTCGTAAAGGGTCTCATACGTAGGACGGAATCGCTCAAGGATCAGCTTCGCGTCCTCGCCGGTTCCCTCGAAAATGCCGTGGTACCCCTCCTCGGTGCGCGCCGACCAGTAGACAGTGCCGTTCGCCGCGGCTATCAGCTCAAAGTCGGAGGCTATCGGCGCCACGTCCTCCGAAGAGATGTTTTCACTGGTATTGTCACTCCGCGAAAGACGGTAGAGCGTGACCTCGTTTGATCCGCCGGCGGTTCCGTAAAAGTAGTCGCTGTCGCCTCCAGTGATTCCTGGCGGCAGCGGTTCACCGCCGGTATCCGGCACCGCGTAGGTGTACAGGGAGCCGTCCTCCTCGCGCGCCTGTCCGTAAAACACTCCGTCGACGCAGAAGGTTGGCGCGGTGGCGTGCTCGGGCAGGGCACAGACCGTCTCGTAGTCCGACTCCCCCACCGTCTGGCGCACATAGCTGCGGTCAAGCGAGCCGTGAATCACGCCGCCGTAAACCGTCCAAACTTCGTCAAACTGACACTCCACCGCCTCAATGTTCCCCGCGTCGTCTATCCGTGAGAGCGCAAGCGCCTGAATGAAGTATATGTATCCCCCGTCCTGAGAGAGCGGACCGGAATACACATCCTCCGCCAGGACGCTCACCGAGTTGTCGTCCGGCTGATACCGGCAGAGGCTGCCGGTCGGGTTGATATACACCACAGAGCCGTCGTCACAGCTCAGCGCCGTGCGCCCCGCGCCGATTGCGGCGGAGTTCTCCGCCGTGGTTTCGGGCTGACTTGCTGCGGGCGATTCGCACCCGCCGAGAACCGACAGGCAGAGCAGCGCCGCAATAAACAGTGCAATAGTGCGTTTCATCGTCATTATATACCCTCCTCTACATTACACGGTCGATATGCAGAATACAGAAGTACTTACACCCAGAGTATACCATATTTCGAGAAAATTTCAATAATAAATCGCTGAGCATAGGAAGGGAAATTGTACGATATGACGCAAAATAAAAAAGGACACAAAACGCCGGAGTAAAGAACACTTTACTCCGGCTGTGGAGCTGCTACCCAGATTCGAACTGGGGACCTCGTCCTTACCAAGGACGCGCTCTACCTACTGAGCTATAGCAGCATATGGCGACCCGGAT
>CALXFK010000041.1 GCA_944387575.1 uncultured Clostridia bacterium
ACCGCTCCCGCGACGCTGACCCCGACCATTCCAAACCTATCGGACGCGGTTTTCAGCGATATCATCGATGCGAGTGCAAACACCGCCCCTGCAAGCGAGTACAACATCGCCGAAAAGCCCCCGAAAAGCAGACCACTCAACACAACCCGCACTATCGACACCGCGCAAGCCCAGCCCGAACCAAGCAGATACAGCGCACTCATCACTCCCGAGTTCGCAAGCCCGAGCTTTATTCCGGGTATCCCAACGGGAAGCGGTACTAGCGTCTCGATATACGAGAGCACCATCGTTGCGGCGGTCATCACTCCCGCAAGCGCCACCCGTTTTGCGGCGCTCATGTCGCTCCGTCCACCGGAACGTTTCACACATCTCACACTCATGTGTCGGCGTCCACCTCCGGATCTTCTCCTGAATACGCCGTAATCACGACCCGATTCGGCAGGCAAACTATGCTCTCCCCCTCGCGGGACACCGGCGAGTGATCCACGCACAGCTTGTCAGGACAGTCGGAGCACTTCACATACACCTCTCCATCAGAGACCGCGACAGTCACACCGCCCGCCTCGATTTCCGTGTCCCTGTCAAGCTGCAGCCGCGCCACTTCGACCCCGTCCAGCGTCACTTCAACATACTCCGCCGCGCCGCCTGGCAGAAAAATAAAGTATACACCGAGAGCGGCGGCAAGTGCCGCCGCTACCAGCCACAAGTCCCACTTTCCAAAGAGGCAGAACCTTTTCATTCAGTTTTTCTTCTTGGCATAGGGGTCCTTTAGCCCCACTATGCAGTTGTACACACCAGGGTTCTTGTCCTTGCAGTAGTACCCACTGCGCACAAACTGGAACTTTTCGCCCGTCCCGATATCCGCCATGCACGCCTCGAGCTTCGCGTTCGGATATACGTGCAGACTGTCGGGGTTGAGCAGGTCGCGGAAGTGACCTCCCTCCGGCAGGTCAAAGACGTTGGGCTGGGTGAACATGTAATCGTACACCCTCAGCTCGGCATCCACCGCGTGTGCGGCGCTCACCCAGTGTATCGTGCCCTTGACCTTGCGCCCGTCGGCAGGGTTACCGTTTCCGGTCTCGAGGTCGGCGGAGCAGTGCAGCTCAGTGATGCTGCCGTCCTCGCCCTTTACCACCTCGTCGCACCGGACGATATACGCCCCCATCAGACGCACCTCTCCGCCCGGCTTGAGCCGGAAGAACTTCGGAGGCGGAACCTCCTCAAAGTCGCTCCGGTCTATCCACAGCTCACGGGAAAACGCGACCTTGCGCGTCCCCGCATCCGGGTCCTGGGTGTTGTTCGCAACCTCAAAGTACTCTGTTTTACCCTCGGGGTAGTTGGTTATGACGAGCTTGACCGGGTCGGTCACCGCCATGCGGCGGGGCGCGGTGCGGTTCAGCTCCTCGCGTATACAGTGCTCAAGCAGGCTGATATCCGCAATGCTGTACGCCTTTGCAAGTCCACAGCGGCGCACAAAGTCTATTATCGCGGACGGAGTATATCCGCGGCGGCGAAGTCCACAGAGTGTGGGCATGCGCGGGTCGTCCCAGCCATCGACTGCGCCAGTCTCGACAAGCTCGCGCAGGAAACGCTTGCTCATCACGGTGTAGGTCACGTTCAACCGCGCAAACTCGTACTGGTGCGGAGGATTCTCAAAACCGATGTTCTCGATGACCCAGTCGTAGAGCGGACGATGGTTTTCGAACTCTATCGAGCAGCAGGAGTGCGTTATCCCCTCGAGCGCGTCCTGAATCGGGTGCGCAAAGTCGTAGAGCGGGTATATGCACCACTTGTCCCCCTGGCGGTGATGGTGCGCGCGGACTATGCGGTATATCGCCGGGTCGCGCATGTTCATGTTCGGCGAGGACATGTCAATCTTTGCACGGAGCGTGCGGCTGCCGTCCGGGAACTCTCCCGCTCTCATGCGGCGGAACAGGTCGAGGTTCTCCTCGGGGCTGCGGTCGCGGTACGGGCTGTTCCGCCCCGGCTCGGTGAGCGTCCCGCGGTACTCGCGCATTTCGTCGGCTGAGAGGTCGCAGACATACGCCTTTCCCTCTTTTATAAGCTTCTCGGCAAACTCGTAACACTTCTCAAAGTAGTCCGACCCGTAGAATATCCCACCGGTCGGCTCATACCCAAGCCAGCGGATGTCCTCGAGTATCGACTGGACATACTCGTCGTCCTCCTTTACCGGATTTGTATCATCATATCGCAGGTTGAAAAGTCCGCCATACTTCTGCGCGGTGTACGCGTTTGCCCAAATAGCGCGGGCGCTGCCGATATGCAGATACCCGTTCGGCTCGGGCGGGAACCGGGTGTGTATCTGCCGCATGTTCCCCGCGGCGCGCTCGGCATCAATAACGTCGTGTATAAAATTGGATACGTTCTCGTCCATAAATACTGTCTCCTCAATTCCGGATACCGAGCTTTTCACCCGCCCGGCTCATTCTCTTCATTACAGCCTCGCTGCCCATTATATCCATAACGCTGAACAGGTCAGGCGACTGCCTGCGTCCACAGGTCGCCACTCGCAGCACCATAGACACGTCGCCTACCGAGCCCTTCCACTTCTCCGGCTCACTGCGGTAGAGCTTGGTGTCCGGGCAGTACCCGAGCCGCTCGCCCATCTGTTTTACAAGCGCGAACCACGCGTCGCCGTCGCCCGGCATACCGTCCTTAGCGCAGAGCTCCTGCCACTCGCAGACGATCTCTGCGGCGTCCTCCCGCGATACCTGCCAGTCGAATCCGTCCTGCTCATACTCCGGCACGAACGTCTCGTCATAGAAAAACGAGAGGTAAGCCGGTATCTCGGCGAGCGTCGCAAAGTCCTTACGAGGCTTCTTTCCGCCCCTGCCGATAGAAAGTGCAGCCTGTGAATACTCCGGCTTTTCGGTAAACACTTTATAAAACTCAGGGTTGTACTTCTCCGCCCACTCGCTCTCGAGCGCGTATACCTCCTGCGCAGTCATTCTCGCAAGCACGTCCTTCGAGACGTCGCGCAGCTTGTTCTCATCGAAAAGCGATCCCGCAGGATTCATCTTCTTATACGAGAACTTGAACTCGGTGGCGGGGATATCGGGGTTTGCCCGCCGCCAGTCCTCAAAGTTCGAGTTGAGCACGCCAAGCAGGTACTCATACACCGAGCGCACCGGGAATCCCGCCTGCTCATAGAACGTGAGCGCGAGCTCCGGATCCTTGCGCTTGGAGAGCTTGCGCTTCGAGTCCCCATCCATCTTCATCAGCGGACCGATGTGGAGGTACTTCGGCGGCTTCCATCCGAGCGCCGCAAACAACTGTACATGGAACGGCAGGCTTGGCAGCCACTCGTCCCCGCGCACGACATGCGTAGTACGCATGAGATGGTCGTCCACAACATGAGCAAAGTGGTAGGTCGGTATCCCGTCCGACTTCAGCAGGACGTGGTCTATGTCGTTCTCGGTGAGTTCAAGCGCGCCCTTTATAAGGTCGGTGAATTTCACCTTGTTTTCTATTGACCCCTCCGAACGGAATCGGAGCACCCAGGGCTTTCCCTCGGCGAGCTGCCGCTCAATGTCCTCGATGGGGCGGTCGCGCCACACGGCATACTTGCCGTAATACCCAAAGTTTTCCTTGTTTTTCTCCTGCTCGGCGTGTATGTCGCTGAGCTCCTGCTCGGTGCAGAAGCAGGGGTACGCCTTACCCTCCGCGGTGAGCTTCTTTGCATACACATGGTATATGTCACGGCGCTGTCGCTGGCGGTACGGACCATAATCGCCGATGTCGCCCTGTACGCTCGCGCCCTCGTCAAAGCGAATATCATAGAACTTCAGTGCTTCTATCAGCGTCTCCACCGCGCCCGCGACCTCGCGCTTCTGGTCGGTGTCCTCCACGCGCAGAAACAGAACTCCGCCCGACTGGTGCGTCATACGCTCGGAGGTGAGACCTTGTACGAGATTGCCAAGGTGCACAAACCCGGTCGGGCTCGGCGCCATGCGGCTCACTACAGCACCCTCCGGAAGCCCGCGCGGCGGAAATTCTGCCTCGAGCTCCTCCGGCGTCTTGACCACGTCCGCGAACAGCATGTCCGCAAGTTTCTGATAATCCATAATATTCCACCCATTATCGTTTTAAATAAAAAGATGTGTATAGATTAGCACATGCCCCCAGATTTATCAAGTTTTTTCTATCGAATTGCCTTTTTTACAATTTTCGAACGTCCGATGTATATATTCGCGGAGATGTGGAAAAAATGTAATCAAAACAGGCATCAGGAGGCGTTTTATGACCGACATACGTGCCGGCATAGCCGGTGGGGCGGCTACTATCGCCCTGATAGCGGTGATATTTGCGGCGGTGTTTACCGGGGTGGAACCCCCGGTATCGCAGAGCACCGAGGTTTTAAACCCGCGAAGTGTGAACTCAAGCCCGTCATCCTCCGCAGGCTCCGATACCGGCAGTCTCGCCGATGCGGAGACCGATAACCGGACAAACCCGGCAGCGGTCACCGGCACCGCGTCCGCGGATGACATCACACCGACCGGAAACCAGTTCATACTGCGCGAGTACAACGGAATAATCGGCGTCTTTGAGCCGGAGTCGGACGCGCCGTTTCTCACTCTCGACGTGTCGGTAGGCACTCTGCGCGCAGCAGATTCCGAAAACCTACGACGCGGAATAGTCGTAAACAGTGAAACCGAGCTTGCGCAGATCATGGAGGACTTCGACAGCTAATAAAAGCCGACAAAAAATCCTCTTCACTGCATTTGGGGCTTGCCAAGAGAGCAATTACGGTATACAATCTCCGTAACAACACAAGGAGGCTTCAAATGAGCGACATTGAGAAAGATTTCGGAGAAAACGAAAACGAGTACGGTCCGGATTATGTCACCCTTCAGGATGAGGACGGGACCGAGTATGAACTCGAAGTGCTCGGCGCGGTAGAGGTCGACGGAAAGGACTACATGGCGTTCTGCGACGCCGACACTCCCGACGACTCGGAGGCACTCGAAATAATAATATTTCGCGTCGAGGAAAACGAGGACGGTACGCTCGACTACGTCGGGCTAGAGGACGACGACGAACTCGAGCGCGTATATGCCGCATTTCTCGACGAAGCAACCGGGGATGAGGACGACGAATGACCCCGGTGAAGAAATTCACTGTTGCGTGCAGCCGGTGAATATGCTATTATAGTGATGCGGGGACGTAGTCCCTGCTGTTCCTGCCCGGCTCGTGGCCAAGAGTTGTTTAAACCCACATTTTTATTAAGGGATTGCTCCTTCGTCAGTGGTTCGCAGGCCTCCCGGCATATGCTGGAAGTTGGAAGCGGTAAAGCTGAAGAGTGCAAACCCACCTGCAGAGTCGTGCAGGTTTTTAAACCGCTCTCACGGCCGTGGCGGGACTCTACAATAGAATATCGTTTTCAAGAGGCAGGCTGCTTGAAGCGGTCTGCCTCGATCAATATTCCGGAGGTCCAGATGGAAGAACGTTTCATACGCGAAGAGATGCTGCTCGGGCACAAGGCAATGGAGCGCCTCGCCGCGGCGCATGTCGCGGTATACGGGCTTGGAGGTGTCGGTGGAAACGCTGCCGAGGCTCTCGTGCGTGGCGGCATAGGCAGGCTTACACTTATCGACGGTGACACAGTCGCGCCGAGCAACATAAATCGCCAAGCATTCGCACTCCAGTCCACCGTCGGTCTGCCAAAGACCGAAGCGGCTGCCCGGCGACTGCTCGACATAAATCCCAGCCTCGAGCTCGAACTGAAACAGGGAATGTACCTTCCCGAGTCGCGGGAGGAATTCTTTGTTGCTTGCGACTACATAGTCGACGCAATCGATATGGTGACCGCAAAGCTCGACCTGATCGAGACAGCCCTCTCGCGCGGTGTACCGGTAATAAGCTCGCTTGGTACCGGCAACAAGCTCGATCCGTCCCGCCTGCGGGTAGCAGACATAAGCGAGACGCGCATCTGTCCGCTCGCACGGGTGATGCGCCGCGAGCTGCGCAAGCGCGGTATCGAGCATCTTTGCGTTGTATTCAGCGAGGAGGAACCACTCGTGCCTCGGTTCCAGCCGAACGAGGAGCCCGGCACCGCCATCCGCCGCGCCACACCAGGCAGCGTATCATGGGTACCGCCGGCAGCCGGGCTGCTGCTTGCGGGTCACGTTATTGTTTCGCTCGTGGGCTCATAAGGTATCCCTCGAGAATGAGCGATGCCGCGACCGCGTCCACCGTCCGTTTGCGGTCCTTGCCGCGCTTTCCCACCTCGCTGAGTATCCGGTGCGCGTCCACCGTGGTGAGCCGCTCGTCCCAGAGGACAGTCTCAATTCCGGTGGTCTGCCCAAGCTGCTTTGCGAACTCCTCACACAACTCGGCACGCGGTCCAGCGCTTCCGTCCATGTTCTTAGGATACCCGACGACTATTCTTCCTACCTGTTTTTCAAGCGCCAAAGCGGCGACCTTTTCGAGCGCGCTTGAGGAGGTATACGCGGTGATAACAAAGGTCTCTCCGGCGAGAGCGCCGGTGACGTCGGACACCGCTATCCCGGTGCGTCTGTCGCCATAGTCGACCGCCATTATTCTCATATTTTTCTCTCCCGTATCTGAATATTCCCAAAAGTCTGAAATCGGACGCCTTGCGGCGTCCGATTTTTTAGCTCACTCTACCGAGACCGAGATCTCCTTCCCATCCGCGCCGTCCACGACCGAGAGGGACACCCCGGTGACACCTCTCTCGTAGTTGTCTATCATTGCGGATGCTATCCGGTCCTCCACCTCTTTCTGTATCAGACGGCGTAGGTTGCGTGCTCCGAACTTGACCGAGTACGACTTCTCGACGAGGTAACTCTCCACCTCCGGCATCCAATTCAGGGTTATCAGCTTGTTTGCAAGACCCTTCTTCAGGTCGCCCAGCATTATTTCGACTATCTTTCCGAAGTCCTCTCGGCTGAGCTGGTTGAACACAACTATCTCGTCGACACGGTTTATGAACTCAGGACGCATCACGTCGCCTAGCGCCTTCATCGCGTTCTCCCGGGCTATCGACCCCGCGCCGCGCTCAAAACCGACCATTCCGCTGCCCTTGCGCTCGCTTCCGGCATTGGAAGTCATGATTATTATCGTGTTCTCGAAGTTGACCACACGACCCTGGGCATCGGTTATTCTACCGTCATCCAGTATCTGAAGCATGATATTGAGAACGTCGGGATGCGCCTTCTCTATCTCGTCGAACAACACGACAGAGTATGGCTTGCGGCGTATCTTCTCGGTGAGCTGACCCGCCTCGTCGTACCCTACATATCCGGGAGGCGCTCCGATTATGCGGCTTACCGCATGTTTCTCCATGAACTCGCTCATGTCCAGCCGTATAAGCGACTCGGGAGAGTCGAACAGGTCCTGTGCTAGTGTCTTGACAAGCTCGGTCTTTCCGACACCGGTAGGTCCGACGAAGATGAAGCTCACCGGCTTCCTCTTTTCCGAAATGCCGACTCTTCCTCGTCTGATCGCCGCCGCGACCGTCTCTACCGCCTCGTCCTGACCTATTATCCGGGTCTTGAGGCGGGCGGAGAGTCCCTTGAGTTTCTGGAACTCCGCCTCCTGTATGCTGGAGGCAGGTATCTTCGTCCACAGCTCTATGACATGCGCAAGGTTCTCTATTGTCAGCTCGGGGAGCTGGCTGTTTATCTCATTGAGTCGGTCGCTCAGCTGTAGTTCACGGCTACGGAGCGTCGCAAGTTTCTCGTAATTCTCATCGCTGTTCTCGGTGATGGCGGCTCGCTCACGCACGACCTCCTGGAGCTCATGGCGGAGCCGGTCACGCCGCGAGATGATCTCGCTTTTCAGGTTGACATCTGAGCACGCTTCGTCGATTAGGTCTATCGCCTTGTCCGGCAGGAATCGGTCGGTTATATACCGCTCGCTGAGGATGACTGCCTGGCGCGCAATTCTCTCCGGGATACGCACGCTGTGGTACTCCTCGTAGTAGTGCGCAATGCCCTTGATTATCTCGACGCTTTCCTCAAGCGACGGCTCACCCACCGTGACCGGCTGGAAGCGCCGCTCGAGCGCCGAATCCTTCTCGATATGTTTGCGGTACTCAGCAAAGGTGGTCGCACCGATGACCTGGATCTCACCGCGCGAAAGTGCGGGCTTTAGGATGTTTGCGGCGTTCATCGAACCCTCCGCGTCTCCGGCGGAGGCTATGTTGTGCACCTCGTCAATGACCAGGATGATATTACCAAGCCGCTTTATTTCGTCGATAAGCCCCTTCATCCGGCTCTCGAACTGACCCCGGAACTGTGTCCCGGCGACAAGCCCGGTGAGGTCGAGCAGGTAAACTTCCTTCGAGCGCAGCTTATCCGGGACCTGTCCGTCCACTATCCGCTGCGCAAGACCCTCCGCGATCGCGGTCTTACCGACGCCCGGCTCGCCTATGAGGCAGGGGTTGTTCTTCTGGCGGCGGTTGAGTATCTGCACGACCCTCTCTATTTCGGTATCCCGCCCGACGATGCGGTCTATCTTTCCATTCTTCGCCTTATCGGTCAGCGAAATGCAGTACGCATCGAGGAATTTCCGCTTGTTTTCCTGGCGTGCCGCCCTCTTCTTCTCTCCCGTGGGCGGCGGCGACGTCGGCTGCGGATTTTCTCCGTTTGCTCCGAAGAGCCGATTCAAGAACGGGAAAGTCGCAGTCTTTCCCTCATCTCCCTCGAGTGACTCCGGGTCGTCCCTTTCAGCGAGGTTATTGCCGAGGGCGTTCATCATCTCGCCGGACATCTGCTCGATGTCCTCACTCGTTATTCCCATCTGGTCCATCATGTCCTGGACCGGTTTCAGACCGAGCTCATTTGCGCACTTCAGGCAGAGACCCTCGTGCTTTGTGACGCCGTTCTCTATTTTTGTGACGAATATCATCGCCAAATTCTTTTTGCACCGTGTACAGAGTGTAGGCTGCATTATATACCCTTTCTTTGCGCGCTATCTTGACGCGACTTATTTTTCCCGAACTATCTTACAATATCTCATCAGGTAGCTCACAAATGCCAATATCGTAAGTACAGTTGCTATACTAAGCATTACAAGCGAGACCACCCGCGGTATGTCAAACACCATCATGAGCGCGATACTTACAAAAAACATCGTTGTAGCTGACTTGCCCACAATATTTGACGGCGGCATATCCGACATGCGCCGGTAGAGCCGGATCCCACCTATTAGCATGAATATCTCTTTTATCACGAACACCGCCCCTATCCAGAGAGGGATCATACCTGCGACAAACAGCGATATCAGCGCCGTCGCTGTCATAAGCTTATCGGCGAGGGGGTCTAGGATACGACCCAGGCGCGTTATCTGGTTGAGCCTGCGTGCAAGGTATCCGTCAAGCATATCGGTCGCCGACGCCGCGAGGAAGATAAGCCCCGCTATCATATGAGCATGCTCTCCGCCCGAAAAAAATGCGACACAGAACATCGGCACGAGTATCAGTCTCAGCAGCGAAAGCAAATTCGGAATGTTCACCACTCCGTCCTCCCTTTACCTAAACAGTTTTAAAAACGTCGGCGGGTCCGCGAAATACTTGTATATAAACGTGGCATCTATCTCCTCCGCCGTTACATACGCATCGAAAAGCCCAATTATCCACGCCGCGGTTATCATGATGAGGATGCCAAGAGCAAGCCCTCCCAAAAGACCGAACAGCTTATTGAGCATGTGCAGTACCGGCAGCTTTGCCACGATGTCTATCGCCTTGAATATCATTCGGACGACTATCAGTATAACTACGAACGCGACCGCCGCGACCACCGCATACGCCACCACCCTCGATACCGCGGTCACGATATGCTGCGCTATCTGCTCCGCACCCTCGTTCAGGGCATCCGAGGCATCTCCGAATATCTCCAGCCCGGCAATGTTCACTCCGGCAAGACTCAATCCGGCAAGCGCATCCTCGTCTACGATCTCCGGAAGCTCTATTCCAGCGAGCAGCGGCTCTATCCACCCGGCAACAAGCGGGCTGAGCAACTGTGCCGCTATCCCTGCACCGATATACGCTATCACCACCGCGACAAGTGACGAGACGGTCATCACAAAACCGCGACGCGCACCGCGTATCGCAAACAATGCTACCAGAAGCACTGTGGCTGCGTCAAGAATAATATTCAGTCCGACCATGATCCTCCAATTTAAACACTGTTATTTGAATCAAATCATCTCTTCATCTCTGCGATACATCGCACATCAACCGTACGTATAAATATCCGCCGCATCGGAAGCAACTGTTATAACAGCACCGTCACCCATGAGAACCGACCTGCAGTCGCTTACAAGCGCACTCTGGGCAATCCTTTCCAGCTGCCTATTATACACCAGCACCGCATCGTTTGTCAAAATGCTGAACTCGTCTCCCTGCGCGCATATCCCGACAAGACCCCCGACAAGGAGTTCCTGTTCGACAGCGCCGTTCTGTGAAAGTATTGAGACGTGCGAACTTTCCGCCGACACTGATGAGTTCGGGCAGACGACCACGAAATCATCGCCCTCCGCAAAGGCAGCAAGTCCGGAATCTCGGTAGTCGTACTCTCCAAGATATGTACCCTCTTCGTCGAGAAATACTAATCGCTGCTCGGTCATCACAAGCACTCCGTCATTTCCGAGAAATTCGACCCCGACCACGAGCTCTCCCGACGTCTCCCACGTCGCAAATGGGGTCTCGCTGGACAGGCTCATAAGTATTACCGACGAGATTATCTTCGCATCCTCCTGGCGCACCCCTGCAACCGCCAACTTCTCGGATTCGTCGCTCAGCGCACAGTCGACTATGAATCGCTCGGACGAAAAGTATTTATACCTATTTGTACCCTCCGGCGTAAATACCGTGACCGCACCGCGCATCCCGCTCTCCTCCGCCGCCACCGCGCACAAACCGGTGGGCGAAACGTCCGCCGAAATTATCGAGCTCGCGTACGAGATATTGTAGAGCTCGACTCCGTTTCCTAGTAGCAGAAACGCCGTACCGCCGATGTCGTACGCCGCAAGGTATCCCCCAGCCTGCTCAAGCGCAGGACTCGCAAAATTCTTAGATATTGCAAGCAGTTGCTCACCAGTCCCGCTCTGCAACTCTATCCCGCTTGGCGAGAGCACCGCAAGCCCTCCCATATACGCGGCATACGTATTGTTGGAATTTGCGGCGAAGGTTAGCCGCTCAGAGTACCCACTCTGCAGCGGTTGCTGCTGGGGTGCTACTGCGTCGCGCAGCGCCTCCGGCGTGAGACTGTCGTATTTGAGCACTATGAGCAGCGCCACAAGCAGTGCCGCCACAATGACAAGAACCCTCAGAACGGTTTTCAAAACACCCTGCACCGACGGCTTCGCCGTCTCAGAGGAAGATTTTCTTTCCCGCATAAACCTCACACAGAACTGTCGGCATACTTCACACCGGTCATGTACAGCCCGCACGCGGGAAGCGTTGGTCCCGCATCCTGCCGTCTCCCTCCGAGAAGCAGGCGGCTGACATCATCCGCCATGAGCTTTCTCTCCGATACATACAAAAGCGTACCGGCTATCGCGCGCGCCATGTTGTACAGAAACCCATTTGCTGCGACACATATGCTCACAAACTCCCCGTCCTTCAGCACCTCGCAGCGATAGACGGTCCGGACGGTGGTTTTAACGTTCGAACCGACCGAGCGCAGCGCCGCAAAATCGTGCTCACCTACCATCCGCTCCGCCGCTTCGCGCATCCGCTCAATATCGGGGGTGCGGGGATAGAAGTAGGCGCGGTTGACACTGAACGGGTCGTGTATCTTTCCTGGGTGAATGAGATATGTGTACTCCTTTTCCACCGCAGAAAATGTGGCGTGAAAATCGTATGGCACGTCTCTTGCAGAGAGTATCGCAATATCACGTGGCAGCCGCGCATTTATGGCATATGGCAGGCGTTCCGATGGGATCCTGCACTCGGAGCGAAAATTCGCCACGTATGTCCGTGCATGCACCCCCGCATCTGTCCTTCCGCAACCCACAAGGGTTATCTGCTGCCCCACCGCGCCCTCGATAGCGTCTGACACTGTCCGGGACACGGTCACCGCATTCTTCTGTTCCTGCCATCCGTGATAATTTGTTCCGTCGTAGGCAAGCCTGAGCGCGATATTCCTCACGAGATCACTCCGATACCAAACAAATCGAAAAGCACAACCGCCGCCACCAGCAGAACAAATGCAGCGGCGCCATATGCATCCACCCTCGAAAACCGCAATACGCGCAGCCGGGTACGCCCCTCTCCGCCGCGGTAACACCGGCACTCCATCGCCACAGCCAGTTCGTCCGCACGGCGGAACGCACTGATGAACAGCGGGACAAGCAGCGGGACAAGCGCCTTTGCGCGCTGGAATATGTTCCCGCTCTCGAAATCCGCGCCACGCGCTTTCTGCGCACTCATTATCTTATCGGTTTCTTCGATGAGAGTCGGGATAAACCGGAGCGCTATCGTCATCATCATCGCGAGCTCATGCGCAGGCACCTTTATCCGCTTGAGCGGCGTGAGCAGCCGCTCTATGCCATCAGTGAGCAGTATGGGCGATGTGGTGTATGTGAGAAGAAACGTGCCGGTAATGAGCAGGATTATACGCACCACCATGAATATCGCAGTGACAAGTCCCTGCTTCGTTATCGTGAATATCCAGAAAGAGAACAACTCGTCCCCTTGTGTATAGAACAGGTTGAGTATCGCAGTCACCACGATAACGAAAATCAGCGGTTTCATGCCCTTCATCGCGACCTTCGGGTTTATCCGTGAGACCACCATCGCTGTTCCGAGGAACACGAGCACCGCCGCATACGCTGCCACGCCCTCCGCAATGAACAGTACGACTATATATCCGATAGTGAGCAGTATTTTGGTTCTGGGGTCCATCCGGTGAACCGGGCTATGCCCCGGAAAATACTGACCAAGAGTAATATCCCTAAGCATTCGGAACACCTCCCGCCGCGCCGTTTTTCAGCCGTGTGAGCTGCCGTACAGCCTCCTCAACAGTATAGGTCGCAGGGTCTATGTCCACACCGAGCTCACGCAGTCTCATACACACCCGTGTTATCTGCGGCACGGCAAGCCCCGCGCTCTGAAGTTCCTCCGCGCGAGAGAACACCTCGGCGGGCGTACCCTGCATAAAGACATGCGCCCCGTTCATCACCACAAGGCGCTCGGCATACCTCGCCGCGTCCTCCATGCTGTGAGTTACAAGCAACACCGCTGACCCTGTATTGCTGCGGTATTCCGCGATACGCGATAGGATCTCGTCCCGCCCACGCGGGTCGAGACCGGCGGTCGGCTCATCGAGTATCAGCGCCTCGGGGCGCATCGCGATTATACCCGCAATAGCCACCCTTCTCCTCTGCCCCCCGGACAGTTCGAACGGCGACTTCTCGAGAAGCTCCTCGTCGATACCGACGAAGCTCGCTGCCTCCCGCACCCGCTCCTTCAGCTCGTCCTCCGCAAGACCCATGTTCTTGGGACCAAACGCTATGTCCTTGCCCACCGTCTCCTCGAAGAGCTGGTACTCCGGGTACTGGAATACTAGCCCCACCTTGAAACGCACCTTTCGCACGTCACTTTTCTCGTCCCAGATGTTCTTCTCATCAAAGTACACCGCGCCGCCGTCCGGCTTGAGCAGTCCGTTGAGGTGCTGAATGAGCGTGCTTTTTCCGCTGCCGGTATGCCCGATGAGCGCGACAAACTCCCCCCGCTCCATCGCGAAGGATACGCTGTCCAGCGCAACATGTTCAAACGGCGTGCCTTTACCGTAAATATGCGTAAGATTTTCGCATCTAAGTATCGACATTACACTTTCCTTCCAGCAAACAGAGCACTCACCGCCTGCGCGCACTCCTCAACATCCAGACAGTTGAGCGGCAGGTCAAACCCCTTTTGACGAAGCGAGTACGCAAGCTCGACCGTCTGCGGCACCGCAAGACCCACCGATCGCAGTAGCTCAATCTCGGTAAAGACCGACTTCGGCGGTCCATCCGCAATTATCTTTCCGCTATCCATAACGACCACGCGCGCACAACGCGCAGCCTCGTCCATGTGATGGGTTATAAGTACAATAGTGACGCCACTCTCTCTGTTCAATGCGGATATCGTGCGCATGACTTCCTCTCGTCCGGTTGGGTCGAGCATTGCGGTAGGCTCATCGAGCACTATGCACTCTGGCTTCATTGCAAGGATGCCCGCTATCGCTACCCGCTGTTTCTGACCGCCCGAAAGGCGGTGCGGCGCATGTTCGCGGTATCCGTACATCCCAACGGTACGCAGCGCATCATTGACACGTTCGCGTATCTCCGCGCTCGGTACGCCAAGGTTTTCCGGTCCGAACGCGACGTCCTCCTCCACTATGTTCGCAACTATCTGATTATCCGGATTCTGGAACACCATCCCGACCCTACGACGTATCTCGTAGAGCAGTTCCTCGTCGGCGGTGGACATCCCATCGACATACACCGTACCTCCGGCTGGCAGAAGGATGGCGTTAAAGTGCTTAGCGAGGGTACTCTTCCCCGAGCCGTTGTGACCAAGCACAGCGACAAACTCGCCGCGGTCTATCTCGAGCGAGAGCGACTCGAATACCTTCACCGGTCCTCTATCCGAGTCATATACGAAATCCAGATCCTCAACGCGAAGTAATGCGTCCTTCACAGGCGCACCCCCATTCATAGTAGTGGTAGTGAACTCCCCAAACTCAGCCTGCGACCCAACGCCCCGCCGCGCCGCAGGGCAACGCAAGACCGGTGACGCTCACCGGCAGCCCAAGCTCGCCACATTCCGCCGTACCTCCGAACCGGGGCGCAAGCACCGAGTTCAGCACATACGACAGAACCGACGGCGCAAGTCCGGTCGTATACGAATTTATAATAAAGAACAGCGGCTTCGCACTCAATACCTGTGCGCAGAGCTCTACAAGCGAATACAGACCCTCCTCGAGCCTCCAGACCTCGCCGGAAGGACCCCTGCCGTATGACGGAGGGTCCATTATCACCGCATCATAGCGCACCCCGCGTCTGATCTCCCGTTGCACGAATTTGAAACAGTCGTCCACTATCCAGCGCACCGGACGATCCGCAAGACCGCTGCGCGCCGCGTTCTCCTTGCCCCACGCAACCATACCACGCGCCGCATCCACATGGCAGACCCGCGCCCCCGCGGCTGCCGCCGCGACCGTCGCCGCTCCGGTGTATGCGAACAGGTTGAGCACGCTCACCTCACGTGATGGGTCCCGCGCAGCCTGTCCGTGTATCTGTTCCATGATAAAGTCCCAATTTGCAGCCTGCTCCGGGAACACTCCGGTGTGCTTGAAGTTCATCGGTTTTATGCCAAACCTCAGCTCCCGGTAACCGATCTCCCAACTCTCATCTGGTATGCTGAACTTCTCCCAGTGCCCGCCACCGCTCTTGGAGCGGATATACCGCCCGTCGGGACAGTCCCACCGAGGATCGGAGCTCCCGCGCGCCCATATCGCCTGCGGGTCGGGACGGACAAGGCACACATTTCCCCAGCGCTCGAGGCGCTCTCCTCCACCGCAGTCTATAAGCTCATAGTCGCGCCATCCGTCACTCAACCACATCTGCTAAAACCCCTAATCCTTTACACCGATTCCTTCAGCCGCTCCACGGCGCTGAGGCGCTCCCACGGCAGATCCACGTCCATTCTTCCGAAGTGACCATAAGCCGCGGTCGCACGGTATATCGGACGACGAAGGTCGAGATAGTCAATTATGGCAGCCGGACGAAAATCGAACTTCTCGCGTATCAGCTCGGCAAGACGATCGTCCTCCATGACGCCGGTGCCAAACGTCTCGACAAATACTGAGACCGGGTGCGCAACTCCGATCGCGTATGCGACCTCTATCTCGCACCTCTTTGCAAGCCCGGCTGCGACGACGTTCTTCGCCACATGGCGCAGCATGTACGACGCGGAGCGGTCGACCTTTGTCGGGTCCTTTCCCGAGAACGCGCCGCCGCCGTGACGTCCGAATCCGCCGTAAGTATCCACGATTATCTTCCGCCCGGTAAGACCGCTGTCCCCTGCGGGTCCGCCCACCACGAAGCGACCGGTCGGATTGATGAATATCTTCGTGTCCGCGTCGATGAGTCGGGGGTCTACCACCTTGTCGATTATCTCCGCGCGTACACCCTCACGCAGCTCCTCTATCGAAACGTCGGGTGAATGTTGGGTGCTCACGACTATCGCCTCTATGCGCTTTACGCTGCCCCCGTCATACTCGACCGTGACCTGGCTCTTGCCGTCCGGGCGGAGGAAGGACAGGTCGCCCGCACGGCGCGCGTCGGTGAGACGCCTGCTGAGCTTGTGCGCCCATGCTATCGGAGCAGGCATGTACTCTGGAGTCTCGTCGGTCGCATACCCAAACATCATGCCCTGGTCACCCGCACCAAGCAGGTCGTAAGCATCACGGTCGGACGCCTTGAACTCCATCGAATGGTCAACGCCAAGCGCAATATCCGGCGACTGCTCATCGATCGAGGTGAGCACCGCACAGGTGTGCGCGTCGAACCCGAGCGAGGGGTCGTTATATCCTATCTCGTCTATCGTACGCCGGACAATAGAGGGAATGTCGGCGTAATGTGTCGTGCTGATCTCTCCCATTACGAGCGCCATTCCGGTTGTTGCAATACACTCACATGCGACCCTCGCATTTGCGTCGTGCGCAATAATATCGTCGAGCACCGCGTCGCTTATCGCGTCGCACACCTTGTCCGGATGTCCCTCGGTGACCGACTCTGACGTGAAAAGTTTTTTGTTGTTCATTTCTATTCCCTTCCAGATCCATCTAAAAAAACATTTTAGAATCCTGCCATGTACGCCTTCTGCTCCTCGGTGAGCGTATCTATCTCGACGCCCATCGTCTGGAGCTTCACCTTCGCCACGCGCTCATCTATCTCGCGTGGAACGTCGTACACGTCCGCAGCAATATCTCTGTGTGCCGCAAGCCACTCAAGGCAGAGCGCTTGTATCGAGAAACTCATGTCCATTATTTCAGCCGGATGTCCGTTGCCGGCAGCGAGGTTGACGAGCCGCCCCTCGGCAAGCAGGTTGAGCCAGCGTCCGTCAGCCATGCGGTAACCGGTTACGTCAGCTTTCCGCTCACGGGTCTCGACCGCGAGCGCGTCGAGCGCGGTCTTGTCCACCTCAACGTCGAAATGCCCTGCGTTTGCAAGTATCGCGCCGTCGCGCATTTTCTCCATGTGCCGCCGCGTGACTACCTTGTTGCAGCCGGTCGCGCAGATAAATATATCTCCGAGTGGAGCCGCCTCGTCCATCGTCATGACCTCGTAGCCCTCCATCGCAGCCTCTATGGCGCGTACCGGGTTTACCTCGGTCACTATTACCCGCGCTCCCATTCCGCGAGCACGCATCGCAATGCCTCTGCCGCACCACCCGAAGCCGGCAATGACCACCCGTTTAGATGCAACAACGTTGTTTGTGACCTGCATAACGGCGGTCCAGACCGATTGACCGGTCCCGTACCGGTTGTCGAAGAGGTACTTACAATCAGCGTCGTTTACCGACACCATCGGGTATTTCAGCGCTCCCGCAGCCACCCGAGCGCGCAGGCGGTGCACTCCAGTGGTCGTCTCCTCGCACCCGCCGATGAGCTCACTTCCGAGCTCAGAGTCGCTGCCATGAAGCAGCTCGATGAGGTCACCGCCGTCGTCGATTATCAGGTTCGGATGCTGTGAAAGCGCCATGCGCAGATGCCGGGTGTACCCCTCGGCGTCCACCCCCCTGCGCGCAAATACCTCGACACCCTCCTGCGTGAGCGCCGCCGCCACGTCATCCTGCGTCGAGAGCGGGTTGCAGCCGGTCACCGCGACCGTCGCACCGCCGTCCCGCAGAACGGTGGCGAGATTCGCGGTCTTTGCCTCGAGATGAATGGACATCGTTACCTTCAACCCTTCGAACGGGCGCTCTTTTAGAAATCTGAGCCGTATGCGTTCGAGCACCGGCATATATGAACGCACCCAGTCGATCTTTCCCGCGCCGGACGGTGCAAGACCGCGATCGTATATTTCACTCATTGTTGTCTCCCCAGGAAAAATCAAAGTCGCGGAAAAGCCGCATTGTTTTGCGGCGCAACCCGCATTATTCGGTGCTGGTATTATACCACGCGGCTCAATCTCTTGCAACAAAAATACCTTAAAAATAGCAACAAAAACCACCTCTTGCCCGCCTATACGTACAGCGTTTTCTACATTTCGTTTTAAATGCCCGTATTCGCCGTGTTTTGGAGGCTTGTGCAGAAGTTTGCCAATTTTCCGGCTCGGAAAAACGTGTTTTGTAAACAATTCTTATTTACTTGAACCACCAATTTTGCTATTATACTTTTGTAGACCGCCGCACGTCCGAACGACGAGCGGCAATGATTTTATTCTGAACCTACTCAGAAAGGAGCCACGGTCATGACCGAGGATATAAAGCTGATAGCCGCACGCATACGCGAGCTCAGGGACGTCTATGGATATACCACCGCCGAGGTGGCGGGAAAACTCGGAATATCCACCGAGCTCTATGAAAACTATGAAAAGGACGGGGAGGACATCCCTATAAGCGTCCTTTACCGTCTTGCCGGGCTGTACAATGTTGACCTCACCGAGATACTTACCGGCAGCACTCCTCGTCTCAACACTTTCACCGTCGTGCCCGCCGGTCACGGCATAAATGTCGATAGGTACGCTGAGTACCACATCCAGAGCCTCGCTCACAACTTCCGGGACAAGGTCATGGAGCCGATGCTCGTCACCCTCGAGCCGGAAAAACACGAGCCCGCGCTCGTCACGCATAGCGGTCAGGAGTTCAATTACGTCCTGTCCGGTTCGATATACTTTCTCTTTGAGGAGAAGCGCCTTCTTCTGTCACAGGGCGACTGTGTCTATTTCAACCCGGCGCATCCGCACGGCCAGATGGCTGCAAACGGCAAGCCCGCTACCTTTCTCACAGTAATTACTGAATAATCCAAGATCCGGAGGTTTCCCATGTCTCTGATAGAACGTTTTCTGCCTCAGCAGACTTTCTCCTCATACGAGGACTTCGTGAAAAATTACCGCGTCAACGTGCCGGAGAACTTCAATTTCGGCTTTGATATAGTCGACGCATGGGCGGCGGAGGACTTCGATAAGCCCGCGCTCGTCTGGTGCGACGACCACGGCGGAGAGAAAAAGTTCTCCTTCGGCGACATAAGTCTCGCATCCAACCGCATGGTCAACTACTTTCGCTCGCTCGGCATACGCAAGGGTGACATAGTCATGCTTATACTCCGCCGCCGCTGGGAGTACTGGATAACCGCCACGGCGCTACACAAACTGGGCGCGGTGCTCATACCCGCCTCCCTCCAGCTCACTGCGAAGGACATCCGTTACCGCGTCAACTCCGCGAGCGTCAAGCTGATATGCGCGGTAGACGACCCGTTTGTCGTCGAGCAGGTCGAGCTTGCCGAGCCCGACTGCCCCACCCTCACCGGCAAGATGCTCGTTGCAGGCGAGCGCGACGGCTGGCTGCGCTGGAGCGACTGCGAGAATTTCTCGGACAAGTTCGACCGTCCCACCGGCGATGACGCTACCCGCGCCACCGACACGATGCTCATATACTTCACCTCCGGCACCACCGGTATGCCCAAGATGGCGCTGCACGACTATACATACCCGCTCGGTCACATAGTTACCGCCAAATACTGGCAGCGCGTTCGCGAGGGCTGCCTGCACATGTCGATAAGCGACTCGGGCTGGGCAAAGTTCGGCTGGGGCAAGATATACGGGCAGTGGATATGCGGAGCGGTGATATTCTGCTATGACATGGACAAGTTCATCGCCTCAAAGGTGCTCGAGAAGATCTCGCACTACCGCGTGACCACCTTCTGCGCTCCGCCCACCATGTACCGTTTCATGCTCCAGGAGGACATCTCTAAGTACGACCTCTCCTGCATAAAACACGCCTGCAACGCAGGCGAGCCGCTCAACGCGGACGTCATAGAGCGGTTCCGCGCAATTACCGGCGTGACCCTCACCGAGGGATTCGGGCAGTCTGAAACCTCGGTCATGATTGCGAATTTCGAATGGTTTGAGCCGCGCTATGGCTCAATGGGCAAGCCCTCTCCCCTGTATGACATCGCCCTTGTGGACGAGGACGGCAATGAGGTTGACGATGGCGAGGAGGGCGAGATAGTTGTGCGTGGCGTGCTCGACGGACGGCGTCCGGTCGGACTGCTGCGCGAGTACTACCTCAACGACGAGGAGAACACCAAGGCTTTCAGGGGTAGAATGTACCACACCGGCGATATGGCATGGCGCGATTCGAGCGGGTACATGTGGTTTGTCGGACGAAACGACGACGTTATAAAGTGCTCCGGCTACCGCATCGGACCGTTCGAGGTGGAGAGCGCGCTGGTGCAGCACCCCGCCGTCGTCGAGTGCGCGATTACCGCTGCGCCTGACCCGGTGCGCGGTCAAGTCGTCAAGGCAACAATAGTGCTTGCCGCAGGATACTCCCCCTCCCCCGAGCTTACAAAGGAGCTCCAGAACCACGTAAAACATGTCACCGCACCGTACAAGTACCCGCGCATTGTCGAGTATGTTGACGAGCTGCCCAAGACGATAGGCGGCAAAATAAAACGAGCCCAGATTCGTCATACCGACGCAAACGCCTAAGTATCTTAGCACCCGAAAACTCAGATGAAATTTTACCCCTCCGGAGGTCACCAATGCACAGAAAGCTGTCCTGCGCACTGCTCACCCTGTTAATTCTCGTCACTGCCGTCCTCTCTGTCTCGTGTTCATCCCCCGCCCCCTCCGAAAGTCCGGACTCCGGTTCGGACACGTATACATTCACCGATGACCTCGGACGGGAGGTCACGGTCGTCTCGACCGAGCGCACTGCTGCACTGCTCGGCAGCTTTGCGGATATATGGTACCTTGCAGGGGGCGAAATCTGTGCGACCGCCGATGACGCATGGGACGACCTGAACCTGCCGCTGCCGGACGATGCGATAAACCTTGGCATGACAAAGTCGATAAGCCTTGAGCAGCTCCTGCTCGCCGACCCGACCTTCGTGCTCGCAAGCGCCAACACGCAGGGTAATATTGACATAATGGACACGCTCGAAGCAGCGGGGATCCCGGTCGCGTATTTCGACGTGAACAACTTTGACGACTATCTTCGCGTACTCAAGACCTGTACCGAGCTCACCGGTCGCGACGACCTGTATGAGCAGAACGGCACCGACGTTGCGGAGCAGATAGAGGCGGTCAAGGCGGCGAGCGCCGAGCGCATCGAGGGCGATGGTACCGCGCCAAAAGTGCTCAGCCTTCGCGCCTCCGCGTCCTGGATACGCGCAAAGGGCAGCAGCGGCAACGTCCTCGGGGAAATGCTTGCCGACCTCGGCTGCATCAACATTGCAGACAGCGACGAGTCTCTACTCGAGAGCATAGGCATGGAACATATAATTGCCCAAGACCCTGATTTCGTATTTTTTGTCCCACAAGGTGGGGATCCGGACGGGATACAGGCTGCCATAGACGAGTTCATTTCGGAAAACCCCGCGTGGGCGGAGCTACGCGCCGTAAAGAACGACAACGTGTTCTTGCTCGACAAGCAGCTCTACTCGCTCAAGCCGAACGCACGCTGGGGCGAGGCATATGAGAAACTTGAGGCGATCCTTGCAGATGAATAAAAGCCACGCTGCACTGCGTTTTATTTTAACCGGATCACTGCTGATAGCGGCGGTCCTGCTCAGCTTGTGCGTCGGCAGTTCGGGGCTCACCCTCTCAGAGCTTTTCAGCGCCATTGCAAACGGACCAGTCGACGTCGCAGGTCGCATATTCTGGTACGCGCGGCTCCCACGCACCGCCGCGTGTGTTCTCGCCGGAGCGGCGCTTGCCGTATCCGGCGCAGTTATTCAAGGGGTTCTTGCAAACAAGCTCGCCTCGCCCGGCATAATCGGCGTCAACGCCGGTTCGGGTCTTGCGGTGACTATATGCTGCGCCGTGGGCGCGCTCTCTGGATGGGTTGTCGCGGGTGCAGCGTTTGCAGGGGCGCTTATAGCCGTGATGACGGTGGTGCTCGCTGCGCAGAAACTGCGTGCCTCAAAGACGGTAGTAGTGCTCGGCGGGGTCGCGTTGAACAGTTGTCTCAGCGCAGCATCCGAGGCAATAACCGTGCTCGTGCCCGACGCGGGGGTGCAGGCAGCGGATTTCCGCATGGGCGGGTTCTCGTCGGTTGCGCACACCCGGCTTATTCCGGCAGGGATAATGATAATCGCTGCACTTGCGGTGATTTTTACCCTTTTGAATGAGCTCGAAGTTCTATCGCTCGGCGAGGACTCGGCACAGGGGCTTGGTCTGCCTGCCCGCAGGATGCGCACGATACTTCTCGGGCTTGCGGCGCTTCTTGCCGGTTCGGCAGTGAGCTTCGCAGGACTCCTCGGCTTTGTCGGTCTAATAGTTCCACACATGGCGCGTCGTATAATGCCGGGTGGCAGCAACCGTCTCATTCCGTTCTGCGCGATTGGAGGTGCGGCGCTCGTCACGCTGTGTGACCTTCTCTCGCGCACCCTCTTCTCGCCACACGAGATCCCGGCTGGTATACCCCTTGCATTCATCGGGGGTCCAGTGTTCATTCTGCTTCTCGTAAAGAGCCGGAGGGAGGAGAGCGAATGATAGTTTTGCACGACCTGTGTGCCGGGTATGGCAGCCGCGAGATACTCCACTCGGTAAACGCGACTTTTGAAAACGGAAAGGTCACCGCGCTTATCGGCCCGAACGGATGCGGTAAGAGCACCCTTCTCAAGACGGTCGTACAGATAATCCGCCCGATGTCCGGGCAGGTGCTGATAGACGGGAAGCCCGCATCTGAGCTCAGTCCGATTGAGCTTGCACGCAGGGCGGCATACCTTCCGCAGAGCCGCCCGGTCCCCGAAATAACAGCGCTGCGCATGGTGCTGCACGGTCGGTTCTCTCACCTGCACTACCCCCGTCGTTACCGCAGTGAGGACTACGCCGCGGCGGAGGAAGCACTTCGCTGGGCAGGTATGGAGGAGTACGCGCAACAGAGCATGACGAGCATGTCCGGAGGTATGCGGCAGAAGATATACATCGCTGCCGCGCTGGCGCAGGATGCCGGTGCGGTACTCATGGATGAGCCGACCACCCATCTCGATATCTCGCACCAGCTTTTAGTTCTGGACACCGCACGCAGGCTCGCAGAAGGCGGGCGGGCGGTAATTCTCGTGTTACATGACCTGTCGCAGGCGCTTCGGACAGCGGACAGCGTACTGCTTCTCTCTAAAGGCGAGGTCGCGTACTGCGGCACTCCACACGACGTATACCGCAGCGGTGTGCTGGACGATGTGTTCGGCGTACACATCGAGCAGGTTCTCACCCGGTCGGGCGCGCACTATGTATGTTCAGCGCGCGGCGATACTCGCAGCGGTTAACGATTGACACCGGAGACAAGCTGGTTTACAATTTAACTGTCATGTACTGCGGGTATCTCCCGCGTATGTTCAGTCCAAAATAAAACGGAGGTGTGTCCAGACTATGGCATGCACAATAAGCCCTGAGGAAATCAAGCGGGTAAAGGGACTTGGATTTCTCATCAATCGCGGCACAGACCTGTTCAACGCGCGCATAATCACTGTCAATGGCAAGATAACCGCTGCGCAGACACGGAAAATCGCGGAGGCTGCCGAGAAGTTCGGAAACGGTGAGGTTGAGTTTACCGTCCGCATGACCGTCGAGGTCCGCGGCATTCACTTCAACGATATCGAACCGTTCCGCGAGTTCATTGCGGAAGCCGGGCTCGAGACCGGCGGTACCGGTGCACTTGTTCGCCCGGTCGTTTCCTGCAAGGGTACCACCTGCCAGTATGGTCTGTATGACACATTTGCACTCTCCGAGAAGATACACGAGCGCTTCTATCTCGGTTACCGCAAGGTCGCGCTGCCGCACAAGTTCAAGATTGCGACCGGCGGCTGCCCCAATAACTGTGTCAAACCCGACCTCAACGACGCTGGCGTCGTCGGTCAGCGCATTGTGAAGCTGGACGAGGAGAAGTGCCGTGGATGCCGTAAGTGCCAGATAGAGGCGCTCTGCCCGATGAAGGCGGCAAAAGTATCTGACGGCATTCTCACCATTGACCGTGACCTCTGCAACAACTGCGGCAGATGCTATGGGAAGTGCCCGTTTGGCGCTATGGAGAACGCCACACTCGGCTACAAACTCTACCTCGGCGGACGCTGGGGCAAGCGCGCCGAGCGCGGCAACCCGCTCAAGAAGATATTCACCTCCGAAAGCGAACTTCTCGACGCAATAGAGAGCGCGATACTCCTCTTCCGCGAGCAGGGCAACGCCGGAGAGAGGTTCGCGGACACCATTATCCGTCTCGGCTTCGAAAACGTCGAGCGTCAAATAGTCTCAGGCGAACTTCTCGCACGCAAGGACAAGATAATCCAGGGCTAAGACAGCTTAGTTTCCGACGTTGATATTACAAACGCGGTAAAAAAGATTTCCCTTACATTCTCGATTCACATCTTATGCCCGCATTACACAAAAAATATTACCTACCAGCGAAAAACCTCGTCGTTTTTCGCTGGTTTTTTCATATCCAGAAAGTTTTTTGCGAGTTGTATTTTCGGATGCATGATTCGCTGTTTTCCGCAAAACGCATTGACATGATAAAGCTCAAAATGTATAATATATTATTGTGTAAGCGTAAAAAAATAATATAAAACAGCGTGCATCGCCGATAAACACGCGCTTTCCCGACAAGTTTCCGGCTGCACGGCTCTGCGAAAGAGAGTTGGCACGAATGAAAATTTTTATTGCTTCAGACATACACGGTTCCGCCTTCTACTGCAAGAAGATGCTCGAGGCGTACCACCGCGAGTGCGCAGACAAACTGCTCCTGCTTGGAGACATTCTTTACCACGGTCCACGCAACGACCTGCCGGAGGGATATAACCCCCGCGAGGTATGCGCGATGCTCAATGCGGTCGCGGGCGACATCCTATGTGTGCGCGGCAACTGCGACAGCGATGTCGACCAGATGGTGCTTGAGTTCCCGATAATGGCTGACTATTGCCTCGTCTGCTCAGGCGACCTTGCAGTGTTTGCCACCCATGGTCACGTCTACAACACCTCCTCCCTGCCCCCGCTGGGCGCGGTAAATATACTGCTGCACGGGCACACCCACATCCCGGTCTGCGAGCAGCACGAGAATTTTGTGTATATGAACCCCGGTTCGGTCTCTCTTCCCAAGGAGGGTTCAAATCACGGGTATATGATTGCCGAGAACGGCGTGTTTGAATGGAAAACCCTTGACGGAACGGTGTACCGCCGCTATCCTCTCCCGGACGGCGACGACCAATGAACCTGCAACATCTGAAATATGCGGTCGAGGTCGCCCGCCTCGGCTCGATAAATAAGGCGTCAGACGTGTTGTTTGTGGGTCAGCCAAACCTCAGCCGTGCGATAAAGGACCTCGAGGCACACCTCGGAATCACCATTTTTGACCGCTCCGCAAAGGGGATGGTCCCCACCCCCGAGGGGGAGGATTTTCTCCAGTATGCGCGCGGCATCCTGCGTCAGGTCGACGAGGTCGAAGCCATCTACCGCGTTGGCGTTCCGACAAAGAGGCGTTTTTCGATATCGGTGCCCCGCGCAAGCTATATAAGCGAGGCGTTCGCGCAGTTCTCGCGCTCGCTCGACGACGACCCGGCGGAGCTCTTCTACATGGAGACCAACTCCTCTACCGCCATCAGCAACATACTTCAGGCGGATTACCGGCTCGGGATAATCAGATACGCCGACAACCACGAGCGCAACTTTGCTGCAATGCTCGATGAGAAGGGGCTTGACCACGAACTTGTCGCCGAGTTCCACTACATGCTTCTCATGAGCCGCAAAAGTCCTCTGGCTTCCGCGAGTGAGATATCATTTTCCGATCTTTTGCCACATATAGAGGTCGCACACGCCGACCCGTTCGTCCCATCGATACCCGCCGTCTCCACGCGTAAGTCCGAGATCCCTGCCGCACCAACACGGCGTATATACGTATTTGAGCGCGGCAGCCAGTTTGACATTCTCTCTGAAAACCCCGACACTTTCATGTGGGTCTCCCCGGTCCCTCAAAAACTTCTCGACCGGTACGGACTCATCCAGCGCTGGTGTCCAGACAACAGCGGTCTGCACCGTGATGTGCTCATACGTCGAAAGGAGTATAAATTTACCGACCTCGACAGCACATTCATCGCAAAGCTCTTTGAGGCAAAACGCACCTATCTTGACAGCATTCAGCGGTCCTGATTTCAACAACATTTAATATTTACAACCCATACGCGACATGTTAAACTGTGTTTCAAGCTGAAATAACTTGTGGCTAATGAAAAGAATAATTTGGCTGTATTAAGGAGCGTTCTCTTATGTACAGAATACTAGAAAAAAAGCGTCTAAACCCCACCGTCACACTGATGCGCGTGGAGGCACCGCTCGTCGCGGCGAAGGCGGAGCCGGGTCAGTTCATAATTCTCCGCGTCGATGCGGACGGGGAGCGTATACCGCTCACTGTTGCGGATTTCGATCGCGATTCCGGCAGCGTAACAATAATATTCCAAGTCGTCGGTGCGACAACCGAGAAGCTCAACCACCTCGAGCAGGGCGATTTCATACACGATTTCGTCGGACCTCTTGGACGCCCTACCCACACGGACGGGCTGAAAAAGGTAGCGGTCGTCGGCGGCGGTGTTGGATGCGCGATTGCGTTTCCGGTGGCAAAGAAGCTCTTTGAGCAGGGCTGTGAGGTCCACTCGATTGCCGGCTTTCGCAGCCGTGACCTTGTCATCCTCGAGGACGAATTTGCCGCTAACTCCACACGCTTCGTGCGCATGAGCGACGATGGTACATGGGGGGAGAAGGGTCTCGTCACCGACGCGCTGCGCAAGCTCATCGAGAGCGGCGAAAAGTACGACGAGGTTATAACCATTGGTCCGCTCGTCATGATGAAGTTCGTCTGCGCGCTCACCCGCGAGTTCGGCATCAAGACGGTAGCGAGCATGAACCCGATAATGATAGATGGCACCGGCATGTGCGGCGGCTGCCGCCTCACCGTCGGCGGAAAGACAAAGTTTGCGTGCGTGGACGGTCCTGAGTTCGACGGTCACGAGATCGATTTCGACGAAGCTATTGCCCGCAGCAGCACTTATCGCGATTTCGAGCGTCACGCGTATGAAGAGACCTGCAATCTGTTCGAGGAGGCAAAATAATGGCTAACATGTCTCTGAAAAAGAATCCGATGCCCTCGCAGCCACCCGAGGTGCGCAACCGAAATTTTAGCGAGGTCGCGCTAGGTTACGACGAAAAGACGGCTATCGACGAGGCACAGCGCTGCCTGAACTGCAAAAACAAGCCGTGTGTTTCGAGCTGCCCGGTCTGCATAGATATCCCCGCATTCATACATAAGGTCGCCGAGGGCGACTTCGAATCCGCATACCAAATAATCGCCAAGTCCAGCTCGCTTCCCGCGGTCTGCGGACGTGTCTGTCCCCAGGAAAACCAGTGCGAGGGAAAGTGCGTGCGTGGTATCAAGGGAGAACCGGTCGGCATAGGCAGACTTGAGCGGTTCGTCGCCGACTGGCACAATGCGCATTCCACCGAGAAGCCGGTGCGCCCCAAGTCCAACGGTCACAAGGTCGCAGTCATCGGTTCCGGTCCGTCCGGGCTCACCTGCGCGGGAGACCTCGCAAAGCTCGGCTATCAGGTCACCGTATTTGAAGCCCTACACGTAGCGGGCGGAGTGCTCGTGTACGGCATCCCCGAGTTCCGCCTGCCGAAAGCCATCGTTCAGAAAGAGATAGACTCGCTTGCCGCGCTCGGCGTCGACATCCAGACAAACGTCGTCGTCGGCAAAACGATCACCGTCGATGAGCTGCTCGATAAGGGATACGAGGCCGTGTTCATCGGCAGCGGCGCGGGTCTGCCCAAATTCATGAACATCCCGGGCGAAAACCTCAAGGGAGTGTACTCGGCAAACGAGTTCCTCACCCGCATCAACCTCATGAAGGCATACCTGCCCGAGAGCGACACCCCAGTCCAGCAAGCAAAGCAAGTGGTCGTGGTCGGCGGAGGAAACGTCGCAATGGATGCCGCTCGATGCGCAAAACGTCTCGGCGCAGATGTGAGCATAGTCTACCGCCGCACCGAAGCCGAACTCCCCGCAAGGCGCGAGGAGGTCGAACATGCGATGGAAGAGGGCATCGTCTTCCAGTTTCTCACCAATCCCGTCGCCATTCACGGTGGCGAGAGCGGTTTTGTCTCCTCCATTACCTGCCAGCGGATGGCTCTCGGCGAGCCGGACGCGTCCGGTCGCGCCCGCCCCGTCCCACAGGAAGGAAGCGAGTTCGATATTGAAGCGGACTGCGTCATTATGGCACTCGGCACCTCTCCCAACCCGCTCATCCGCGACACTACAAGCGGTCTCGACACCGAGCGCTGGGGCGGTATAATCGTAGAGGAGGAGACCGGTCTCACCTCCCGCGAGGGCGTATACGCCGGAGGTGACGCCGTCACCGGAGCAGCGACCGTCATCCTCGCAATGGGCGCGGGAAAGACTGCCGCCGCCGCCATTGACCGGAAGATCCGCGGAGAGAACTGATAATCCAGCTTATTTGCACAAAATTTCTTTTTAAACTTTTTCGCCGCCGTGCCATTCAAATCATGGCGCGGCGGTCACCGTTTTCAATCTTTCAGTTATCGAATCTTGGTATATCGATATATGCAATACTGATATGCTAATATCATAATTCCCAACCGGCGAGTATTCTGATATAGTGTAACACGTAAACCGAGAGTAAGAGCACACTGGGAGGTGAACAGATGGGACAGTCGCCAGTATCCAGGGCGGCGCTCGGCAGGATTCCGGATTACCTCAGATATCTCAGAAGCATTCCCCCTGGCGGGTGCGAATATATATCGGCAACCGTCATTGCAAAAGCGCTTGGATTCGGCGAAGTACAAGTTCGAAAAGACCTCAACGCGATAAGCGGAGAAGGGCGTCCGAAGGTGGGCTATGCCACCGGCAAGCTCATAGAGGATCTCGAAGCTTGCATATGTGGCACACGTCACCGCGCGGTGATAGTGGGAGCCGGGAAGCTCGGACTCGCACTGCTCGACTACGGCGGCTTTTCCGATTACGGGCTTGATATAGTCGCAGCATTCGACTCGGACTCGTCAAAGCTCGGTCCACGCAATTCTGGCAAACAGGTTTATCCCACGGAGGTCTTCAAGGACTTCTGCACACGCGAAAAGATCCGCATAGGCATCATCACGGTGCCGGTGCAGGCGGCGCAACAGGTTTGTGACGAAATGCTCAAAACGGGAATTACTGCAATATGGAGCTTTGCTCCGGTAAAACTTAACGTTCGACCGGGCATACTGTTGCAAGAAGAGAATCTTGCGCTTTCGCTTGCATATCTCAACAAACAAATTGACCGGCGGCAGGTGTAATGCCTGTCTTGACAAACTAACCGGATACAGGAGTGAGAACATGACTAATAAGACGTATGAAATCGTGGACAGCGTAGAGAAGCTCGAGGCTACCATCAAGCGCGTTACCGAAGCGCAGAGGGTGTTCTCGACATACACTCAGGAGCAAGTCGACAAAATCTTTCTTGCTGCCGCCCTTGCCGCGAACAAGGCGCGCATACCGCTTGCAAAGATGGCAGTCGAGGAGACCGGAATGGGCGTTGTGGAGGACAAGGTCATCAAGAACCACTATGCCTCCGAGTATATATACAACGCTTACAAGGACACCAAGACCTGCGGTGTCATAGAGGAGGACAAGGAGTTCGGCATTAAGAAGGTCGCCGAGCCGATAGGTGTCATCGCCGCCGTCATCCCCACCACTAACCCGACCTCCACCGCGATTTTCAAGTGCCTTATATCTCTCAAGACCAGAAACGGCATCATCATCAGCCCGCATCCCCGTGCAAAGAAGAGCACCATCGCCGCGGCGAAGGTCGTGCTTGAGGCTGCTGTCGCAGCCGGTGCGCCGGAGGACATTATCGGCTGGATCGACGTGCCGAGCCTCGAAATGACCAACCTGCTTATGAAGACCGCCGACATTATCCTTGCCACCGGCGGACCCGGAATGGTCAAGGCCGCTTACTCGAGCGGAAAGCCGGCTCTAGGCGTCGGCGCGGGCAACACCCCGGCAATAATCGACGACACCGCTGACATTACCCTCGCAGTCAACTCGATAATCCATTCCAAGACCTTTGACAACGGAATGATATGCGCTTCGGAGCAGTCGGTCATCGTCCTCAACAACGTCTATGACGCTGTTCGCGCTGAGTTTGCCGCGCGCGGCTGCTACTTCCTCAACCCGAGCGAGACCGAGAAGGTGCGCAAGACCATAATCATAAACGGCGCTGTCAACGCAAAGATAGTCGGTCAGCCCGCCGCGAAGATAGCCGAGATCGCCGGCGTCACCGTTCCGGAGGGAACCAAGATACTCATAGGCGAGGTCGAGTCGGTGGACATATCCGAGGAGTTCGCTCACGAGAAGCTCTCCCCCGTTCTCGCCATGTGCCGCGCCCGTGATATCGAGGATGCATTCGACAAGGCTGAGCACCTCATCGCGGACGGCGGCTACGGTCACACCTCCTCCATCTACCTCAACGCGATCACCGAGCAGAACAAGATTGCCACTTTCGCTGAGCGCATGAAGACCTGCCGTATTCTCGTCAATACCCCCTCCTCGCAGGGCGGCATCGGCGACCTGTACAACTTCAAGCTCACCCCCTCGCTGACCCTCGGGTGCGGCTCGTGGGGCGGCAACAGCGTGAGCGAAAACGTCGGTGTCAAGCACCTGCTCAATATCAAGACGGTCGCCGAGAGGAGAGAGAACATGCTTTGGTTCAGAGCGCCCCAGAAAGTTTATATGAAGAAAGGCTGCCTGCCGGTGGCTCTCGATGAGCTCCGCACCGTCATGGGCAAGAAGAAGGCGTTTATCGTCACCGACAACTTCCTCTATGCCAACGGTCACACCCGTCCGATCACCGATAAGCTCGATGAGATGGGCATCCAGCACACTACCTTCTTCGATGTCGAACCCGATCCGACCCTCGCATGCGCAAAGGCCGGCGCCGCTCAGATGGCTGCCTTCAAGCCGGACTGCATCATAGCTCTCGGCGGTGGTTCCGCTATGGACGCCGCGAAGATCATGTGGGTTCTGTATGAGCATCCTGAGGCGGACTTCATGGATATGGCAATGCGCTTCATGGATATCCGTAAGCGCGTCTACACCTTCCCGAAGATGGGCGAAAAGGCCTACTTCATCGCGATACCCACCTCCGCCGGCACTGGTTCCGAGGTCACTCCGTTCGCGGTCATCACCGACGAAAAGACCGGCGTCAAGTACCCGCTCGCAGACTACGAGCTCATGCCGAATATGGCTATCATCGACGCCGACTTCCACATGACCGCTCCTAAGGGTCTCACCGCAGCGTCCGGTATCGACGCAGTGACCCACGCACTCGAGGCTTACGCTTCGATGATGGCTACCGACTACACCGACGCGATGGCTCTCCAGGCGCTCAAGATAGTCTTTGAGTATCTGCCGCGCGCCTATGACAACGGTCTGAACGACCCGGTCGCCCGCGAGAAGATGGCGAACGCCGCCACCATGGCCGGTATGGCATTTGCAAATGCGTTCCTCGGCGTCTGCCATTCGATGGCACACAAGCTCGGTGCATTCCACCACATTGCACACGGCGTCGCAAACGCCCTCATGATAGACGAAGTCCTTCGCTTCAACGCCGCGGAGATTCCGGTCAAGATGGGTACCTTCCCGCAGTACGGTCACCCGCACACCCTCGCCCGCTATGCAGAGGTCGCTAACTACCTCGGCATCAAGGGTGCAAGCGACGAGGAGAAGTTCGAGAACCTCATCCACGCCATCGACGAACTCAAGGCTCGCGTCGGTATCAAGCCTACCATCCGCGACTACGTGCCGGACGAGGCTGATTTCCTTGCACGTCTCGACGAGATGGTCGAGCAGGCGTTCGACGACCAGTGCACCGGCGCAAACCCGCGTTACCCGCTCATGAGCGAGATAAAGCAGATGTACCTCGACGCTTACTACGGCAAGAGCTTTGTGGAGAAGGAGATCCCCTCCGCAGATCAGGCAGCTGAGAAGGCGTCCAAGCGTACCCGCAGCACCAAGGCTTAATAGAAAAAGGGAGGTAAAAGCAGAATGAAGCTCGACAGAATAATTGCTGTGAGAACCGCCAAGACAGTCTATCGCGACGGCGACAGATGTATAAAGGTCTTCAATGAGGACTATTCGAAGGCGGACATTCTCAACGAGTCACTCAACCACGCACGCGTCGAACAGACTGGTCTCAACATCCCCAAGCTCCTTGAGGTCACCACCATTGACGGGAAGTGGGCGATCGTCACCGAGTTCATCAAGGGCAAGACTCTTGCCCAGATGATGCAGGAGGAGCCGACCCGCAAGGACGAATACCTCGCAAAGTTCGTCGACCTCCAGCTTGATGTCCAGGCTCACACCTGCCCCAAGCTGAACATGCTCCAGGAGAAGATGCACCGGAAGATCAACGAGACCGACCTCGACGCCACCACCCGCTATGACCTGCACATGCAGCTCGAGGGCATGCCCAAACACAACAAGCTCTGTCATGGAGACTTCAATCCTTCCAACATCATTATCTCGGAGGACGGCGCCCCGTTCATAATCGACTGGGCGCACGCCACCCAGGGCAACGCCTCTGCCGATGCCGCGCGCACCTACCTCCTCTTCTGGCTCAACGGCGACATAGACGGCGCTACCAAGTACCTCGACCTCTTCTGCAAGAAGAGCGACACCGCAAAGCAGTACGTTCAGAAGTGGATGCCGATAGTTGCCGCCTCCCAGTCGGTCAAGGGCAACGCTAAGGAGCGCGAGTTCCTGCATTCCTGGGTCCACGTTGTCGATTATCAGTGATTACCAGTAGAGGTGAGTAAAAATGAAAGTAACTGTTTGTATCGGCAGTTCCTGCCACATAAAGGGCTCGCGCAAAGTCATTGAGCAGCTTCAGTACCTCATTCGCACCAACGACCTCAGCGACAAGGTCGAGCTCAGCGGAACTTTCTGCATGGGCAAGTGCGAGCAGGGCGTCTGTGTAACCGTTGACGACCAGTTCCACTCCGTCTCTCCTGAGACTGTCGACCAGTTCTTCGCCTCCGAAATCCTCCCCAAAGCCTAAGTCCGGGTACGGAAATAAAATATATGATTATTCAGGTTTGTGTCGGAAGTTCGTGCTGCCTGAAGGGCTCGTACGAAATAGTCGAGTTCCTACAAAAAGCGGTCGCCGACAACCACCTGGATGCGGACGTTACACTTGCCGGCAGTTTCTGCTCCGGCAGGTGTAACCGCATAGGGGTGACTATTTTTGTCGACGACGACGTATACACCGGGGTCACACCGGACACAATCAGCGCCTTCTTTAACGAGAAGGTGCTGGTCCCATTAAACGCCGAAAGGAAATGACCGGAATGCCCAACTGTCTTACACTTAAAAAGTCCAACTGTAAAAACTGCTATAAGTGCATACGGCACTGTCCAGTCAAATCGATTCGTTTTTCGGGAAACCAGGCGCATATAATCCCGGAGGAGTGCATT